>LVCQ01000023.1 GCA_001644975.1 Piscirickettsiaceae bacterium NZ-RLO1
TAGCCATATTTTTTTTACTATATGAATAAATATATGAGAAAATTGTGAAATCATAAAGCTTAGAAAAACAAGTGCTCCTCCTATAATTGTGCTTTTATAAATCGCCTCACCATTGATTAAGTAAGCAAATACAGTTGCAAATACAGGTTCAAATGCATAAATTAAAGCCGCTTTATTAATGCTGATTTTATTTTGATATTTACTTTGTAAGAAGAAAGTTAAACAGGTTGAAAATGAGCCACAGAAAATTAAGGCAATAATTAATATTGGAGTGAGTGTGATATGCCAAGGTTGAGTGAATGATATTATCAGCGGTAACGGAATGGCAAAAAGAATCTGAAAACCAACGAGTAAAATTAAATTTTGTTTAATTTTAAGGGTGATGCGTTGTAAATAAGAAATGGAAAAAGCATAGGTCAATGCACAACCAAATGACCATAATTCTCCTATATTAATATGGGAAATTCTCGCGCCAGTTAAAATAAAAATACCGAATAAACAAGTTGAAGAGGCAAAAATGTCAGTTTTAGTTGGCTTGGTTAATCCAAAAAATGGTGAAATAAAAGGTACTAAAACAACGCTAAATGCGGTAATAAATGCTGAGTTTGCTGAGCTAATTGTTTGCAATCCCATAGTTTGACAGATGTAGCAGAGTGACTCGAGTAAGCCAAGTATCAATGCACCTTTGAGAATGGTAGAAGTGGTTTCTGGAGTTTTATGCAAAATAAAAGGAAAAAAGGTAATTGCAGCAATCATAAGGCGGATGGTAACAAAGGCATTTGGGTTAATCGTTGTAATAGCACTTTTGATTAGTGGAAAAGTGGCTCCCCATAACACTGTGACAAGAATTAAAAACCATGTTGCTTTTGTTGAAATATTCAAGATAATCCCAAAAATTACCATTATAATTATTTAGTTTTACTCTGACAATGATAATATCCATACTGGTGAATATCTCTTTGTTTTGTTTAGACTCATGTTAAGCGAGGTTCTGAGTGACATAAGTATTATCTTTTGGCTGAACTTTACCTAGAAAGCAAGCTATCATTTTATTTAAGGGGCTATATTTAGAGGATTGAACAAGGACACAGTTATGGATAATAAATGGATTGTGGACATTGCGATTATTGGTACAGGAACTGCAGGAATGGCTGCGTATCGAGAGGCAATTAAGTTTACAAAAAATATAGTTTTGCTAGAAGCAAATACGTATGGCACTACCTGTGCACGTGTTGGTTGTATGCCATCTAAATTACTCATTGCCCCTGCACATGTTTGCCATCAAACAAAATCAATGTCAGCGCTGGGTTTGCAGGTGGGGCCTGTCTATATAGATGGTCACGCTGTGATGCGGCGGGTGAGAGATGAGAGGGACCGTTTTGTTGGTTTTGTTAAAGAGGCGGTTGTAGGTTTTGACACGAATCATTTAGTTCAACAGCGTGCTAAGTTTAATGGTGACCATAAATTAATTTTGGCAGATGGCCGAATAATTCAGGCGGAACGTATTATTATTGCAACAGGATCCCGGCCGTATATTCCAGATGAATTGCAAGCTGCGGGTAGCCGATTAATGACGAATGATGATGTGTTTGATTGGCAAGATTTACCACAGTCAATTGCGGTTTTTGGTGCGGGTGTCATTGGCCTGGAGCTTGGTCAAGCATTGCATCGACTTGGTGTTAATGTTGAGCTATTTGGACGGAATAATACAATTAGTCTGATAACAGATCCCGATATTAATCGGTATGCTGTACAAGCTTTTCAACATGAATTTACCTTTCATACGCATGCTGATATGTTAGCAATAACAGAAAAAAAAGACCATGTTGAAGTACGGTTTAACAATGCGGAGAATGTTGAGCAAGTGGGTTGCTTTGACTATATCCTGGCTGCAACTGGGCGTATTGCTAATGTTGATGGTTTAGGGCTTGAAACAACAACATTAGCATTAAATCATCGTGGTGTTCCCTTGTATGATCCATTGTCAATGCGCTGTGGTGGTTCTAATATTTTTATTGCAGGAGATGCCTGTGGTGACTTACCTTTATTGCATGAAGCTGCCGATGAAGGAAAATTAGCGGGTCAAAATGCAGGACGTTTCCCTGAGGTTTTTAAACAACAGCGCTATGTTCCGTTAGGGATTGCTTTTACTGACCCTCAATTGGCGGTTATTGGTCAATCCTATCGGCAACTGCGTGAGGGTTCATGGGAGTTTAAAACAGGCAGAGTTTTGTTTGAAGATCAAGGGCGTAGTCGGGTAATGTTGGTGAATAAAGGTGTATTGCACGTCTATGGTGAGTGTGGTACAGGCAGATTGTTAGGTGCAGAGATTTTTGGCCCGAATGCTGAGCATCTCGCTCATTTGCTTGCTTGGTCGATACAAAGTCACTTCACCGTGATGGATATATTACATATGCCGTTTTATCACCCTGTTATTGAAGAGGGTTTACGCTCTGCTTTGCGTGATTTGCTACACAACTTGCAGATGGGGCCACTACCTCCTGCCCGTTGCATTGATTGTGGCGCGGGTGCTTAGATTCAAAATCAAGCGGTTAGGAGCTATTGCAGTTCATGAGTAAACCACTCTGAAAGTTCTTGGGCTTCTTGAGGAAATATTTGAGCAAGTGGAGAAAATGTAGAGGGCATCGTTGATGCTGAGTAAGGGCTAAATACTAAACAAGACTTAATGTGATCGACAATATCTGTATTGAGTGTATCAGAGTAAACTTCAGCATCTTGGATCTGTGCATTTTTAACAATAAGTTGAATTGAGAATAAGCCAAAGGAGAGTTTTCTTTCAAAGGCGTGGGTAAAGCTGAGTGTTTTTCCATAACACCACTCCCAACTTTTATAATGATGATACAGTGTGGACAAGTGAGGGTAATGGCCGATTGACTTTAAATCAATTTTTTGGCTCTGTGCGGTGTTATTGTATAAGTGTTGAAAGCGATTAATAATCGCTAGGCTGAGATTTTCGTGATTGATCGACTGATTAATGGTAATTAAGTTTGTGACTCTTGACTTGACTGAAGTAATGCCTTTGGCAATGAGTTTTTTCTTATTTGGATTAAGGTAATGTGTAAGTTTATCAATTGAGGCGCTAATTAATAAGGTGCCGTGATGTAAGTGGTGGGTTTTATTATTATAAAAGGCACTGCCAGATATTTTTTTGTAACCCTCATCAGTCTCTATATGCAAGTCATTTCGTCCAGCACAATGGGCATGAATATTCAGTTTAGCTAGAGTAGATAAAATAATTTTAAAGTTATTGTCTTTGTTTTCTGAGTGCTTGGGTGAGATAAAACTAAAGTTCGTATTACCAAGATCATGGTAAACGGCGCCACCGCCCGTGGGGCGGCGGGCAAGTTGAATGCTATCTGCTGTCATTTTCTCTGTATGGCATTCTAACCAAGGGTTTTGTGAGCGACCAATGACGATGACACTGCTGTTTTGCCATAGATACAAAATATGCGCATCGGCTGGGGCTGTGTCTAGCAAATAGCTCTCAAAGGCGAGATTTAAATGCGGGTTATGAGACAGGGTTTGGTAGATGAGTAACTTCATGACAAGTCTCTTACTTTATAATTTAGCTGTTTATTCTGTTTCAATTTCAATTTGGTTAGGTTTTGGCGTGAGATCGGGGATGCCTAAGATAAGGTTGGGGTCTGGGCATTGCTCTAAGTAATAATCCAATTCTTTCTCGCTACAAATACCAGGGTAATTTCCTGAGTGATGGCCGGTCATGCTATTAATAATTTGAAAATGTAGGTGTGAGGGCCAACCGCCATTTTCACCTTCATGACCTATTGTTGCAAACGATTCTCCTTGGACGATTGTTTTGCCAATATAAAGCGCCTTTAAACTCTGACGACTTACATGGCCATATAAGGTGTAAAACGTATAAGATTCTCGCTCTAGTTGATGCTGTAAAATGATGGTTGGGCCATAATCACCGGGTTGGTTATTATCGGCAAAACTGTGGACGATGGCTGATAGGGGGGCGAAGACAGGTGTATTTTCTGGGACACCTAAATCGATACCTAGGTGAATATTTCTATAGTTTTGTGGGTCTTGCTGGTAATCATCGTAAATGACCCGGCGCTCAGCATAGCGGCCAATTTCTAGTTGATAATGCTCAAAGCGCTTGGGGTTGGGCTGTAAAGGTTGACCACAATCTATGATCACAGAGGGGCCATATTGCTTTTCTTTGGGGATAACTGGACTAAATTGACCTTGATAGGCCATTAATCGTTGTTTTAAATGTAAGGACATCTGCTTTCTTGGGCCGTTTTTTTGATTGTGATAAATAGTAAAAAAAGTGCCAATATTAGGATAATGACTGCTAGCCAGTTGGCTAGGTGAAGATTGATATTGGCAATCAACCCACTGAAAGAGCCACTGAGTGTCCAGCTGATGCCCATAAGTCCTCCAGCGAGTGCAATTCCTGAGCCTTGATGGCGTTTGGTTAGGGCGTTCGATAAAATAGACATATAGCAAGGGTAGGTCATGGCAATGCTGCTAGATAAAGGAATAAGAATTATTTTATAGAGCCAAATTTTATGCGTTAAGCTGATTGCCAGCATCGATAAGGTTGCAATGATGAGGCAGAGTTTGAGGCATTGTATTATCGTGATGGTGCGAATAATAGCTGGATACAGAACAAGTAGAGATAAAATCATACTTAAGCCAATAATCAGCATTAGCTGTTGGTAGAAGCTGGAGCTGACTGATAGGTGCCAGATGCTGATGACTGTGTAGTTAATGTTTTGATAGTAGCTGCTCCAAGCCAGTTGGCATAAAAAGGCCAGTATAAGCATGGTCATTGCCAGGGGGGAGTAAGCCCTGAATGAAGATAACAAACTTGGAATTTTTGCTGCTTTTATTTGTTTTTTTCCTGGTGAAAAAGTTAAATAGACCAAAATAATATTAATTACTGTGAAAAATGCGCTACACCAAAATGTAGCATCAAGGCTGACCTTGATTAAATAGCTGCCGAGTGCCGGACCAAACGACATTGCTGCTGTCATGCTTGAGGCGGATAGTCCCATTAAGTAAGCTTTCATGCGTCCTGTGCTGATATCCGTTAAAGCAGCTTGAGCGATGGGTTGACTGGCAGATGCAATACTGTTAATAGCATTGCTAATAAACAAGAGAGTAATGCTGCTGATAGCAATGGCGGTAATAGGTAGCAGAAAGCTGATGAGTGTTAAGCCTAGACAAAACAAGAGTACTTTTTTACGTCCAAGTTGGTCAGATAAATGACCAATAAACGGAGCAATACAAAGAGTTAATAGGGGAGCAAAAGCGCTGACTAGACTAAATATAATACGCCGGGTTGCTATATCAAAGTGCTCAGGTAGTAAGCCTTGTATAGGGCTGAGGATTAGCTCTGCATACACCGGTATCACGATAAAATAGCCAAGGGAGCCTAGAAAAATAACAGAATATAATGTGAATAATTTTATAAAATTATCTTTAATAACAAAATGTTCTATGGGTTTTATAAACATTATCGCATCTACTACTATGTTATTCAATCTGGTATTTTACAAGAGTGGCTTGAGTTATGAAAGGTGTGTTTTATTTAGATGACTGCTGTCTATCAATTCATGTATAATACTGCTTTAAAATCGAGGTGATCGGTTTGGCTTGAAGTATGGCATTGTGATATGTATCAATGTGTTGTCGCTATATTTATTAAGTGCTGTACTTAATATTCAGATTGAAGATGAAGGTTAAGGTGAATAGGTAGAGTATTATGATGAAAGAGATTGAAGAAATTCGCCAGCGGTCGAAATGTCTTTTTTCTAAAGCAGAAATTGATTTAACACTTGATCGCATGGCACAGAAAATCCATGAGGATTATCAAGGTAAGGACCCATTATTATTATCTGTGATGGTCGGTGGGTTGATTCTAACTGCTGAGCTATTAACGCGTTTAGATTTTCCACTGCAAGTCGATTATGTGCATGCAACACGCTATCAAGGCAACATAAGAGGGAATGAATTGGTGTGGAAAGTGAAGCCGTCTTACTCTTTGAAAGATCGTAATGTTCTGATTGTAGATGATATTTTGGATGGTGGTATCACTTTGCACGAAATCGTTGAGTTCTGTAAAGAGGCGGGAGCTTCCTCTGTGCGTTCAGCGGTATTGCTGGATAAAGTGGAAACGCGTGTTGAAGGTGGTTTAGCACATGCTGACTATGTCGGCCTTGAGGTTGCTAATCAATATGTATTTGGCTATGGTATGGATTATAAAAATTATTTACGCAATGCGCCAGGTATTTTTGCAGTTCCTGAGGAGCTGTGTTAAATAAAAGCTTACTATATCTATATTAAGGTGAATAAATAATGTTCACCTGAATATGATTTGTTTTAATTAGCTTTAGCCCTTGTCTATCAATCGTATTTTTTTATAATTTATTTATATATTTTTAATGAAAGATGAAAATAGCATAGAAACATAGCATTGAATTAATATGAATTTAGCTCAGTTGCTATTGCTATGTTATGTTATTGCGGTGATAGATCGGTTGATTATTAGAGAAGTTATAAATTAAATAAAGTTAGAATTTAGGAGTGGTTGATCGATGCGATTAAAAGCGGGGTTTCTTGTTTATATTCCTATGTTTCTGATTATGACGTACTGGGGCTATATGAAGGTTGCTTTACCAGTATTGCCTAATTTATTGCAGGCATTTAATACATCTGGAATGGTGATTCATCAGTTAATCTCTTTATCGTTTATTTTAGCCGGTTTATCATCAATCATTTGGGGAGTGGTGATTGATCGGTTAGAGATGCAGCGCTTTCTTGTTTATATTACTGCTGTTGGTATCTTAGTACTGTCATCTGTTGCATTTACGCATAATATCTACTGGTGGGGGATTGCCTACATATCAAGCTCGATTATTGTTGGTGGGTTTTTGGTTTGTTCTCGTAGTTTTGTCATGCTGTATTTGCAAAATGATTTACAGATTAAAAAATCATTGTCTATGTTGATGGTCGGCGGTTATAGCTCGGCTTTTCTTGTGCCATTTATTAGTGGTTGGCTAGGCTCATGGTTAAGTTGGCGTTATGCTTTTTTAGTTATTCCTGTCTGGCTGATTGTGCTGTTGATTATTTTTAGTCAGCTACATAGTCAACCTGAACATCAGCATACAACGAAAACATTGCGAGATAATGTTCAGCAAATGTTTAATCACTTTAAAAATAAACGATTTCGTACCTGTTTGCTTATTATCGCCGGTTGCTCTGCAGTTGCTCAAAGTTATTATATTGCTATTGCCTTTTGGCTGTTACCGGCCTATCACGTTTCGGTGCAGCATGTTGCTTTTTATTTATTTCCTATTTTGCTGCCTGGTATCATTATGCCTTTTTTTGGCTCAGCTATACAGCAACGCTTTTCAGAGCTAACTATCGTTGCTTTTTATGTGGCTTTATTGATTGTAGCCGGGGTGCTATCGATAGGATTGATGTGGGTTCCTCAGCCGTCAAGCTGGTTATGGGTCATTCCAGGGGTATTGGCATCGTTAACGATTGTGGGTATGTTGCCAATTATATCTTTTCATGCATTGCAATCTGCAACAGGGCATTATAGTGCTGCATCTGGCTTAATTGCGATTGCAGCATACTCTTCTGCAGGAGTTGGTATTTTTATTACGTCTTTTATTAGTTTGCAGGATTTTTATAAAGAAGGCGTGTTTATGCTAATGATTGCACTATGGGTTGTATTGTTATTGAAAAAAATCTATAAAAAGCCTATAAAACAATGAATAATGCTTAGTTTAAGACTTGCTTTATTGATGATTATGAGCTGTATTAAATGCTAATATAGATCAAAGTAGGCTGAAATATCTTGAAAAAAGGTGAGTTTCGTTATTAAATTATGCAGTTTTGTAACTTTTATAAATTATTAACTGACATTTGGAATACGATACTTGATTACTACAGCAAATATAACGATGCAATTTGGTCCGAAACCCTTATTTGAGAACATTTCAGTCAAGTTTGGCGGTGGTAACCGCTATGGCTTGATTGGTGCTAATGGTTGCGGTAAATCCACGTTTATGAAAATTTTAGCCGGTGATTTAAAGCCGACATCGGGCAATGTTTCTATTGATGTCAATGAGCGTTTGGGGAAATTGAGCCAGAATCAATTTGGCTATGAAGAGTATAGTGTCATCGATACGGTGATTATGGGTTATAAAGCGCTTTGGCAAGTAAAACAAGAGCGCGAACGTATTTATGCCTTAGCTGAGATGACGGAAGAAGAAGGAATTAAAGTCGCTGAGCTTGAAATGGAATTTGCTGAGTTGGATGGTTATACCGCTGAGTCTCGAGCGAGTGAGCTATTAATGGGGGTGGGCATTCCTGTTGAGCAGCATTTCGGCGCAATGAGTGAAATTGCACCGGGGATTAAACTGCGTGTTTTACTGGCTCAAGCGTTATTTTCTGATCCTGACATATTATTGCTTGATGAGCCGACTAATAACCTAGATATAGACACCATTCGCTGGTTGCAAGAGACCTTGAATGAGCGCAACAGTACCATGATTATTATTTCGCATGACCGCTATTTTTTAAATTCAGTTTGTACACATATGGCAGATCTTGATTATGGTGAGTTGCGAGTTTATCCAGGTAACTATGATGAATATATGCTAGCAGCAAATCAAGCACGTGAGCGTTTGCTCGCTGATAATGCGAAGAAAAAAGCGCAAATGGTAGAGTTACAAGGCTTCGTAGCGCGCTTTTCAGCGAATGCTTCTAAAGCGAAGCAAGCAACCTCTCGGGCAAGACAGCTTGATAAAATTAAGCTAGAAGAAGTTAAGGCCTCGAGCCGGGTGAATCCATTTATTCGTTTTGATCAAGAGAAGAAGCTCTTTCGTAATGCCTTAATTACTGAGGGCTTATCAAAAGGCTTTGAGCAAAGTGGGCCTTTGTTTAGTGACTTAAATTTGACAGTGACCGTCGGTGAGCGGGTTGCTATTTTAGGTGCTAATGGGATCGGTAAAACGACATTATTGCGTACGTTAGTTGGTGATCTATCTCAAGATGGTGGGGCGGTCCAATGGTCTGAGAATGCGGCGATTGGCTATTATGCGCAGGATCATGGGCGTGATTTTAAAGAGAATATGACGCTGTTTGAGTGGATGAGTCAGTGGCGAAAACCTACTGATGATGATCAGTCTATCCGTGGCATTTTAGGCCGTATGCTCTTTAGTGCGGATGATATTGTTAAGTCAGTCAATGTATTATCTGGTGGTGAAAAAGGCCGTATGCTATTTGGTAAGTTAATTATGCAAAAACCAAATATTTTATTACTTGATGAGCCAACCAATCATATGGATATGGAGTCAATAGAATCATTAAATAATGCGCTAGAGCGTTATGAAGGTACCTTATTATTTGTTAGTCATGATCGCGCTTTTGTTTCTTCATTGGCAACACGTATTATTGAAATAACAGCTGAAGGAGTGAATGATTTTAAGGGTACTTATGATGAATTTCTCACAAGTAAAGGTGTTGTTGCGTAAACATAATTAAAATTAATTTATTTTAGATGAAAGCCTAAATTTTATATTTAGGCTTTTTTGTTGTTTATTAAAAGCTATATATGTATTTCTGGTAATATACTCCACTGATTGATATGGCATATCAGCAGTATCAGTTCTATGGAAGCTTTAAAAAAATCGTTATCTGCTCTTATTCGAGTTGGATTTGACTTGACTTGACTTTAACAGCGGCGCCAATTATTGCACACGAATTTCAAAATTGCTCTGATCTTAGCGATTTATCCGATTGTTTTCCTCTAACTCGCGGAACGGTATTGCCAATATCAGCGCTGATTGCAGCTACTTATGGGACGGCGTGTGTGATTTTAAGGCAGCAGTCATTCATTGGTTGGTCTTACTGCAGAGGAACAATTGTCTAGAGATGCGAGTGAATTATCTGCTAGTTTTGATGCTTAGTGTTTAGGTATAAGGCCAAAACTTTGGCCTTATAAATATGAAACTTTAAGCTGTGTCGGTATAGATAGTGAGGGCTTGGCCAATTTTAATACTGTTGCTGCTTAACTTGTTCCAGTGTTGTAAATTAGCAACTGTAGTATCATAGTGGCGGCTAATGGAGTAAAGAGTATCGCCATTACGGACTTTATAGGCGACTTTACTAATATGATTGTCTTGATTTTGAGCAATTTTCAGGTGCTGGCCTGGGTGAATATTATTATTGCTTAAATGGTTCCAGTACATAATATCACTGACATTGACATCAAAAAGCTGAGAAATACGGTATAAAGTATCTCCTGATTTGACTTTATAAGTGAGCATTGTGGCTTTGGGTGCGTTAACAAGCAGTTTTTGTTTCGGATAAATATGGCTAGATTTTAAATTATTCCAGGTTTTTAATTGATCAGTGCTAATATTAAATTTTTGTGCAATTGTTGAAATCGAATCGCCTGCTTGGACAAAATAAGGTGCATCGGATGATTGATGAGTAACAAGTTGATGCTTTATTTTTGTTGAGGTTGTTGGTTGTAAATGTAACGTTTGGCCAATATTTAAATTTTGTCCTTGAATTTTTGGATTCCATTTTTTTAGGTCTGCAAGGTGAATACGGTAGCGTTTACTGATCTCCCAGAGACTATCACCAGAGCGGACAGTATAGAGTTTAGGTGTTGCTGTCGTAGCACTGCTGGCAGTAGTTACGTGTGATTTTGGTGAGTTATTATTGTTTTTAACATGATGGGTTGCTTTGGGAGCGGGGTAGAGCAAGAATTGTCCTGGATAAATTAAATGGCCATTTAATTGATTCACTTCGCTTAACATACGAGTAGGAATATCTAGCCTGTTTGCAATAGCACTGATGGTATCACCGGGCTGAACACGATAACGGTGCCAAGATAAAAGTTGTTTTTTCGGGTGTTGATTCATATGACTCTCAAGTCGTTTGGCCGCAGCAATGGGTAGCCAAAGAATATGGGGACCTTTGGGTGAGGTAATTAAGCGAGTATATCCAGGGTTTAAGCGATTTACCTCATTGACACTGATACCCGCATACTTTGCTACTTGAGCAAGGTTAACTTGTCCTCCCATATCAATAGGCATAATTTGTGGCTTATTTTCTATTTGGGGGATATTAATATGATAGGTTTCTGGGTTGGCAATAATGGCAGCTGCGGCAAGCAGTTTAGGGACATAGTCGCGGGTTTCTCGTGGTAGGGCTAAATTCCAATATGCAGTTGGCTTATGGGCGCGCATATTTTTGGTAATAGCTTGTTGTACTGTCCCTTCCCCAGAGTTATAGGCTGCTAAGGCAAGTAGCCAGTTGCCATCGAAAAAATTATGGAGATAGAGTAAATAATTAAGTGCTGAGCGGGTAGATTTACCAATATCAAAGCGTCCGTCGTACCACCAATTCTGTTTGACACCAAAGCGCGAGGCAGTAATTGGCATTAACTGCCATAACCCAGAGGCTCCTGCGCTGGACGAGACACTGGGGCGAAAGCCGCTTTCAACCAAGGGAAGCAAAGCGATTTCCATGGGCATGTGGCGTTCTTCAACTTGCTCAACGATATAATAAAGAAAAGGAGTTGCTCGTTCTATACTTGTGTTGAAATCTTTCGCATGTTTTAAGTACCAATGAATATAATATTGAACTCGCGGTATATTATTATAGTGATTCAATGAAAAATGTTGGCGAATACGTTGCCATAGTTCAACATCTGGATCTTCGGTGATTGGCCCAGCAGCTAAATTTTCTATAGGGGTGATTGGTGCAAGGCTAGCAATAGAATTAGAGTTGGAATTAGAAATAGGGGTCACTACATAAGCTGTAGCTGTTGTTGATTTTGAAGTTGAGCGTGCCTGATTATGTTGGAGTGCATTATTTTTTTGAATTGTTGATGTTGTAGTGCAGGCCGCAAGAGTAAGTGCTAGCATTGCAATTGTAGCAGAAGGGTAAAACGTGTTTTTCATGTATGTGAGCTGCTTTATTTTTAATTTATGATCGAGTTAATAGCTAATGATTATCAATGAATTTAATAGTATTCTAGCTGAGGGTGTTAGGAAAAGAAAGATTGTGTTTTGGAGAGCTGAATGAAGTATCGTCAGTGGCGTTATCGCATGATGGCTTGGTATCAATCTGCGTTGGGTGAAGAGATCAATTTAAGCTGTGAGAAAAGGCTAACTAGTTGGTTAAATCGCTGCGGTGGACAAGTAGCGATGAGTTTAGGTGTACCTTTGTCTTTAAAGTTTCGAGAGCTATTAGCAGAAAAGTTTTTTTATTGTGAATGTCTCTCAGATTACCCATTTAGTGATGAAAGTACAACTCAATTGATGATTAGCTCGTATCAACAGCTCGCTTTATTAGAATCTAGTGTTGATGTTGTTGTGCTTGCCCATGCGTTAGAATGTGTTGATGATGCTGAACACTTATTGAGCGAGGCCACTCGTATACTCCAGCCCGGAGGGCACCTTATTGTTTATGGATTTAACCCTATGAGTCTATGGGGAGGGATACGCTGTATTTTGCGTTTATTTGATGTTTCACCTTGGGATAGCTCTTGGGTGTCGATTTCTCGAATTGAGGATATTATGTTGTCTTTGGGGTATGAAGTGCGGGAAATCCAAACATTTTTATATCGATTGCCGATTGCAAATAAAGCATTCCTACAATATTTTTCATTTTTAGAGCGTATTCCTGACTATCATGTTGGGGCACTGTACTTTATGGTATTTAGAAAACTCAGTATTTCTCCACTTAAAGAGAAGGCGGCTAAAAAGCAACGTGCTCGATCTAAAATTAATGTGGTTTTGCAAAATTTTTCGAATTCTGAGTAGGCAGTGCCTGAGACATTCAACTATGGTTACCATAGACTGGGAGATTTGATTATGTTACTTCAGTATTATTCAGCTCAATATGTATATTATATATTTAAAACACGTTTTTTAGCTAAAATGAATGTCGTATTAGCTTTATTTGCGTTATTTACCCTGACCTCTTTGGCTTCAATATCTTATGCTAGTACTAATAAAGTCGTCTATGTGCCAATTCGTCCTATTTTTGTGACAAATTTACAGGACTCGACGCGGAAATTTTTAAGTATTGAAGTTTCATTAATGGTCCCTGCAGATAAGAAAACTGAAGATGCGATTAAAAATAATATGCCTTTGATTAAAGATACCTTGGTTGAGTTATTTAGCAATCAGTCATCAAAAAAATTGCGCAAAGCAGGTAAAAGAGCAGAATTAGAAAAAAAAGCATTGACACAAGTGGTGAAAATTTTGAATGAATATGTCGGTAATTTAACAGTAAAAAAAGTTTTGTTTACTAAGTTTACTATTGGTTAAAGGCTTTAATTAAAACCTTTAATTTTTAATATTTATTATCCCTGTCAAAATTTTGTCATTTTGTTTGAGGTTTTACTAAAAATCTTTATTTAATAATGGATTAAGAAATTGGCACAAGTTTTGCCAAAAAGTCATAATGATTATAGGGAAGTAATAAATGGCTGAAGAAGACCAACAAGCAGGTGATGAGCTTCACCCTGAAGAGCCTGTAAAAAAAGGTAAAAGCAAGTTAATTATAATTATTGCTATTATCGTTATTCTTCTTGCTTTAATTGGCGGTGTGCTTGCTTTTATCATGGGGGGCGGTGATGGAGACCCTAAGGCTTTAAGCACAGAGGTAGCCACGCCTGCTCCGGTGGTGAAAAAGGTTGAGTTAAAAGAGTCACTCGGTTATTTAGAATTTGATCCGCCATTTACTTTACGTTTTTTAGACGCATCTGGTAGGTATCAGTTATTGCGTCTTGATTTTGCATTGGCTTTTCAGCCAAAAGCAGATTACCCAAAGTTGTTATCAAAAATGCCTGAGATGCGTCATGAAGTGTTATCGGCGATTCATAACTTTACTAGCAATGAGCTAGCTACAAAATCTGGACGGCAGAAATTAAAGGGCGAGTTATTAGCGAAAATGCGCAAAATCACTAAACCTGTACTAAAAGGTCAGGGCCAAATTAAGTTTGTTTTGATTACTTTTATGGTCATGCAGTAGTTGAGGAAAGTATAAAATGAGTGATGATGAAAATAAAAATGATGATATCAGTTGGGATGAGGCCTTTGAAGAGTCTGGTGATGCGCAGTCTGATGATGATGTAGAAGCCGCTTGGGGAGCTGCTTTAGAAGAATCAGGTGATGCTGAAGGACAAGATGAGCTTGAAACATTAAATACCGGATTTGACCCTGTTGCACTAGCGAGTGAAGAGTATCCAGATTTAGAAAAGATATTAGACCTTCCTGTGACTATTTCTATGCAAGTCGGAGGGGCGAATATTAGTATTCGTAATCTTTTGCAATTAAACCAAGGCTCTGTTGTTGAGTTAGATCGTTATGCGGGTGAGCCTCTGGATGTTAGGGTCAATGGGACTTTAGTTGCTCATGGCGAAGTTGTTGTTGTGAATGAAAAGTATGGTATTCGCTTAACTGATGTGATCAGTGCTGCAGAGAGGTTGCAAAAGCTAAAGTGAAAAATAGTATTTATTCACTGTTATTTTTTATCTGCTTTCTATCTGTTTCGCTATGTAGTTATGCTGATACGGTGACGATGGTTGAAGATCCGCCCATCGTTGGAGCGAGTGCTGGGTTTATTTCTTCAACAGCCTGGCAAATGCTATGGAGCTCTTTGCTGGTTATTCTGCTTATTATTGGTTTGGGAATTATTTTAAAGCGGTTGCAGCAACGTGGTTTTAATCGACAAGAGGGAATAGAGATTATTGCTACCTTAGCCATTGGTTCGAAAGAACGTTTAGTAATCGTACAAGTGGGTAAAGAGCAGGTGTTGCTTGGTGTGACGGCTCAGCATATTCAAACTCTGCACGTGCTCAATGAGTGCATTCAAGCTAAAGAGCGCGAGTCACAAAATTTTCAGGCTTTATTATTAGAAAAAATAGCCAAAATAAAACCGACTAAGCTCAATAACGTTGATAATATTAAAGGGCAAGGTCTATGAAGCAAAAGCGCCTGTCTATTTTTTTAATTTTCATTGTATTTTTAGGGTTTTGCATAACAACCAGTGCTGCACCGACAATTCCAATTGTGACAGCGACGACAGAGCCTAATGGTAGTGAGACTTATAGTGTCGGTTTGCAAATTTTATTATTAATGACAGCGCTGACATTATTGCCAGCGTTTTTGTTAATGATGACATCGTTTACACGAATTTTAATTGTTTTAGGTATTTTACGTCAGGCTTTAGGGATGCCTACGGTACCGACGAATCAAATTCTCATTGGCTTATCATTATTCCTAACAATTTTTATTATGAGTCCAGTTTGGATGAAAATTAATCAGCAGGCTATTCAGCCTTATTTTGCTGATGAAATTAATGTGCAAACGGCGCTAAAAAAAGCACAAGAGCCGATTCGTCATTTTATGATTGAGCAAACTCGAGAAGCTGATTTAAAGCTTTTTGTTGAAATGTCAGGGACGCAAGCCAATCAATTATCGGAGATTCCTTTAACTATTATTATGCCTGCATTTATTACCAGTGAATTAAAAACAGCGTTTCAGATCGGATTTATGATTTTCTTGCCGTTTTTAGTGATTGACTTGGTGGTTGCCAGTGTATTAATGGGAATGGGAATGATGATGTTATCGCCTTTAATTATTTCATTGCCGTTTAAGATTATGTTGTTTGTTTTAGTCGATGGCTGGATGTTGATCTTAGGAACTTTGGCATCAAGCTTTAGAATATAAAATTAATATACTAGCATAAGGAGTAAATGATGACCCCTGAAGTTACTGTTGATTTAATCTCACGCGCTGTCTATGTGTTGATTATCATGTCATCGATTTTAATTGTTCCAGGGTTAGTTGTCGGTTTAATTATTGCCGTTTTTCAAGCAGCCACACAAATTAACGAACAAACATTAAGCTTTGTTCCGCGTTTATTAGCAACATTTTTGGCGCTGGTATTTGCTGGGCCACTGTTGCTTAAAATCATTATCGGCTTTACTGAAGAGCTGATTAAAAACATTCCATTTATTATTAACTAGCTTTTTAGGGTTGTTATGTTGGAATTAACAACCGCTGATATTCATGCTTGGGTTGCCGGTTATTTTTGGCCTTTTATTCGTATTGCAGCAATGCTTATGACGATTGCTGTGATTGGCTCTCAATATGTTGCCAAACACGTACGACTTGTATTGGCTGTATTAGTTACTATTGTGATTGTTCCTGTTATTCCTGAGGTTCCAAAACTTGATATTTTATCTATTGATAGCGTATTGATTACAGTTCAGCAGGTTTTAATTGGCATCTTTATTGGTTTTATGACCCAATTATTGTTTCAAATTTTTGTTATCGGGGGCCAAATCATTGCGATGCAGATGGGGCTGGGTTTTGCTGCACTTGTTGATCCGCAAAATGGCTTTGTTGTCACTGGGGTGAGTCAAGTTTATTTTATTATGGTTGCCCTATTATTTTTTACTATGAATGGTCATTTGGTATTTATTCAGATGGTTGCTGAAAGTTTTATGATATTACCAATTACAGCAGACAATGTATTATCAATGCAGTTTATTTGGTTGATGTTAGAAAAGTTTAGTTGGGTGTTTGCCAAAGCGGTATTAATTGCTTTGCCGGCGATTTTATCGTTGCTATTAATTAATTTTGCTTTTGGTGTAATGAGTCGTGCCGCACCGCAATTAAATGTATTTAGTATTGGTTTTCCAACGACATTATTAATGGGGGCCGTTGTGATTGCCTTTGTTGTTTTTATTATTAATGAGCACTTTCAAAGTTATTTTGTAGAAATCAGCCAGTTAACTTATCAGATGATACAGGGAATGAGTTAAGGTGATATAAGTTATGGCAGAGAATGATGATGATGCTCAAGAAAAAACCGAAGACCCCTCCCAAAAACGTATTGATGATGCACGTAAACGTGGTCAAGTGCCACGCTCAAAAGAGCTAAATACATTTGCTATTGTTGTTTTTGGTGTGGTTTTGTTAATCGTATTTGGCCAATATATGGGTGAATATTTTTTTAAAATTATTCGTATTTGTTTTACTTTAACACCTACTGAATTATTACAAGATGATTTAATCATTATTAAAGTGAAAGATGTTTTTGCTTTAGCTAGTTATTTATTATTGCCTTTTTTATCATTGATTTTACTTGTTGCGTTAATTGCTCCGATTTTAATGGGTGGATTAAACTTTTCTTCTGAAAGTCTTACACCAAAAATCGACCGGATGGATCCGATTAAAGGCTTAAAAAGGATGTTTTCGATTAAATCAATCATAGAGTTGATTAAGGCGATTTTTAAATTTTTACTCGTTATGTCGATGGCGATATTTTTGATGTGGTTTTTTTCTGAAAAGTTTTTGCACTTGGCTTATGAAGGAGATAAAGCCGCTTTATTACATTCGTTAACTCTGATTGGTTGGTGTGCTTTGGGTCTTGGTATGACTTTATTGGTGGTTGTGATGATTGATGTGCCCTTTCAGTTTTGGGACTATAAAAAGCAATTAAAAATGAGTCATAAAGAGATTAAAGATGAGCGTAAAGAAACGGAAGGGCAGCCTGAGGTTAAACAAAAAATCAGACGCATGCAGATGGAAATGAGTCAAAAACGTATGATGGAGGGTGTAAAAACGGCAGATGTTGTTATTACCAACCCAACTCACTTTGCTGTTGCATTAAGTTATGAGGAAAATGCGGCGGGTGCGCCGTTACTAGTGGCGAAAGGTGGCGATTTTATTGCTGAGCAAATTCGCAAAGTTGCAGAACATTCTGATGTGTCTATCGTAACTTTACCAGCGTTGGCACGTTCTATTTATTACACTACAGATATAGGGAATGAAATCCCAGAAGGGCTTTATTTAGCAGTGGCTCAAGTCTTGGCCTATGTCTTTCAGTTAAAACGTTATAAGAAAGGCACTGCAACACGACCGAAAGTGCCTAAAACAGTGCCAATTCCCGATGAGCTAATGCATTAAATTAAGAAAAGTAACAAGGAAGTGATAAACGATTATGGATGCAACTCCTTTTCAGCGAGGAATTAAATTATTAAAGCTTGCGGGCCTTGGGGCGCCCGTGATTGTTTTAATGATGTTAGCGATGATGGTGTTTCCTCTGCCGCCGTTTTTGTTGGATTTATTTTTTACTTTTAATATTGCTTTGGCCTTATTAGTCTTATTGGTGGTGATTTATGCGGGTAAACCTTTAGATTTTGCTGTTTTTCCAACGATTTTATTAGTAGCGACTTTATTACGGTTGGCTTTGAATGTTGCATCGACGCGTGTTGTTTTGCTTGAAGGTAATACCGGTCCTGATGCAGCAGGTAAAGTGATACAAGCTTTTGGTGAGGTGGTTATTGGTGGTAATTACACTGTTGGTTTTGTTGTCTTTATTATCTTAATTTTAATTAATTTTATTGTGGTGACGAAAGGAGCGGGACGCATTTCAGAGGTTAGTGCACGTTTCACCTTAGATGCTATGCCAGGTAAACAAATGGCGATTGATGCTGATTTAAATGCAGGTCTAGTGAGTCCTGATGAAGCGAAAGCACGGCGAGCAGAAGTGGCTCAAGAGGCTGATTTTTATGGGGCAATGGATGGTGCTAGTAAATTTGTGCGCGGTGATGCGATTGCTGGAATTTTAATTTTGCTTATTAATTTAATTGGCGGTGTTGCAATAGGTACGATGGATCATGGTATGAGTTTTTCAGAGGCGTTTCAGCGTTATTCATTAATGACCATTGGGGACGGTTTAGTAGCGCAAATTCCATCGTTATTGCTATCAACATCTGCGGCAATTATGGTAACTCGTGTCTCAACCAGCGAGACTGATGTCGGTAAGCAGATTTTCAGTCAGCTATTCTCGCATTATAAAGTGTTTATGATTGCTGCGGGGGTGATGGCCGCAATTGGTTTGGTACCGGGCATGCCTCATTTGGCTTTTTTAATGTTAGCTACGGTATTAGGCGGTGTTGCTTATTTATTAAAGCGCAGCGAGAAAGATAAGAAAGCTGAAGAGGTGAAAGCCTTACAGCAAGAAGCAGCTGCAAGCCAGCCAGATCAAAAAGAGCTTTCTTGGGATGATATCGGTCAAGTGGATATATTAGGACTTGAAATTGGTTATCGCTTAATTCCTATGGTAGATAAAGAGCAGGGAGGTGATTTAACTTCGAGGATCAAAGGTGTACGTAAAAAGTTATCACAAGAGCTAGGGTTTTTAATCCCTTCAGTACATATTCGTGATAATTTGGATTTAACACCGAATCATTATCGCATTACTTTAATGGGCGTTAATGTTGCTGAGGCTGAAATCTATCCAGATATGGAGTTAGCGATTAATCCTGGCCAAGTGGTGAAAAAACTTGATGGCATAGCAACCCGTGATCCAGCATTTTCATTAGAGGCGACGTGGATTGATAAATCTTTGCGTGAGCGCGCACAAACATCAGGTTATACCGTGGTTGATGCGAGCACTGTGATTGCGACTCATGTCAGCCAAATTCTACAGCAAAACTCATCTGAGTTACTAGGGTATGAAGAAGTTCAGCTATTACTTGATCAATTAGCGAAAACAGCACCGAAGCTTGTGGATAACCTGGTTCCTGACATTTTATCACTTGCTGTGATTGCTAAGGTGTTGCAAGGGTTATTGTATGAGAGTATACCAATACGTGATATTCGCACGATTTGTGAGACGCTCGTTCAATTTGGTGGGCAAAGTCAAGATCCTGACGCGTTACGAGAAGTCGTCCGAATGTCGTTAAAGCGGCTGATTATGCAGCAAATCAATGGATTAAGCCAAGAGCTTCCAGTGATTACTTTAGACCCTTATTTGGAACAAATTTTGCAACAGGCTTTTATCGGTGATGGTACAGGTAGTGTGGAGCCCGGCTTGGCTGAGCGTTTAAATCAGAGCTTAACTAAATTATCTCAAAAGCAAGAAGCCTTAAGCCAGCCAGCAGTTGTGGCCGTTTCACCGCAAATACGTCAGCAATTCTCACGATTTATCCGTCAAGGGCTACCAAGTGTATTTGTGATTTCTTATCAGGAAATAACGGATGATAAACAAATTAAAATTATCGCATCGATTGGTCAAGAAGGCGCTTAAAGCGCTTAGATATAAAACTGAGATATGTGAATGAAAATTAAACGGTTTTTTGCAGAGGATATGCGCAGTGCCTTAAAGCAAGTGAAAGAGGCTTTAGGGCCTGATGCGGTGATTCTTTCAAACCGGCGTGTTGATGGAGGCGTTGAGTTAGTTACTGCTGTCGATTATGACCCGACTGCAATTAGAAAAATAGCGTACGCGCCTGATTCAGGCCCAGTCTCTCAGAAAAAAGAACAACAAAAAAATAATCACTCACGGCAGTTACTTAATGATCATCCATTATTAAAAGAGGCTGCAGCAAAAAGTAAAAACAAACCGATTAAAGAGTTAGATACTTTTGCTGTATCTAGTAAACCCAATAATAAACCTAAAGTTTTAGCTTCTAATTCTAACTCTAAAAAACATAATCAATCGCAGGAGAGTGCGCAGCAATTTTCAAGTGAGCGTTTAAATACTTTGATTCAAGAGCAAGAGGTGAAAGTTGCTGAGAAAGTAAAAAAATATGATTTAGTTGATGATGGCAGCGAGATTAAAGTGGAGTGGTCAGAAGAGCCAACATTGGTTGCGATGCGGCGTGAATTGACTTCATTACGTGGCTTGCTTGAGCATCAGCTATCAGGTTTAGCATGGGCAGATATGGAAAGGCGCTCACCAGCTCAGGTGATGTTATTGCGGCGTTTAAGTGAAATGGGCTTAGAAGCGACTATTTGCCGAAAGGTGGCTAAGCGCGTGAATGTTGAGGGTAATATTGAACACTTGTGGCGTCAAGCTTTGCAGGTTTTATCTCGATTATTAAAAGTCTGTGGTGAAGATGTTTTACTTGATGGAGGAATTACTGCGCTTGTTGGCCCTACGGGGGTGGGGAAAACGACAACGATTGCTAAGCTTGCTGCTCGTTATGCACTGCATCATGGCGCCAGTGAAGTTGCACTTATTACTACGGATACTTACCGAATTGCCGCGCATGAGCAATTAAAAACGTATGGACGAATTTTAGGCGTTCCCGTGCGCATGGTGGGTGATGCTGGTGCGTTGCGCAGCGCCTTATATGAATTTCGTGAGCGTAGCTTAATTTTAATTGATACAGCAGGTATGAGTCAGCATGATGAGCGCTTAAGTGATCAGTTGAATATTCTTTATGAAGGTGGCCCTCATGTGAAACGTTATTTAACATTATCAACAACCAGTCAGGTGTGGGGATTAGAAGAAGCAGTGAAGGCCTTTGAGCCGAAGGAGTTAGATGGCTGCTTACTAACGAAGCTTGATGAGTCAACGAGTATTGGCGGAGCCATTAGTATAGCGATTCAATATGATTTACCTGTAACTTATATTACTGATGGTCAGCGTGTTCCAGAAGACTTAAAAGTTGCCCGAGCACATAATTTAATTAACCGAGCATTAACATTGATGCAAAAGCGTTATCGAGAGGTGACAGATGATGCTTTAGCAATGGTGTTTGCTCGAGGAGAAGAACATGGAAGAGAAGTGCTATGATCAAGCTGAAGGCTTACGTAAGAGAATGCAGGACCCTAATAAACCCACGCAAGTAATTGCGGTGACAGGTGGCAAAGGCGGAGTGGGTAAAACGAATATTTCTGTTAACTTGTCGATTGCACTTGCACGTCAAGGACAGTCTGTGATGTTGTTGGATGCAGATTTAGGCTTGGCTAATGTTGATGTACTGCTTGGCATTCATCCTAAATATAATTTAGTCGATGTATTAGAAGGGAGCTGTGGTCTTGATGATATTATTGTTGAAGGGCCTGCAGGGGTAAAAATTATTCCTTCTGCATCGGGTTTACAAAAGATGTCTGAGTTATCACTGCGTGAGCATGCAAGTTTGGTTCAGGCCTTTAATCACTTAACAGCTAGCTTAGATACTTTAGTTGTCGATACTGCTGCTGGAATTTCAGATACCGTGGTGAGCTTTGCGCGCGCATCTCACGAGGTAATTGTTGTTGTTTGTGATGAGCCGACATCAATTACAGATGCATATGCTTTAATTAAGCTATTAAGTGCTGAATATAATATGAGGCGCTTTCGTATTTTAGCAAATATGGTGAAAAATACACAGCAAGGTGAGAAGTTATTTGAAAAAATGATTGCTGTTACTGACCGATTTTTAGATGTTATGCTGCAATATGCGGGAGCGTTACCATTTGATCCTTATATAAAAAAATCGGTTCAAAAGCAAAAAGCAGTGATTGACATTTATCCGCGCTCAGATGCTGCGATGGCACTTACAGCGCTTGCTAAGCAAATACAGCATTGGCAGGCACCAAAAACAGCGAGCGGGCAAACAGAGTTTTTTGTTGAGCGCTTAGTTAAACAGCAATCAGCAGTGGAGGGGGCAATTGCGTGAAGCGGGCTGAAAAGTATGCTGAGATGCAACAGGAGAGTTTGGATGATCTTGTTAAAAAGCATGCGACTTTAGTGCGGCGTGTTGCTCATCATTTAAAAGGGAGACTGCCTGAAGCGATACAGGTGGATGACTTAATTCAAGCGGGTATGATTGGACTGATTGAAGCAGCGAAAAAATACGATGCAAGCAAGGGTGCAAGCTTTGAGACTTTTGCGGGAATTAGAGTGCGTGGGGCCATGCTTGATGAAGTGCGCAAAAATGACTGGGTGCCACGTTCGGTACATCGTCATGCGCGTGAAATTGCTGAGGCAATCCAGTCTCTTGAGGGACGGTTTCATCGTGATGTTAAAGATAGTGAAGTAGCTGAGTTTATGGGCTTGACACTCACTGACTATCATAACATGTTGCAAGACAGCAGTGGTAGTAAATTACTAGGGTTTGATGACTTGGGGGTTCCTCTTGATATTGCAGCCCCTGTCGATCGGCATCATGTTGGCCCGATAGATAAGTTATTATATGAAGATTTTAAGCAGCGTATTGCCGATCAAATATTAACGTTACCTGAGCGCGAGAAGTTGGTTCTATCTCTTTATTATGATGAAGAGCTTAATTTAAAGGAAATAGGTCAGGTGGTTGGAGTGAGCGAATCTCGAATCAGCCAGATTCATAGTCAGGCGATGCTCAGGTTAAGGGCACGGTTACAGATGAATGGAGAGTAAATTCAATCATGTTTTGGTAATTTTGCCTATACTTAAGCTAGGTGCCGGGCTTACACCAGTGCGGGGAGGCCACTTTGGATAAGAATATGAAAATCCTGGTTGTGGATGACTTTTCCACCATGCGACGGATTGTAAAAAATTTATTGCGTGATTTAGGGTTTACCAACATTGCTGAGGCAGATGATGGGGCAACTGCCTGGCCGTTACTACAAAAAAGTGATTTTGATTTTTTAGTGACTGACTGGAACATGCCTGGTATGACAGGGATTGACTTGCTAAAAAATGTACGTGCGCATGATAAATTAAAATCTATGCCTGTATTGATGGTAACGGCAGAACAAAAGCGTGAACAGATTGTTGAAGCAGCTCAAGCTGGAGTTAATGGTTATATTGTTAAGCCATTTACAGCGGCGACGCTCAAAGAAAAATTAGATAAAATCTTTGAACGTGTTGATGGAGCGAAGAAGTAATTAAATTAACTTTAATAAATGAATAAACGTATGTGGATGTTATGAAGAATGAAGAGCAACTGTTAACCCAGTCGACTCTTGAAAAAGCTTTATCACTAGTTGAGAGCTTGGAAGGGGGGGATGCGAAAGAAGCAGCACGTTTAGTGGCTGAGTTAAGTCAATGTCTTGAAGAGGATTTTGTTCAAGAGGTTGGTAAAATTACTCGTGACCTTCATAATACCTTGGTTGACCTAAGTGAGCATAAAGAAAAAAATTTAAAAGATATTACCGATGAGTTACCAGATGCCAAGGATCGTTTAGAGCATGTTGTAAAATTAACAGAAGATGCGACAAATAAAACTATTGATGTTGTTGAAGTGTGTTTACCTTTGGGAGATCGGCTTGCTTTACGGTCAGCTCAATTATTAACCGAATGGGACCGTTTACAGCATCAAGAGGTGACCCCTAAAGAGTTTAAAATGCTCTATCATGGTTTAGGTGATTTTTTAACTGAATTAAAAGGAAATGCAGAATTTTTAAATAAAGCGCTTAATGATGTATTAATGACTCAAGAGTATCAGGACTTGACTGGGCAATTGATTGGTCATGTTTTAAATTTAGTTAATCATGTTGAGACGAATCTTGTTGATTTAGTGAGTGCTGCTAAAGGAGCAGGATACAATTTTACCGACAAAGAAAAGAGTACAGTATTAGCTGAAGGCCCAGTGGTCAATGTGCATAAGCGTGAAAATATTGTTGCCAGCCAAGATGATGTGGATGATTTGTTATCCAGTTTGGGACTGTAAGGGGAGTCATGAATGGCTTTAGATCCAGATGATGAGATTCTCCAGGATTTCTTAATTGAAGCTGGGGAGATATTAGAGTCACTATCAGAACAGTTGGTAGAGCTTGAGTCTCGTCCGGATGATGCAGATTTATTAAATGCTATTTTTCGTGGCTTTCATACTGTTAAAGGAGGGGCCGGCTTTTTAGCATTAGATAACTTAGTCGAAGTTTGTCATATCGCTGAGAATGTATTTGATATTCTGCGCCAAGGTGAGCGTCAAGTTGATGCAGACCTTATGGATGTTATGTTACAAGCGCTAGATACTGTCAATGCGATGTTTGAGCAAATACGCTCATTTGAAGATCCTGATGCGGCAGAGCCTGAGCTATTAAAAAGCCTAAATGCATTAGTTTCTGGTGATAGCGGATCAGAAACAGTAGAAGACAGTGCGGCCGTTGAAGAAGAGCAAGCACCAGTAGAGTCTCCCGTAGAGTCTGAAGAAAAAGCTGCGGCAGCCCAAAAAGAAAAGCCTGCTGGCGATGAAATTACTGAAGATGAATTTGATCAATTATTGGATGAGTTGCATGGTTCAGGTGTGCCAGGGGTGAAGTCTGAGGGTAATGAAGCTAAAGCAGAGGAGAAAAAAGATGAAGGGTCCTCTATAAAAAAAGCAGCAGCTGGGGATGAAATTACTGAAGAAGAGTTCGAAGGCTTATTGGATGATCTTTATGGTGAAGGAAAAGGACCTACTCTAGAGGCAGATACTGGTACTGAAGAAAAATCAGTGGAAAAACCAGTAAAAGAGGCGCCAAAGGCTGTTGAAAAAAAACCAGAACCTCAGAAAAAAGCAGCGCCTGCGGCAGCAGCGAAAAAAGAGGATGCGGCCAAGGCAGAAGCATCAGTTCGTGTTGATACAAGCTTGCTTGATGATATTATGAACCTTGTTGGCGAGTTGGTTTTAGTGCGTAATCGCTTAAAAACGCTCGACATGAATGCAGAAGCGACCGATGAAGGTATGACTAAGGCCATTGCTAATTTAGATATGGTCACTGCTGATTTGCAAACATCGGTAATGAAAACTCGCATGCAGCCAATTAAGAAAGTATTTGGTCGTTTTCCACGTCTGGTCCGAGATTTAGCGCGTAGCTTAGGCAAAGAAATTGACTTAAAGTTGGTTGGGGAAGAAACTGATCTAGATAAAAATCTTGTTGAAGCATTGGCTGACCCTTTAGTCCACTTAGTGAGAAACTCATGTGACCATGGTGTAGAAATGCCTGATTTACGTGAGGAGCGCGGCAAAGCGCGTAAGGGGACGATTATCCTATCGGCTGAGCAAGCTGGCGACCATATTTTAATTTATATTGAAGATGATGGTAATGGCATGAATGCCGATGTCTTGCGTGAAAAAGCCATTGAGAAAGGGTTGATGGATCGAGAATCTGCGGAGCGCTTGACAGAAAAAGAGTGTTATAATTTAATTTTTATGCCCGGATTTTCAACTAAAGCGGAAATTTCAGATATCTCTGGCCGTGGTGTAGGCATGGATGTGGTGAAAACAAAAATTACCCAGCTTAATGGACGTTTGGAAATTGATTCAACATTGGGGACTGGAAGCCGTGTAACCATTAAGGTGCCTTTAACATTAGCAATTTTGCCGACATTGATGGTGATTGTGCAAGATCAACGGTTTGCCTTCCCTTTGACCGCTGTGAGTGAAATTTTTCATTTAGATCTGACCAAGCTTAATATCGTTGATGGTCAAGAAACAGTCATTATCCGCAATAAAGCATTGCCATTATTTTTCTTAAATCATTGGTTGATTAAAGATTCACCGAAAGAGCGTCCTGATAGTGGTCATGTTGTGATTATTTCAGCAGGTTCCCAGCGTATGGGGTTTGTTGTTGACCAGCTCGTAGGTCAAGAAGAAGTAGTGATTAAGCCTTTAGGTGGACTCTTACAAAGTACAACTCCGGGAATGGCAGGTGCAACAATCACAGGTGAGGGGCAAATTGCACTGATTCTTGAAATTGCTGATTTGATTCGGCATTATGCTAAGCGTGTTATAGCTTAAAAGCTTCCTGATTTTTAAATCACCATTATGTGTGTGAAATTTGTGAGAAGCTAATATTTGTTTAGTCCCATGTTCTAAGTTTCTTGATTGGCCTGTTATTAATTTCTTCATTTAAAGATGCATTGCAAGAATGTCTGCCTATCTCTTGGCGTTTAGCACATTCTGTAATATATAGTTTACACAGTGCTTTTTCACCTTGAGTCGGCTGGCTGATGTTTTGGCAGTATTTCACTTCTTTTTTAAGTTGATAGTCCGGCATTTTTTTAATACGCTGTTGCTCATTACAGCCGACAAGCATTAAAGATACGATGGTGATGACGATGACTAAGGCTAATGTGTTGCAAATAATCTGTTTATTCATTTTTGATATTTTTAAAATTAAAGGTCATATTTAATATTAATTATAATGAATAAATTTTAATTTGTGAGAATGGCGATTACTTTTGTTGAGTTGAATCACCCGGTTAAGAGAGGGAAAGCAGGGTATTAGTTTGCTTCATATGCTTTCTGTTTAGGAAGTGAGAGCCCCAGTGTGAATTTTTTTAATAATTTTAAAGGTGTATTTGAAAAAAGAGACAGCTCGTGATAGGGCAGGCAGATATATTGGTGACCATCTGAATATAAGCCATGCAGCAAAATATGTTTGATCACCTCAAGGTAACAGTAATGCTCGCTGTTATTCGCTATTTTAATTTTATTGATCAAATTGTTTTTATAAATATATACAGTATTTGTTTTTACTTTGAAGACCTTTGCAATATCACTGGCTTTGATTGTATTAAAGTGAGCTAAAACCATCAGTAATTTTATATCTGTTTTATTTAATGTTTGGCCTTTGTAAGGTGCCTTTTCGATAACATCAAGGCATTTATTGTGGATGAGCTGTTCTAGGCTAAAATCGGTTTCATGAACAACACCAATGATTTTTCCATCATTAATTTGAGGGTATTTATGCAAAGCGCCAACAAAAAAGCCTTCTTTGCTAATTGTGATGCCTTCTCGACGCGCCTTTGTTACTTTCTCACGGGCGATATCGATAATATCTTTGAGTGCTTGAGCACACCCTAGTGGGAAGGTGACACATTGATTAGCACGTTTACCAATAACATGATGTTGCTCTACATTATAAAAATTAAGAAAAGAACGACTGACAAAAGTGACAATACCTTGAAGGTTAGTAATGCAATATATCTTATTTTGTTCGTTGGTCATTTTATTTATTTTTTTATACATCTTCACAGTCATAGGAGTCACTGTGCTGTAATGAATTAATGCTAATGTTCCAGAAGCAACTATAGCGCATATAGAGTTCTATAACAAGTCAGTACCCCTACTAACAGAGTAACAGGGAGAGGCAAATATTTAGATGTTTAAATAATGCCAGCACTTTTTTTATTTAAAGAGTGTAGTTGATAGCGTTGTGTGGTTTTTTTATTGTTTAAACCAGCAATTTCATTTTTGATGTCGTTGATTGTTTTAGCTGCGTTTTGGAGCTGCTTGGGCGAGAGACGAGCGATAAGTTGATCGATTTTCTGTTGGGATTGAGGAAGCTCATGGTTTGCTGCTAGTTGAAACCAGGCAAATGCGGTGACTGTATTTTGGATAACACCTTTACCATGTAAATAGGCCAAGCCGACACGGTATTGAGCGGTGGCAACTTGATTAAGTGCTGCTTGATAAAACCAGAAAAATGCATGCTGTTGGTTTTTTTTCAGCCAATAGCCATCATGATATAAAGTGCCAAGCTGAAGTTCAGCTATTGGATCACCTGTTGTTGCAGCAAAGCGAATTTTGCTAATGGTTAGGCTTGGTTTTTTACTTGTATATACAGGTGCCATATATTGAAACGTTTTGATATAGGGGGCTTGGTTATCATGATCATTTTCTGCTAAATATAGGGTTACAGGTGCTAATGGCATGGTATTTACTTGTGATTTTTTATCTTTATCAGAATCAGAACTTCTTATTATTAGTTTTTTTTGATTTTGAATAGGATTAACAGAGTTGTTGGTTTTTGTTATTGTTGAGCAACCGACAAGTAAGGCACTGATGATTGCCATGGTGATGCCAAGCTTTAGCTTATTTTTATGATTTAGCATGATTACTACTCTTTTTAGCAGGCTATTATTCTAGAGCTTTTATTATAAAGTGCAAGCATCAAATCATTAAATTACTTTATGTTTTTAATCTTTTAAAATGCGGTTTAGCCTGAATTTTTATTAAAAAACACCTGGTACATGTTTAGTAATGGTATGAGTATTAATTTGTTTATTTATATCTTTACGTAAGCG
>LVCQ01000024.1 GCA_001644975.1 Piscirickettsiaceae bacterium NZ-RLO1
TACAAGGCACTGCCATTGTGAATAAAACAGAAGATAGAGTAAAAATAACAGCTGCTGCTGAAAGTCTATACATTTAAGGTTTCACCGTGCCCTGTAAAATAAGGCCTTATAAAAAAATAGCCTTATTTAAAGTAAAGTATAGAAACTATTTATTATTTTTCCTATTGCAGTACGAACAAGCTCTATTCACTATAAATATCTTGTAAGGCTCGCGCTAAGTCGCCATATTGGAATTGAAAGCCAATATCAAGCAATCGCTTCGGTATCACATATTGACCTTTTAAAATTAACTCTTCCGCCATTTGGCCATAAACTAGCTGCAATAAAAAGCCTGGAGTCCACATGAAGTTTGGTTTTTTCAGAACATTTGCCAGCACCGCTGCAAACTGATATTGACGCACACATTCAGGGGCAACAATATTAAAAGCACCCCCAAGCAAGGGGCGCTCTAATAAAAACACAATCGCAGCCACCACATCTTTTAATGCCACCCAAGAAACCATCTGTTGACCCGAAGCGATTTTTCCACCACAGCCAAAATAAAACGGCAAAGCCAATTTAGGCAGAGCCCCTCCATTACTAGCTAACACAACTGCAAAACGTAGTTGAACCACCTTTTCAGGGTCCAAGAATTTCAATACATTTTCCCAATCAATAGCCACTTCACTCAAAAAATCAGCGGGTGGGCTGGGCAGTGGGCTTTCTTCAGTAAGTCGCACTGATACGCTCGTACTGGTTTCTTGTAGGCCATACACGCCAATTGCACTTGCATTAAACACGCGCGGTGCATCTTGACCTAATTTACGACATAAAGTCGCAACCTGCTGGGTAACACTGATCCGACTATTAATAATTTTGGCACGCCGCGCTTCACTCCAACGGCCTTGACCAATATTTTCACCTGCCAAATTAATCACAACATCACAGGCGGCTAAATCCTCTAGTCCTAAATCTTGTAGGGCTAAACTTTTACAAAAAGGAAACCGCTGGCGAACAACGCTAACATCACGGCCCACCGCAGTGATCTCATGCTGGCGATATAATTTAAGAACAAGTGCACTGCCAATTAAACCCGTTACACCAATAATAACAACATCCATGTTGACGACTCTTTAACTATATTAATTTTATTTATTTTTATAATATCCCTTTAACTACACGATATTTTCCGCTTATCCTTACTATTTTCTTCGGCAAGCTCAATCACTGAACGTGAATTTTTCAATTCAAAGGTCTGTGTATTATAGCCCATTAAAATCACTGGCACAGAAGCATCTTTATCATTCGCATTATTACTAGCAATCGCCCCTCGATACAGCCACGGCGACTCATTGCCAATAGTCACCTTAGTATTTTTTTGACCGCTTATACACCTCACTGCAAGTTTTGCTTCACCTTTGCCTTTATCCGCATAAATTGACGTCACCGTATCCAAACGAATATTAATTTGCGCACCCACTTGATTACCTGTTGTATCGTTCGCCACTTTAATTGGTTGTTTAATTAATTCACTCGGACTAAAGCGTAAATAGGCCCGATAAGTGCCCTCTTTTAAACCCGCGTTGGGTCGCACTGATACCCGCAATGTACGTTGTTGGCCAGCAGGCATAACCAATAACGGTGGGCTAATCAACACCCGTGCATGAGTCAAGAGGTCATCATCAAAACCTTTTTTTTGTGAGCCTAAGCCCAAAACCTCGGAGCTTGTCGGGTAATACTCAAGTTTTGCACGCAAATGCAAAGTGGTATCCCCCGTGTTACGGACAATAAAAGAAGACGTCGATGGCCGCTGTAAACTGAGCCTAATTTTACCTGGAGCCACTAGATAAGAACTCGCAGCAAAGCTCACCGCACTGCTGCCAACCGCTAGAATCCCTACAACTGTATTAAAAAGTAAACGTTTCAATGCTATTCCCTCACAAACTTAACGTTTATAAATTTAACGCTTATTTTAGACCGGCAATCACTCTAGTCTAACCTATCCATTCTAAGCCTGCCATGTAAGGCATTAAAACATGGGGTACCCGGATGCGACCATCGGCTTGTTGATAGTTTTCTAATACCGCAATCAACGCTCGCCCAACCGCTAAGCCCGAGCCATTTAATGTATGCACCAGCTCTGGCTTGCCTGTTTGAGAATTACGCCACCGTGCTTTCATGCGTCGTGCCTGATAGGCCTCGCAGTTACTGACAGATGAGATCTCACGATATTTACCCTGCGCAGGCAACCAAACTTCTAAATCATAGGTTTTTGCCGCACTGGTACCAATATCACCGCCGCACAGCGCCATCACCCGATAGGGCAACTCCAGCAATTGTAAGATTTTCTCCGCATGAGTGACCATCTCTTCAAGCGCCTGATATGATTTATCCGGGTGAACAATTTGCACCATTTCAACTTTTTCAAATTGATGATGACGAATCATACCGCGAGTATCGCGGCCATACGAACCAGCTTCACTCCGAAAGCACGGCGTTTGTGCCGTTAAACGCAGAGGAAGTGCTGTTTCTTCCAAAATCACATCACGCACCGTATTGGTCAATGGCACTTCAGAGGTAGGGATTAAGCAATATTCATGCTCGCCTTGCAAATGAAATAAGTCCTCACCAAACTTTGGCAATTGCCCAGTGCCCCGTAAACTCTCATGATTTACCAAATAAGGCACATACATTTCTTGATAACCATGCTGTTCAGTTTGTACATCGAGCATAAACTGAGCCAGTGCTCGATGTAACCGTGCCATCTGCCCACGCATCACCACAAAGCGTGAACCGGTAAGCTTTACTGCCAGCTCAAAATCCAAACCACCCAATGACTCACCTAGTTCAGTATGGTCTTTTGGTGTAAAGCTAAACTCAGGCACCGCCCCCCAACACCGCACTTCGACATTGTCATCTTCATTTTTTCCTGCAGGCACCGACTCATGAGGCAAATTTGGAATACCCAGCAATAACTCATCAAGCTCTTGTTGAACCAAATGAAGCTTGGCACTAGCATCATTTAATTGCTCACCTAAATCACCAATCGCGGCAACTAAAGGCGCAATCTCTTCACCGCGTGCTTTTGCTTGACCAATCGACTTAGAACGGGAGTTACGCTCGTTTTGCAATTCTTGGGTTGTAGTCTGTAGGCTTTTGCGTTGTTCTTCTAAAGAGATTAGCTTAGCTGTATCCAGCTCAAAGCCTCTTTTTCTTAGCGTCCTAGCCACATCATCTAAATCAGTACGTAAATGTTTTGGATCAAGCATGTTTCCTCTTACCTTTGCACTCGTTCTTTCAAAATCAATGCCCATATAATAAAGGCATACTGACAAAATGCCTAGTATTTAGCACATAACGCCCTCGCCCTAACCCATGCATAACCTCAGGCTATCGCCTGACATCATCAATCGCCAAAACAAAACGACTAACAATCTCATCCAGTTCAGCTAGAATCTCATCTTTTAATAAAATAGGCGCTTGCTCAATCACCTTAGCCAAATCATCAATACAAAATAGGGCTTGGAACTCGCTTGCCAACGGCCGGTAACTAATATGCCAAGGTTCTGCAGCGACACCACTGGACACCCCCCAGAACGGTCGAAAAAACGGCGTATTAGCCAAATTACTATCTAACCACTGTCCTAAATTCGAAAATACCCCTCCTGGCTGATATTCACTGGGCACCAACTGAATATGATACCCTCGTGGCCGCGCACTTAAGTCAAAGATATCAAAATCAGTTCCCCAGTGATGGCGGCTGGTGCCAGGTAAGGCAAACCAATTTAAAATGGCAAATACGCGCTCCTTGGGAGTCAGCTGATCTATCTGAATTTGAGATTGACCCGTTCGATCAAACACCGGCTTTTCACCCGAAGCTTTTGCATTCCAAATCGCCAATTGACGGTCAAAACCACGATAAGCACTGATTAAAGCCAAATGAATCCCAGCATGTTTTGCCGCTTCAATCAAGTTTAATAATGGTAATTTTGCTTGCATATGCAAACGGTGATCTGCATTAAATGCTCTTAAGTCTCGGTCATCTTGACCATAAATATTCGCATGCATTTTTCGTCTTATACCCTGTACTCTGAAATTTAAATTAATTTAATTTATCCCAAATCACTCACCCTAGACAGATATAATAAATGAAAATCTCAATTAACTTAAACTTAGCTCCAACTGGGCGCTGAGTCAGCTTCAAGTCCACATACTGTATTCTTAATTTTTTTTTGCTAGAATAACGGTCAATTTTATTGACAATAAAGCAGACCGATACCTCATGCTGATGATTAAACCGCTTTCTTACACTCAAGACTCGGCACACTGGTTTTCTAAAATTGCCCACTTTGACTGGCCCATCTGGCTAGACAGCTGTGCGCCATTAAGCAATGGTCGCTTTGATCTTCTTGCTGCAAACCCCTATAAAAAAATCATCAACCACCATAATCAAACCTATAGTACCGATGCAACAGGCAATCAAATTCAAGTTACAACACTTGATCCGTTTAGTTTTATTAAAGAGCAAACTCAAAACGTCAATACTCACATCACCATACCCGAAAATTATCACCTACCTTTTTGCGGTGGGGCTTTAGGCTATTTTGGTTATGATTTGGGACGTATACTCGAGACTCTACCCGAATACGCTGAACATGACTTAGACCTACCTGATCTTGCTGTTGGCCTTTACGATTGGGCCATCATTATTGACCATCACGACCAATCTGCCTATTGGGTTAGCCCATTGCAACAAAAAGCAAACAGCCTTGATATTTATCAGCAACTATCAAAAAGCCCGATTCACGATACTATTAGTAATAACATTAAGGCAGCTATACCCGGTCACTTTGCTGATTTTAAATTAACACGTCAATTTAGCTCTAATTTGAGCTTTAATGACTATAAAGAGCGCTTTAATAAAATCCAAGACTATATTCATGCTGGTGACTGTTACCAGGTTAATTTAACCCAGCGCTTTGTTGCACCGTTTACTGGGCATCCCTTGCATGCCTACTTACAACTACGTAAGCATAATCCAGCGCCATTTGCCTGTTATATGGATATCGGTGATAACCAAATTTTAAGCTGTTCACCCGAGCGTTTTTTAAAAATCAGTCACAATATTGTCGAAACCAAGCCAATTAAAGGTACTGTTCCTAGAGGCAAAACGGCGGCAGAAGACTTAAGCTATCAAGAAAAGCTCCTAAATAGTGAGAAAGACCGGGCTGAAAATATCATGATCGTTGACCTATTGCGCAATGATCTAGGCCGCAGTTGCGAGATAGGCTCAGTCATCACGCCAAAAGTCTGTGAGCTTGAGAGCTTTAAAAATGTTCATCATCTTGTCAGTACAGTGCGCGGCACACTGGCAAAACAGACCCATGCGACCGATGTACTAAAGCATGCTTTCCCTGGCGGCTCGATTACCGGTGCGCCTAAAATTCGTGCGATGGAAATCATTGAGGAGCTTGAGCCACATCGTCGCAGTCTTCACTATGGTAGTATTGGCTATATTAGCTATGATGGACATATGGATACAAACATTACCATTCGCACATTAATTTGCCACCAGAACCATGCATACTGTTGGGCCGGAGGAGGTATCGTTGCAGACTCTCAACTTGAACAAGAATATCAAGAAAGCTTTGATAAAGTTACGATCATTCACGAAACGCTCTATGAACTATCAGGGCTTTCGCCTTAAATTAAAATTTGCTCGCTTGCTGGTTATACCATGCATATTAGCAAGCATGCTGGCAGGCTGTGCAACCGCACCCCCTCAGAATATTAATAACATCTGTAGCATATTTCGTGAATACCCTAAATGGTACTGGGCAGCCAAAGACTCACGTAAAAAATGGGGCGTACCAATCAGCGCCCAAATGGCTATTATTTATTACGAATCTCACTTTCGCTATGATGCCAGGCCACCGCGTACAACGTTATTGGGCTTTATTCCCTGGTCACGCCCAACCTCTGCCTATGGCTATGCCCAAGCCACCGATGGCACTTGGGCAACCTATCAACGATCAACGGGTAATAGCCGCGCTTCACGAACCGATTTTGCTGATGCAATTGACTTTGTTGGCTGGTATGCCAACCGCTCATATTCACGTTTAGGCATTGCTAAAAATAATGCTTACTCACTCTATCTTGCCTATCATGAGGGCGATGGTGGCTATCGTAAACGCACTTATCTAAAAAAACGCTGGCTCCTCGCCAAAGCCCACCAAGTGCGTAACAAAGCGAATAGCTACTACCACCAGCTTATTCAGTGTGAGTCTTCATTACCGAAAAAATCATGGTGGTTTTGGTAATTCTAAAGACAAGGGAGAAGTTGGCACTTAATTTAGTACTTAATATGGTACCGGCTTCTGCCAACTCTCAAGAGCAGTCGCCATAAGATTTAAATAAAAAAATAGAGGCATAAATAATACCTCTGTAATAATACCTATACTTAAATAGCCTATTACTAAATATTTAACTTAATTTAATCATGATCAGTTATTTTTCATATTAAATATTATAACGCCCGTGTTAAATCTTCAAGATCAAGCGCAGGCTGAATTTCAATTTCAGCATGTAACTTTGCAAATAATGGCTCATTAATCACAACCATCTGACTTTGGTCAGTCGCCTTAAAAATAATCGTGCCAGCACGCTTACCTTCTTGTAAATAAAAGTAAGTCGATTCTGGCTGTAATTTCCCAATTAATTCCTGAATAACCTGCATCATCGATCCATCCGCTGCAGCCTGATTGCCTTTTTCTACCGGAATAACAAATTTTAACATTAAGCGCATAACAATCCCTCCAGGATAAAATATAAATACACAGTGACTAGTCAATCTATTGCAACATATAGCAAGTAACTATGGCAAACCTGTATAATAAAAAAAGAAGCTAATCTATAGCTTCTTTTTTATTTTTCCTTTTTTAGACCTATAACAGCCCAGGTTAAGGTCTGCTGTCTTCTTCTTTTTTCGCCGGCATCATCGACAAACGATTAATGCCAAGCTTAATTGATAAAGCGCCAGCAATATAAATCGATGAATACGTGCCAATCAAAATACCAATGATTAAAACCAAAGCAAATGGCTGTAGTGCCGGGCCACCAAAGACATATAAGATGACAACAACCAACAAAGTTAAGCCTGAAGTCATTAATGTGCGTGACAGCGTATCATTAATCGAACGATTAACCACCTCAACAGGTGTTGCTTTACGCATCTTACGAAAGTTCTCACGAATCCTGTCATAAATCACCACAGTATCATTCAACGAAAAGCCAATCACTGCAAGCAAAGCCGCCAAAGAAATCAAGGTAAACTCAATATGGAATAATGAAAAAATACCTAAAATTAATAACGGATCATGCGCTAATGCTACCGCAGCACTAATCGCAAAGCGATAATCAAAACGCAAAGCAACATAGACCATAATAGCCAATACAGAGACAATAATAGCTAAAATACCCTGCTGAACCATCTCGCTACCCACTTCAGAGCCAATATAGTTCAGTGAGTTAATTTCAACCGGTTGACCTAATGTCAGTGTTGTTTTTAATTTATCTTTAAGTGCGCCTTGCTGTGTCTCACTTAAGCCTGTGCTTTGACCCTCTTGCGGTGCAAAACGAATCTGTAAATCACGTGTACTTCCATAGGTCGTCACCCGCGCTTCACGAAAATTTGCAGCGTCTAACGCATTGCGAACCTTGGTTAAATCGGGGGCTTTAACATAACTGACTTGCACAGAATAACCGCCAGTAAAATCCAACCCCCAATTCAGACCTTTAATCGCCATAATAGCAATGCTTCCTAAGCAAATCACTACCGAGAAAATTCCCGCCCAGCGACGTAAGCCAAGAAAATCAATATTTGTTTGTTGTTTAAAAAACTCCATACTTAATCTCTTAACCCCTCGTTAAATACCTATGGAAAGCTTCTTAATGGGGCGATTGCCATAGACAAAATTCACCATACCACGTGTCATTGTCACTGCAGTCAACAGTGAAGTTACAATACCGATGATTAATACCACAGCAAATCCTTTGACTGATCCTGTGCCAATGGCAAACAGAACAACAGCCACAATTAAAGTTGTTAAGTTAGAGTCAACAATTGTTGCCAACGCGCGGTCAAAACCTTGGCTAATCGCCTTATGAGGGCTAATACCAGCTCGCAACTCCTCACGTATACGCTCAAAGATCAAGACATTTGCATCTACCGCCATACCAATATGTAATACCGCAGCAGCAATGCCAGGCAAACTCATAGTCGCGCCCATCACTGACATAATTGCAAACAAAAAGATCATGTTCAGAATCAATGCAATATTGGCATAAATACCAAATGCCCGGTAATAAACCAACATAAAGAGCAAAGTCACAATCATCGCTGCAGCAAGTGACACTAGGCCAATATGAATATTTTGCGCACCTAAGGTTGGACCAATCACCTGATCTTCAACAATTTGTACGGGAGCGGGTAATGCACCTGCACGAATTTGTATCGCTAGGCTTTGCGCATCTTTTACCTCACCAATACCTGTGATCTGAAAGCTATTACCAAGCGCCTGCTGAATCGTTGCAATACTGATAACACGCTCTGAGGTCTTACGCTGGAAAACATCCTTACCATTGATTTTTTTTGAGCTTAAAGTTGTTTGCACTAATACAACCGCCATGCCCTTACCAACGTTATCACGTGTAACTTTAGAAAAGTTACTGACTTCATTACCGGTCAAACGCACATTCACCGCTGGACGATTATCCCGATCAAAGCCAACCGTCGCACCAACCACGGCTTTACCCGTTAGAATCACCTGGTTTTTCAGCAATACCGGCCTTTCTTTATCATTCCAGTAAATCGTCGACCCTACAGGCCCTTGACCTTTTAGTGCCGCATCGACTGAATGAGCCTGATCGACCAGCATAAACTTCAGTGTCGCTGTGCCACCAATCAACTCTTTCGCCTGAGCCGCATCTTGAACGCCCGGCAGTTCAACCACCACACGGTTTTTTCCTTGAGAAGCGACAGACGCTTCAGCCACACCCAACTCATTGACACGGTTACGCATGACCGTTTCTGTCTGTGATAATGCTGATTTTTTCGCTTGCACAATCGTCTCATCACTGAGTTTGTAGTAAAGCGTATTGCGATCAGACTCCGGTAATAATAGCAGCTGCGAACCAAGCTCTTGGCTCACCAGGCGTTTTACTGTTGCCGTATCTGCCGCTTGAATAATTAATTCAGGTGCTTCAACTTCCGCTTGCTCTGGCGCCAAACGCATATCCGTATAAGCAATATGCTGATTTGCTAATTTCATTTTAATTTCTTGTAAGAAACTACCTGCTTGATTGCGTAATACGGTCTGCATATCCACTTGTAATACAAAATGAATACCGCCACGTAAATCCAAACCTAGCTTCATTGGCGCAGCACCTAAGTTCGCTAACCACATCGGTGTCGCAGGCACTAGATCTAATGCCGTAACATAATGGCTACCAAGCGCATTTTCTATCGCATCTTTGGCTTTTAACTGACTGTCTTGCGTATAAAAACGCAGCAACATGCCATCTTTTTTCCATGATAAGTCACGATAGCCAATCTGCTCACTCGCAAGCGCGGCTTTCACTAACTGTTCTTGTACTTGCGTCACATCAAAGCCACGACGACCGATGACCTGAACAGCAGGATCATCACCAAACAAATTCGGTATCGCATAAATCGTACCGATCACAATTGTCAACAGTAGAAGAAAAACCTTCCACCAGGAGTCTCGTTTTACCATGATAGGCCTTTATCTAGCTATTATTTGATTGTTCCTTTCGGTAACACTGCAGAAACCGCACTCTTTTGAACTTGAATCTCAACGCCACTCGCAATTTCAATGGTCACAACACTCTCATCAACTTTAGTCACTTTACCCAACACACCGCCACTGGTTGACACTTCATCACCCTTTGCAAGTTCAGAGAGCAGCTTACGATGTTCTTTGGCACGCTTACTTTGTGGACGAATTAATAAGAAGTAGAAAATAATAACAATCACGACCAACGGCAAAAAGCTCATCAACGATGAGGTTGCCCCTGCAGCAGGCGCATCTGCGGCAAAACTTGCGCTACTCACTGCTAATAAACCTAGAATTGCAAATAGTTTTTTCATGGATTTCCCCTTATTTTTATACCTTTGTTATTTAAATTTTAAGCCAATTCTGGAACGTCTTTATTCTGCTTTGCATAATACTGGCAGACAAACTCATCTAGCTTACCTGCATCAATTGCTGTACGCAAACCACGCATCACTTTTTGATAATAATGTAAATTATGAACGGTATTTAAACGTGCACCAAGCATTTCATTACATTTATCCAAATGATGCAAATAAGCCCGTGAATAATGTCGACAAGTAGAGCAAGCACACGCTTCATCCACCGGACGCGTGTCTGTTTTATTCGCGCTATTACGTAGCCGAATCACTCCTTCAGATGTAAATAAATGACCATTACGTGCATTGCGTGTCGGCATTACACAATCAAACATATCAACACCTCGGCGTACGCCTTCAACGAGGTCATCCGGCGTACCGACTCCCATTAGATAACGCGGCTTATCTTCTTGCATCAACGGTGTTGTTGCATCGAGCGTGCTGAACATCTCATGTTTAGGCTCACCCACCGATAAGCCACCAATTGCATAGCCATCAAAGCCTATCTCTAATAGTCCCTCGGTTGAACGCTGACGTAAATCCGGATACATTCCCCCCTGAATAATTCCAAATAAAGCTGCAGAGTTATCACCATGCGCGTCTTTGCTACGACGTGCCCAACGCAGTGAAAGTTCCATCGATTCACGTGCCGTCTCATAGCTCGCAGGATACGGGGTGCACTCATCAAAGATCATCACAATATCAGAGCCCAGCTTACGCTGAACCCACATGGACTCTTCTGGCCCCATAAAGACCTTGCTGCCATTGACCGGTGAACGAAAGGTTACCCCCTTTTCGTCTAACTTACGCAAGGCACCCAAGCTAAACACCTGAAAACCACCTGAATCAGTTAATATCGGCCCCTGCCATTGCATAAAATCATGTAAGTCACCGTGCTGCTCAATAATCTCTGTCCCTGGGCGCAACATCAGATGAAACGTATTGCCAAGCACAATATGCGCTCCAGTTGCAGATACTTCCTCAGGAGTTAGCCCTTTAACGGTCCCATAGGTTCCAACCGGCATAAAGGCAGGCGTCTCGACAACGCCACGGGGAAAGCTTAAACGACCACGGCGGGCGCGACCATCCTTATGCAATAATTCAAATGACATATGACTCATACACGTCCCTTACTTCGCTTTATATTCACTATAAATATTCACTTTCATTTAATCTTTTATCTAAAACTTATCTAACTAACAGTTAACTTTTGATTTGTTTTTTATAAAATTTTACAAGCTTTATATCATCTTTAATATTAGCTTTAATTTAATTATCTTACGTTTTTATAGGTTATACTTTCATAGGTTCTTTTTTCTCAAGAAACATCGCATCACCGTAGCTAAAAAAGCGATATTTTTCTTCAATAGCAAGGTAGTAAGCCGTCATAATCTCATCATAACCGGCAAAAGCACTGACAAGCATCATCAAAGTTGACTTCGGCAGATGAAAATTAGTAATCATACAATCAACAACCTTAAAGGTAAAACCTGGGGTAATAAATAACCGGCTTTCACCTTCAAACGCCTTCAGCTCTTCCTCAGCTTGTGCCGCTGCTGTTTCCAAACTGCGTAATGAAGTCGATCCTACCGCAATGACACGCCCCCCTGACAGCTTCGCTTGATTGACTTTAGCGACTACGTCATCATTCACCTGCAACCACTCCGCATGCATCACATGATCTTGAATATTCTCAACGCGTACTGGCTGGAATGTCCCGGCACCAACATGCAACGTAACAAAGGAAATATCCACGCCTTTGCCTTTAATCTCTGCAAGTAACTCATCATCAAAATGAAGCCCTGCTGTCGGCGCTGCAACCGCACCTGGATGCCTCGCATAGACTGTTTGATAGCGTGTGCGATCAGTCTCTTCATCCGGGCGAACCATATAAGGCGGCAAAGGCATATGACCGATACGCGCTAATAAAGGCAAAATTGGTTGATTAAACTTGAGGCGAAACAAACTCTCATCCCGACCCAAAACCATCACCTCGGCGCCGGCTTCACTTAATATAATCTGTGCTCCTGCTTGCGGTGCCTTGCTCGCTTTAACATGGGCCAGCACCTCGTATTCAGATAGTAAGCGCTCAACTAAAATTTCTATTTTGCCACCAGTTAGTTTCTTGCCATATAAGCGTGCAGCAATCACCTCAGTATTATTCAAAACCAACACATCACCTGGATTTAATAAATCAATGATTTCACCAAAACCACGATGCAAGCATTGACCTTGACGATTGACATGCAATAAACGACTAGCACGACGCTCAGTCTGTGGATACTGAGCAATAAGGTACTCTGGCAGTTCAAAATCAAAGGCATCAATGTGCATAGCTAACCTAACCTCTGGACCCCATAGACAAATAATAAAATGCACAGGATACTGGGGAATGAAGCAGCAAGCAATGGCGAAAGCTGAATTAAACTACTTAAGGAGCCAACAAACTGATTAACAATAAAAAATCCAAAACCCACTAAAATCCCCAGCATCATTTTAAAACCAAGGCTGCTACTTCGTCCGGCACCAAAAATAAATGGCACCGCAAGTAACATCATTAAAATTGCTGAAACCGGCGTAAAAATACTTTGCCACAATACAAATTCATATTGATTACTATTTAAACTATTTTGCACGCGGTAAATGACATTGCGCCAAAGCCCAACCACATTCAGCTCATCGGCAGGAGTTGCCACCAAAGTCAGTAGTTTTGGTGCCATTAAGCTCTGCCAAAGTGCACTTTGGGTGTTGTTATACGTTATTTTCTTATCACTAATGTCAACCGTTTTAATATCATCAGCATGCCATTGGTTATTTTGATAACGTACTTTTTGAGCCAACTCAATTCGATCAAGCTTGCCCTCTTTAAACTCATAACGGCTAACGCCAGTCAATACCCCATTGGGCCAAAACGCTTGGATATTAACCAAGCCATGATCTGACCTTAACCATACGTGAGTTAAGGTTGCCTGATTAGACTTCCCCGCATGATTTAATGAACGCAACTGCTGATTGGCCCACGGTGCAACCAACGTCATATTAAAAAACAATACAATCGCTAATAAAAACCCTGCACCCGCGACAGCACGTGCAATTTTCAGCATCGAAAAACCAGCCACTCGCATCACCACTAGCTCGCTATTACGAGACATTTGCCCAAGTGCCAAAAGTGACCCTAATAAACCGCTGATAGGAATAAGCTGATTCATATCTTCAGGTAAACGCCAAAGCATAAATACCAATGCCTGAATAAAAGAATTGCCATCAAGATTACCAATCAAACCAAAAAAAAGTCTAATGCTACTAAAGCAAATAAAATAAGCAAGGTCATAGATAAGCATTGTTTAGCAAGATAGCGATGCAAAATCATGACGTTATTCTCCAGCGGCCACCTTGATTACGATAATGAATAAACAACAAGCCCATTAAACTAAAGATCAACGGTGCGACAAATAACCCCAAGCCCATTGATAAATCACCGCTTTCAACCTCATTACGAATAATCGCCAAAATATTAAAATACACCGCAAATACCAACACTGCAGGAAATAAACGGCCATAGCGGCCCTGACGTGGCCCAACATTACTTAAGGGAATCGCCAATAATCCAAGTACGAGCACCGCCAAGGGAATGGCAATGCGCCATTCAAATTCAGCTAAAGCTTCAGGAGAGCCATTCACAAGTAACTTACGCATTGATAACGTGCCGACATCTCGATCCGTACCAATAATGCCACGCTTTTGGAGTAATGCCGTATACTCTTTAAAGCGAATAGAGGCTGAAACTACCCCATCTTTTACATCATAGCGCTGGCCTGCAAATAAGCGGATATAGCGATCACCCGTGGCATTATAATACTGACTTGCCCGTGGAGCGACATAAATGCTCTCACTGCCATCATTATTACGTAAAATCGCTTCGACCTCACTGATCTCCTGCCCACCGGCGGTGACATTTTTTAAATAAACAACATTCTGACCATGATTAAAACGAATTAAACCCGGCTGTACAATCGCGCTCGCCGCTTGCTGACGATATTGTTGCATAATATCCGCCTGCACTCGCTCTAAAGCAGGCGATACAAAGGTCGTAATTAAGCCAACAATGGCCATGACCACCCCCATTGGCAGCAATAATAGCTTCACCAAATGCCACCAACTCATGCCGCTACTAAATAAAATGACCATTTCGCTTTCGGCAAAAAAACGACCAAGTGCTAACAAGACAGCAAAGAAAAAACCCACAGGCATCAACATCCCTAGGTAATAAGGCAAGCGCAGTGCTGAAATTTTAATCGCGATCATAAAGCTATCGGCGATGTGCAAATAACGCACCAACATGATACTGACTAAAATTAATAATAAAACGATCGTAGTCGCCAAAGCGACATTGCCCAACTCACGCCATAGGTAACGCGCTAATATCAAATTGATTCCCCTCGCTTTAGCTGACAATCGCCATCAATTCAAGTAAACTCATACAGTTTGCACAGTGTACACGAATTTATAAAAAAATCAGTCAAAAGGCGGAGGGCTTAAATGAAATTTTCACTGACACAAACCGCGGCACATACAATAAAAAGCGACTGCCTTGTCGTTGCCATCTTTGAAGGGAAAGAACTTAGCGAAACAGCCACAGCCATTGATCAAGCCACTGATGGCTTAATTAGCCGGTTTATTGAACGCGGCGATATCAGCGGGAAATCAGGTCAGAGCCTACTCATTCCTGAAGTTTCGGCAATTACTGCTGAGCGCGTATTACTCATCGGCGCAGGCAAAAAAGATAAACTAACAGACTTACACTTTAAAACACTGCATACAAAAGCCATAACGAAGCTCAAAGAGCTTACCCTTAATCAGGTGGCATTTTCTACATTAGAACTTGCTATTTGCAATAATAACGTAGCCGATAAACTTTCTTTGGCAATGCAAGCGATTGACGCGAGTTACTACCGTGTTGATGGCCTTAAAAGCCAACCCAAAGAACAGCATATTCCTGATGAATTTAGCTTTATCGGCCATGCCTCTGAGGCTGATCTTAGCAACGCAAATGCCTTGCTTGCCGGCATTCAGTTAACCAAAGACCTCGCCAACGCCCCGGGTAATATCTGCACGCCGAGTCACTTTGCTAAAACAGCCCAAGAACTCGCTCAACAATACACCAGTATTACGACACAAGTTATCGATGAAGAAGAAGGCCGTGACATCGGCTTAAACTCATTCCTTGCTGTTGGCCAAGGCAGTGAAGAGCCTTCTAAATTTATTATCATGCAATATCAAGGTGCCGATAATAAAGATGAGGCGCCCATTGGTTTTGTTGGCAAAGGCATCAGCTTTGACTCTGGCGGCGTCAGCATTAAGCCCGGTGAAGGCATGGAAGGCATGAAATATGACATGTGCGGTGCTGCTAGTGTCTTCGGCGTCTTCAAAGCCGCAGCTCAGATGAATCTAAAGAAAAACCTCGTCGGCATTATCGTTGCAGCTGAAAACATGCCCGATGGTAAAGCCTTAAAGCCGGGTGATATTCTCACCTCTTACAGTGGCCAAACCATAGAAGTGATTAATACGGATGCTGAAGGTCGTCTCGCTTTGTGTGATGGCTTAAGCTATATCGAAAAATTCAAGCCACGCGCTGTCATAGATATTGCAACGTTAACCGGTGCCTGTGTCGTCGCCTTAGGTGAACATAACACCGGTCTCATGAGCAATGATGACGAATTTGCTAAGACGTTACTCCAAGCGGGCAAAGAGGCTGCAGACAAAGCCTGGCAATTGCCGCTAGATGAGGAATATCAAGAACAAATTGATAGCCCCTTTGCTGATATGGCCAATATCGGCGGTAGAGCCGCAGGTACAATTACTGCCGCTTGCTTCTTATCACGCTTTGCTAAAAACTACACCTGGGCACACCTGGATATTGCCGGTAGCGCAGGTGGTGTTTTCGATAAGAAAAAAGGTGCGACAGCGCGTCCTGTGCCATTATTAATGCGCTATTTATCCACTTTAGCTTAATAAAACTAACATGATTTAAAACAGTACGGCTGATTATTCAACCATTGAATTAATGAAACATTAAATGTAGGGTGCACATGCACCCTAACTTTATTTTGATAGATTATAGTATAAATTTAGATTAATTAATGAACCGAGAAAGATTGTGCGCGTAGATTTTTATATACTCAACACTCCAAGCAAGCAAGCTCAATACCACTTTGCTTGTCGTCTAGCTGAAAAAGCGGTATCACAAAATACCACGGTTTACATCCACACCCATAGTCAAGCCGATGCAGAGCAACTCGACGATTTGCTGTGGAGCTTTAACGATACGAGCTTTGTGCCTCACGCCATTGTCGGCCACCCCATGGCCGATGAAGATGTGAAAGTCCTGATTGGCTTTGGTGAGCAGCACAGTCCAGCCGGTTTACTCATCAAACTTGCAGCATTAAAGCATGAGAATCACCTTTATTCACGCATTGCCGAAATTGTCAGTCAAGACAAAAAAAGCTTACAGGCTTCACGCCAAGCTTATCGCCATTATCAACAAGCGGGGTTTACTGTACACCATCATAACAGCCCAAGCACAAATAAAAACCCCGCTTAAAAAAGCAATAAACGCATCATCAACAGCAGTTTTAAACTTTATGAATAACGCAGAGACCTAAATACCATGGATAAGACCTATCAACCTGATCTCATCGAAAAAAAACATTACCAAACTTGGGAAAAAAACGGTTATTTTCCCCCCAAAGGCACAGGCACGCCCTACGCAATTACACTCCCGCCACCCAATGTCACCGGCACCTTACACATGGGACACGGTTTTCAGCACACCCTGATGGACGCACTGATTCGTTATCATCGTATGCAAGGCGATCAAACGCTATGGCAACCTGGTACAGACCATGCAGGCATCGCCACGCAAATGGTAGTCGAGCGCCAGTTAAGTGCTGAAAACACCTCGCGCCATGACCTAGGCCGTGAGGCATTTACCAATAGAGTATGGCAATGGAAAGAGCAATCGGGTGGCACAATTACTCAGCAAATGCGCCGCATGGGCACTTCACCAGACTGGTCACGTGAACGCTTTACTATGGATAAAGGCCCCTCTGATGCCGTACAAAAAGCCTTTATTGACTTATATAATGAGGGCTTAATTTACCGCGGTAAACGCCTGGTCAATTGGGACCCTAACTTACTGACTGCGATTTCTGACCTGGAGGTCATTGCTACAGAAGAGCAAGGTTCACTCTGGCACCTACGCTACCCCCTAGCTGATGGTTCTGATTATCTGATCGTTGCGACCACACGCCCGGAAACCATGCTGGGTGATACGGCAGTCGCGGTTCATCCTGAGGATAAGCGTTATCAACATTTAATTGGCAAGACCCTTAAGCTACCGTTAACTGACCGCAAAATTCCAATTATTGCCGATGACTACGTTGATAAAGACTTTGGCAGCGGCTGCGTTAAAATCACACCCGCACATGATTTTAATGACTATGAGATGGGCCAGCGTCATCAATTAGAGGTGATTAATATCCTAACGCCAAACGCGCATATTAATGACAATGCCCCTCAAAAGTACCAAGGCTTAGAGCGTTTTGCCGCCCGCAAACAAATTATTAGCGATTTTGAAACCGCAGGCTTACTGGAAAAAATCGAACCTCATACACTGAAAATCCCACGCAGTGAACGTGGTAATACCATCGTCGAGCCTTACCTAACCGACCAATGGTATGTTAAAACTGCCCCACTTGCTAAACCTGCCATCGATGCAGTTAAACACGGTGAGATTCGCTTTGTGCCAGAAAACTGGAGTAAAACCTATTACCAATGGATGAATAATATTCAAGACTGGTGCATCAGTCGTCAATTATGGTGGGGGCATCGCATTCCTGCGTGGTATGATGACAATGGCAAAATCTATGTTGGCGAAAGTGAACAGGCAGTGCGTCAAACCCACCAATTAGCTGATAGCTTAGCCCTCACTCAAGATACAGATGTATTAGATACTTGGTTTTCTTCAGCGCTTTGGCCTTTTTCAACACTCGGCTGGCCTGAAAAGACGCTCGAACTTGATAAATTCCTACCGACCTCAACCCTGGTCACAGGCTTTGATATTATTTTCTTCTGGGTTGCTCGCATGATTATGATGAGTTTAAAATTTACCGGTAAAGTACCTTTTAAAGAAGTCTATGTCACCGGACTTATTCGTGATCATGAAGGTCAGAAAATGTCAAAATCCAAAGGCAATACCCTTGATCCAATTGACCTTATTGATGGTATCAGCTTAGAAAAATTATTAGAAAAACGTACATATGGCATGATGCTGCCTAAATTAAAAACTAAGATTGAAAAAGCAACGAAAAAGCAATTTCCCGAAGGGATTCCCGCCTTTGGTACCGACGCTCTACGCTTTACCTTCTGCGCACTTGCCACCAATGGCCGTGATATTAACTTTGATCTAAAACGTGTTGAAGGCTATCGCAATTTCTGCAATAAGCTGTGGAATGCTGGGCGCTACGTCCTAATGAACACAGAAGATCAAAGCCTCGAACTAGACCTAAACAAACTTGAATTTAGCCTAGCCGATCGCTGGATCTGTTCACGTCTGCAGGAGACTATTGCTGAGGTTCACAAGCAGTTTAACCAATACCGTTTTGATTTGGCTGCTCAAGCACTCTACGAATTCACTTGGAATGAGTATTGCGATTGGTATTTAGAACTGTCTAAACCCGTACTTTGGAGTGACTCTGCAGCACCCGCCCAAAAGCAAGCGACCCTTTATACACTGGTCACAGTACTTGAGCAACTGACACGCTTATTGCACCCAATCATCCCTTTTATTACTGAAGAAATTTGGCAGGCGATCACTCCCCTGCTTGATAAAACCACAGCTGCTCATTCCAATTCCATTATGACCACGCCTTTTCCTCATGTTAACCAGGCAATGATCGACCCTCAAGCAGAACAAGATATTAACTGGATTAAAGCCATTGTCATTGGCGTTCGTACCATTCGTGCGGAAATGAACCTATCACCCAATAAAGCCTTACCGGTCATTTTCCATCAAGGTAGTGCTCAAGATCAACAACGCCTAAAAGAAAACAAAGCCTTTTTAACTGCACTCGCTAAATTAGAAAGTATTCAATGGCTTTCTTCTGATCAAGAGCCACCAGCTTCAGCAACGACCCCTGTTGGCAACATGGTGATCCACATTCCGATGGCAGGATTGATTGATAAAACAGCAGAACTTACCCGTTTAGCCAAAGAAGAAGCCAAATTACAAAAAGAACTGGAGCGCTTTAGTAAAAAACTGGCCAATGAAAGTTATATTAATAAGGCCCCTGCGGCTGTCATCGCCAAAGAACGTGAAAAAGAAGCGGAAGTAAAGCAGCGCTTTGACCACTTAAATAATCAAATAGCTAAAATTAAAGCGCTTTAAGTTTTAATATTTAAATAATGCGCTCATTAAAAATAGATACAACTCGGTGATAAACTTAATTAATCGCCGAGTTTTTATTTAAGTACTCTTTAATTTCGACTACAACAGGCCACAATCTCAAATTAGATAGAAGCAAAACTTAGGAATAATACCCCATGCAAACAATGCGATTTAAAAGCTCTGGACTCATTGTTTATTTGTCATTATTAGCCGCAATCACCCCTTTTTCAACGGATATCTACCTTGCCTCTATGCCCACCATTGCTAGAGAATTTCATTCAAGTTCACTATTATTGCAGCTCACTTTATCACTGTTTTTTATCGGCTTTGCACTTGGCCAACTCTTTTGGGGACCACTCTCGGATAAAATCGGCAGAAAGCCCACAGCAATCATTGGTATTAGTATTTATTTTATCGCCTCTGTACTATGTGCATTTTCAGCGAATATTAACCAACTTATTATTTTTCGCTTATTACAAGCTCTAGGCGCATGTGCTGGTGTTGTCGTTGCCATGGCAATGGTTAAAGATATTTTCACAGAACACAATCGTATGACCAAAACTCTCAGCTTTATTATTACAATTTTGACTCTAACACCATTGATTGCACCTATCATTGGTAGCTATTTGCTGATTCATTTTAACTGGCCGTCAAATTTCTACTTTTTAGCCGGCTACGCTTTATTCTTAATTTTTTCCATGTGCTTTATTCAAGAAAGTCATCCTTACCAAACACGCAAACCTCTACCGATGAATAAACTCACACGTGCCTATTTAGAGCAAATCAAACATAAACCCTTTTTACTGATCACCATTGCGGTGAGTGCTAATTTTTGCACTATGTTTGCTTTTATTTCTTCATCGCCCTTTATTTATATTGATATTTACCATGTTTCAACTGCTCAGTTTGGTTATTTATTTGCTCTAAACGCCTTGGCACTAATTATTGGTAGTTTTATTCTTAACTATTTAAAAAAACATTTAACTGACCAAGCAATCATGACAATAGGCACATTAGGTGCTTTGACCACTGCACTTATCATGTCTGTGCTCTTAACTGTCAATCCAACGAATATCATCAACATAATTGTCCCTTCATTTATGATCACATTTTTTGTTGGCATGCTCATGCCACTTCTGATGTCCCTTGCTTTAAAAAATGTTATTCACTATACGGGGCTCGCCTCTGCCCTCGTTGGCGCCTTGCGTTTTAGCGCTGCTGCATTAATTAGCGCACTCATCGGCGTTTTAATTGCCAATAACCCTGCGCCACTCCCTTATACAATGTCAATACTAAGTCTTATTACATTGTTTTTTAGCCAATGCTACTGTAAGTGCTATAGCAACGATAAAATATTGCAAACAAATCATAACATGGCCAATTAACTATATTCACAACAACAAAATTAATATTTTCGCAATATTAAGAAAATTATTATTATTAATCTAATTTTAAAAATATATTTTTCTTTTCATCAAAGCGAGTAATATCACCTGTTGGAATATCAAAATGCCAACCATGTAATTGCAAGGTATGATTATCGACACGCTCTTTAACCCAGGGAAATGTCAATAAGTTTTTCAAAGACACTTTGACTCCCTCTCGCTCACAGTGATGGCATTGCTCATCAACCGTCGCATCTGGAAAATCTCGTTGTACATTTTGCTTTGCTGCATCCAAGATGCGCACCCACTGATCAACAAAAGTCGGCTTAAACGGCAACTCCCCTTCTATCAAAGAACGAATGCCACCACAACCACTATGACCATAGACGATAATATGTTCAACGCTCAGTCCCAATACAGCAAACTCAATCGCAGCACTGGTGCCATGATGTGAACCTGCACCTAATTTACCTGGCTGATAAGGAGGTACAGTATTCGCCACATTTTGAATAGAAAACACTTGCCCTAAGTTAATATGATTTACAATCACTGGATTCACACGCGAGTCTGAGCAAGAAATAATCAATACTTTAGGGTGCTGACCCTGTGCAGCCTCCTTACGATAGCGTTCATTTTCTTCACTTAAGTACTCTTCTTTAAAGTCTTTATGACCTAAAATAAGCTGCACAATTGGATTTTTACCACTCTTCTCTTTCATGAGTCTCTCTATAAACAACGGCAATGTTAATTCTTTGAGAATTTTAAAGGACAGATCTGATACTGTCAAAACCATCCATAGTCAATGTTTTCAAACCATTTTTACGCTATCGTTTCAATGACTTTGCTCAATCACCCGATAATGCAGCAAACTTTACAATCTCATTACGGTATTATAGAGTATTACGCTTATTTTTAAATATTTATTGTAGTTAAATTCGGTGTAATAAGATAATGAGTGTAAAATGCTAAAGTCAAGTTCCGGTTATAGCAATAACATACTGTTTATCTACGCTTATACTTTTCTTTTCTCTACTCTTAATCACCTTAATAATCATCATCTTAATAATCTTACTAAACACCTTACTAAACCACCTTAACCCTTTTAATATACTTATAAAAATAATACTTTAAAAAAAGTGAATAATATTTCAGCACATTAGCAGTGCTCTTCACCTTTATCTACAGCTAAAAACATAAGGATCAACCATGTTAAACTATAAGGAACTGCCCAAAGGCGTTCTTAATATCAATTTAATTCAAGTCTTTTCTACCGTCGGTTACGCCGTTTTAATGGGCTTGCTGAATTTTTATCTTTCAAACTATGCTGGAATGAGCCACCCTGAAGCAAACACACTCACGGCAAGCTTTTTTGCAATTAATTTCCTCTTCCATTTTCTTGGTGGTGCTGTAGGTGGTCGCTACCTTACTTTCCGCGCACTCTTTTGCATCAGCCTTCTTCTTCAATTTATTGGTCTATGCCTTATTGCCATTCAACTACATACCATCATTTTGATCGGCATGGCCACGTTTATTACCGGCTCAGGGTTAAACGTCAGTTGTATCAATATGATGCTAACTCAGCTTTTTTCGCAAGAAGATAAACGTCGCCGCATTGCCTTTGCCGTCAATTATAGCTTTATGAATATGGGCTTTGTTTTAAGCTTTGCCGTCGCAGGTTTTTTACAAGGCCATAATATGTATAGCCAAGCCTTTATTTTTGCAGCTGTATGTATCATCGTTGCCATGGTAATCCACTTAAAATCATGGAAGTATTTTAATGATAAAAATACTTATTTTACCACCGTATTTTATAAATCAACTAAACGCTTATACACTGCACCTGCGATTATCCTAATTTGCTTATGTCTTGCATATTACCTCATGCACAATCCAGTACTGGGCTCAACATTAATTTATATTCTTTTTATTGTCTTATTACTCAGTATGATCAACTTTGCCCTCAAACAAAGCCATGAGTATCGTACTAAAATTTTTGCCTATCTGATTTTAAGCTCCGCCAGTATGATTTTCGCCTGCGTTCAGGGTTTGCAGTCTACGGCCTTGGAAAATTTTGTTGAATTTAACACCTCTAAGTCTTTATTTGGTATTCCGATGCAACCGGCAACAGTCAACCTATTTGAGAGCTTAGGTGTGATTATCTTTGGCTTTATCCTTGCAAGCATGATGCGCAAACGTCAGCAAGAAAAACGTCCTTATTTGCCAGGGTTTCTTGTTACTCGTGGACTTAGCTTGTATATTATTGCCTTTTTAATGATTCCACTCGGTATTTATCTTGTCGGTGATAACCACCTTGTCAATGTTATTTTCCCAATTTTATTACTATTAATTGTTGCTGCCGGTGAAATTCATGTTAATGCCGTTAACTACGCGATGGCAGGTGAGATGATGAAACCAGAACACCAAGGTTTATTTACAGGGTATCTATTTATGAATATCGCTTTCGGCATTAACCTTGCTGGGCCAATTTCAAATTTTGCGATCAGCCAAAGTCTTGAAAGTCATAGCATCACAGCAGCAGCATCAAACCCATTATATATGCAAATTTTCCTAATAATGTCAGCCATTGCACTCATCATTACTCTTATCTTCTTTTTCCTGATGAACATGCTTAACCGTATGCTACATACACAGAAGTTAGAACCTAAACAAGAAAGTGAGTTAAGCTAAAGCTTTATTAGCCTCATCATGCTACTACCATGAGGGGCTGCACCTTTATTTATATAGTCATTTTGAAAAAAAATATAAAGCAATATCCAATATGACACCTTAATAATATTACTTTAATTATTTTAATTTATAATCTTCCAATAAGATATTGCATATCAGATAAACTGGAAGATTCTCTCAATAGAGTAATATCGAAAAAATCTATATAAATAGCAAATATTACCAATCCAACAAACTCAATAATAAAACAAATAAATATCAAAAAAAATATAACACAACATATCAAGTATATTTTTTCTGCTTAATATATTTATATTAAAAATGCATTTACTAACAAAATTTTATTTATTTAAAAATTATTAAATAAATAAAAAAATAAATAAAATATAAATAATTTTATTTTATACTTATCAATACATAAAATTTAACTTTTCTTTTAATTTTTTATTATTTTTATCATATGAATTTAATAACTGTTCTATATCGTTATGATAAGTCTTTGTTAATAATCAAAAGGAGATCAACCAACCATCTACACTTCTTAATATCTTTAGTACCTAAATTTAGACCATAATCTAAGGAGTATTATATGCCATATATTGAGGTAGAAAGCCATCTGTCTAAAATGCAGAAAATCGCTGAAAAACCAGGAGGTGTCACTAGCGGGTTTATTGGAATCAAGGTCAACAAAGGGGAAGAAATTGAATTATTTAATAAATTCAAAGAATTTTATCTGGATAAACATAATGTTGATGTTCGTGATCTAGAAATAACAAATTATTATCAACTCATCCAACTTTTTCACTTAGATAATATTAAAGGTAACTATAAAGATATAAAATCAGCGTTTACTGAATATTGTAAAGAAAATGGATTTGCCTATCTTGTAAAAAATGACCACAAAGACCCTCGATTTAACCTTGGGATTTTAAACACAGTCAGCAATCCTAGAAAAAATTTTAGACAAACAAAAACTTACCAAGAGTATAGTGCAAAAGGGAAGTTAGGCACACTGGCTGCAGAAGCTATGGGCTATGCCTATAATATTGGTAAAAGAGACTATAAAGAAAATAAAAATAAAGAAAGTCTAGAGGAAGTTTTTGCTTTGAACTTAGCTCAAATAATTGGTCTAGGCGCTCCTCAAGCCTCTATTTTGGTTAAAAGATATAAAAATGGCGAAGCAAAGTTTTGTGTAAAAACACGCTGGGAATCTTCTCTTATCCATGGCCAATCCGCAAGTGAAGTTACTGCCCATACCCGTTACCTTGCAGCAATGTTAACAATAGACGACTACGATATGCTCGGCTCCAGAGGTCAAAATGCCGCTGCAACGCTACGTGCTGATGGCTCCGGCACCGATCTTTATGTTTATGACTGCGGTCACCCCTTCTCTAACAAAACGATTACAAATATTGCCCCCTTTGAAAGTGAAAATGACCTCTACACTCTGGTCGGCTTAGTCAATACCTATTTAGCCTTACCAAAATCATGGCTCACGCAGGGCCAAATAAATACACTAGAGCATATAAAAAACCACATCGAAACTATACCAGCACTTAATCAATACCTTATCCAAAACCCTAAAAGCTATCGCAAGATGAAAGAAGGGCTTGCTAATGACATTGAATCTCTTGATATTAGTCATGATGAAAAATTATTTTATAAAAGTCATCTTGAAAGCCTAGAAACCAAGCTTCAAGAATCATTTAGAAATACAGTAACTTCCTTGTTTAAAAGTAATAAAGATATTGTCAAGGCTATTCAAGCCACAGCTAAACGAAAGCACGTAAAACATGTGAAACGCTTAAATAAACAATTATCCTTACAACTTTCTACTGTTTTACAAAACATACATACTTTAGGATCACAAGGACTTGGGCCAGCCTATCATCAAGCAAGAGAGTCTTTTAATTCTCTTTGTGCCTTTTTAAATGGCAATGACCCTGAAACAGCAATAAAGCTAATAGAGCATAAAGAAAAAGAGATTCCAGATAGCCCAGACACCCCTCAAGAGCTAAAAAACCTTAAGATACAGCTAAAAAAACTTAAAGAAATTTTAATTGATCCTAATATTCCCAATAAATATTTACATACTACTATCCAAAAGCACTACGCTATAGAGAAAGCAAGAAAAGCTATTTTCATAAAATTGGCTAATATTACCAAGTCACCAAAAAGTATTAATAAGCTTTATGATCAATTTAAAGAATTAATTAGTGCATACAACTTAGCAAAAGCACAACTAGCTCATCATGATATAACACCATCAGCTCAAGAGCTATTTAACGCTGAATTACAAGCTATTGAAAAAAATAGTAAGCCAGGCGAGCTTAATTCAGCAAACTTTGAGCAGCTCAAAGAATTTGTTAAAAATGATTTTCAAGACCTCCCTGAACATAAACACGCTGAAAAATTAGATAGCTCAACGACTATAACGACCGCAATGCCAAAAAACAAAGAAAGAACAATTAGCTTTGAATCACTACCACCAACCAGACAAAGAGCCTCTGCTTATAGCCAGCCTGATAGCAGCAATACTCCCCTGCCAAAAGAACATTTAAAACAGCAAATTTCTCTGCAACTTTCCACCCTCCTGAAAAATATACATAAACTAGGCAGCGCTGCAGTAGCTCTTAGTGAACCTTACCAAGAATCCCAAAGAGCGTTTAATATTCTTTGTGCATTTTTAAGTGGTAATGAACCCAAAGCCGCCGTAAAATATATAGAACACAAAGAAAAAGAAATTCCAAATACCCCGGGTACACCTCAAGAGCTAAAAAACCTTAAAGCAGAGCTGCAAACACTTAAAGGGCTTTTAACTAATCCTGATATCGCCAATTCAAATTTACAGACCACTATTCAAAAATATTATGCTCTGGATACAGCAAGGCGAAATATTTTTTCAAAATTATCCAGCATTATGAAATCACCAGAAAGTGTTAATAACCTTTCTGAACAATTTCAAAGATTAATTGATGCCTATCAGTTAGCAAAAGCAGATTTGCCTAACAGTGAGATAGCTCCATCAGTACAAGAATTATTTAGCATTGAATTAACAGCAATCGAAAACAATAGTAACCCAGAAGAAATTCATTCAATAAACTCTGCAAGATTAAAACGGTTTATCCAGAGCGACTTTCAAGAACATAGTGAAAAATCAGCAATAGATACTGTATCCGCCACAGCTCCAACCAGTAGAGAAAGGGCTGATGCTCATTTCCAGCAATCTTGTCACACTAGCTCCCTTATGCTTGATGCATTTACAAATACCTATTATGACCAACATGCTGATGCTGAAGCAGCTCCTGCGATTACTGCCGCTTGCTAAAAAGTATATGATTTAGTAATCATAGAAAGTTCAGGTGTGAGCACGGATATACAGCCTTGTCCACACCGAATGATAACGCTCATATTTAATTTACGATTAAATAAACAAAGCATTTAATCCAGTTAAATGCTCCAAACTGTCCTTGATCGATCTACTTTAATTAACAGTCGCTATAAAACATATTTTCATCTCATCAATAAATAGCCATTTAAAAAACTAAATTTTATAGCGCTTTATCACTTTTCAAGTTATCTATAACCACAAGCGCCTCCTTGAAAATTGCCACCACTCCCAGGGTATGATTGATCATTTTCAGGACGTGCAGATGCCGATGCGCCTTCCTCAACACCAGTATTACTGCTATGGCGATCATAGTACAGCGAAGCCACGGATTCCTCCATATAAAGACTTGAATTTTGATAACTTGCATTCACCTTGGTCCAGTAGGCGGTTGTAAAAACTTCACTCCATTCTTTATCATTGATATTCAAGCCTACTCTAGCTCCTTCAAACTCTTTCTCAGCAGCTTTATAAGCTTTTGATGCCAGCAAACCTGATTTACGATAAAAGAGGCCTCCTGCGTCGGCAGCTTTAGGAGGGCCTTGCTAAACTCAACGTAATCGCTACTATAGAGTATTGTTTTTAAGAACAAAACAATTGCTCAACACAGTCAAACATCTTCTTCAAACTGCCGACAATTGGTGGCGTGACTTCATAGCTAACATGGACAAGCACCGTGATGTCGTTGTGGAAAACGTGATTAAAGTACTTGCATGCGGCACAACCGTGATGGGTCACTCAAAATACTGTTGTAGCAACTCTGAATGCTCTCATACCAAAGTTGTACCTTATACCTGTAAGTCACGTTTTTGCAGTGCATGTGGCAAAAAAGCAACAGAGATTTGGATTGAGGAACAAAATGCCATTCTTCCTCAGTGTGAGTATCAACACATCACTTTTACCATTCCCAAAGAATCGTAAGCGTCGCTACCTCGGTAGGTATTTTGCACATCCAATGATGCAAAATCGCCGAGCAAAACGCGACGACTATAAACCCTCGGCTGCCCTCGTCACAGGGCATTACGTGCCTTGAATCGGCCACTACATACCCTGCTCTCAAATGGCGCTACGGCTCGTAAAGATTTTTAGACACTCGTTACGCTTGCTACAGACCTTACGCTCTTCCGCAACTCCGCTCTGCTAAAAAAGTCCTCACCTACCTCGGCCTACTCACCCCGTGCTTTGCACTCCTTGGCTCGCAGCGTTCGT
>LVCQ01000025.1 GCA_001644975.1 Piscirickettsiaceae bacterium NZ-RLO1
CGGAGGGCGTATTTATTAATAATATGATGTCGCGTGTAATTTATTTAAAATTTAAAGAAGTGAATAAACCAATAAAATACTTAATATATGTTTATGTTATATAGATATATTAAGTATTTTAGTTGAATAGTTCTAGTTGGCGGATGTAAATAGCCCCAAGTTGAGTACCGATAAGCATGGTTTTTCCGTTTGGAGAAACATAGGTAGCTGTGATTGTTTTGAGTTTAAGGTTGTGGTGATGCTTGCGGATACGTGACCAATGGCCTTGTTGATAAAGGTAAGCACCTAGTAAAGTACCTAATAAGATGGTTTTGCCATTGTCTGACATTGAGATAGAGTTAACAAGTGTGTTTCTTTGTAGTCCTGATTGATTAGGGTTATCTAAATGTTGCCAATGTTTATTTTGGTAAAGAAAGACACCATTACTGTGGGTGGCGATAACGATTGTACTGCCATCTTTTGAAATGCTGCTTTTGTAAATCCAGCTATATTTAGTCAGCGGGTGTTCTGTAGCAATGGTTAAATGTTTCCAGTGGTTATTGCTCCATAGATAAGCACCATGATTCATTGTGCCAATAAGTACTTTGTCACCATTATGAGAGCTTGCGATGGTGTAGACCCATGAATTTTTAGGCAATGATGGTGATTTTGTTGAAGCACTGAGATGCTGCCAAGCTCCTTTATCATAGAGATAGGCGCTATGAGCGCGTGTGCCAACAAATATTTTTTTTGTGCTATGAATAACTCTCGCTGAAAATATACTTACATCACTAGGTAATTCTTTAATGATTTTTATAAGGTTAGATTTTTGCAACATTGCAATAAAATTAATGTGAGAAGAGTGATTAAATTGTGGCAAGGTGTGCTTTAGTTGATTACAGGTATCTCCTTGACAAAGGAAACTGCCAACAGATTGAGTGTTGATATATAGAGTGTCGCCTGCTTGTGTTAAGGCAAGTGAGTTGATTTGAGTGCCAAGAGGCAGGCTGGGTTGTACAAGGCGGACCCAATCACCATTAATCAAGCCATCATCTTGTTGAAAGGTAAATTCACTCGCATGCACAAAGTTCGTCACAGAAAAAATGAGTGAGATTATAGCAATAAGGGCTGTTTTTATAAAAACAGTTTCAAATTTAAAGTATTGTAACATATTCTCTTTTAAAATATGGATATATTAGGCTGGTCGATGATTAGAGCTGCCTGCCCATGACTTATGTGGTTTTGTAAATATATTTTTATCCATTGTAATGCAAAAAGTATTTTTTTTCTACATGAAAAGTGTTCTATTTTTTTCATGGATTTCTTTGTAGAGGGAAGTGGACTTTAATATTGCTCGGTATTTATCTGCTTTGGTTTTATTCTTTATGTTAAATTGAGTTTTTTAAAGGTTATTTTATATAAGGCAATAGCGATTGAAGGCAATAGCGATTGTCTGTATCAGTCTTGCGAATGAGTAATTATATTGATATATTGATATGTATAAATATATTGATATATATCGGAGTTATTGTTGAAGAATCTGGGCTTTTTAGATCGTTACTTAACAGTGTGGATATTTGTAGCGATTGCTACGGGATTGCTTATTGGCTATTACTTACCTGGCAGTAGTCAGTTTATTGGCCACTTTGAATATGGCACAACAAATTTGCTTATTGCCGTTGGCTTAGTTGTTATGATGTATCCACCATTAGCAAAAGTAGACTATAGTAATCTGCCGAGAGTTTTTAAAAACAAAAAGATATTAAGCCTGTCTTTATTGCAAAATTGGCTCATTGGCCCTGTGCTAATGTTTATTCTTGCACTTGCCTTTTTTCATAACCAGCCCGGACTGATGACTGGCTTAATTTTAATTGGAATTGCTCGCTGTGTGGCGATGGTTATTGTTTGGAATGATTTAGCGGCAGGTAGTCGAGAGTATTGTGCAGGGCTTGTGGCATTTAATGCTATTTTTACTGTAATCTTTTATTCAGCGTACGCATATTTATTTATTACATTATTACCAAAATTATTTGGTTTAGAAAGTAATGCTATTCATATTTCAATGTTCGAGATTGGACAAAGTGTGTTGATTTATTTAGGAGTACCTTTTATTTTTGGTTTCTTGAGTCGATTGATTTTAACTCACATAAAATCAATTAGTTGGTACCATAATAAATTTATTCCTGCAATTTCACCGCTGACTTTATTGGCTCTGTTATTTACGATTATTGTTATGTTTACTTTGAAAAGTAAGAGTGTAATTAATTTGCCATTGCACGTTGTGAGTGTTGCTATTCCTTTATTGATTTATTTTATTATTATGTTTTTTATCTCTTTTTATTTATCGTTTAAAGCAAAAGCATCATATGAGCAAGCTGCATCATTAAGTTTTACTGCCGCTTCAAATAATTTTGAGCTTGCAATTGCTGTTGCTATCGCGATGTTTGGAATCCACTCTGATCAGGCCTTTGTTGGGGTGATTGGCCCACTTGTTGAGGTGCCTGTGTTGGTTAGTTTGGTTAATGTTGCACTTTGGTTGAAGAAAAAATATTTCTATCAATATAAATATACTTAAGTAAATTTATATATATAAATTAATTAATAACATAAGTGGCGATTTAATAATGACAAGTAAAAAATTATCTAAAATATTAAAAGCACTTGCTGATGAAAATAGAAGATTAATCCTATGGTTTTTGCAAAAGCGTGAGTTATGTGTTTGTGAATTGGAGCAGTTATTGCCTATTAGCCAGTCAACCATATCAATTCATTTGCGTATGTTATCTGATTTAGACTTGGTCGATTCTTATAAAGAGGGCCGTTGGGTGATTTATCAAAAAATATGTAACCAGGATGCTTTAGTCACTAATATATTAAAATCGATTTATTGTGCGATGGATTTAACAGGGCAATATCAGAATCAACTGGAAAAACTAAAAACAATTTGTAAAGATAATCTATGCTGAAACAATTAAAATAAAAAATTAGAATAACTCCGTAAATATTAGAGTATTTATCATTTTTATAATAGTAAAGAAAAGGAGATAGAAGGTGCAACGCATACAATTGGCTTTAAATGTAGAAGATGTTGATGAGGCGGTTGAGTATTACTCGAAACTTTTTGGGGTAACTGTAAATAAACGCAAATTGGGCTATGCTAATTTTGTAGTGAATAATCCACCATTAAAACTCGTGTTATTAGAAGAAAAACAAGCGGGTGAGCGCTTAAATCATTTAGGGGTTGAAACATTTGAGCAAGCTGATGTTGATCAAGCGATTGAGCGCTTTGATCGGGAGAATATTCGCCTAGGTGAGGTAGAAAGTGGTAAAACCTGTTGTTTTGCTAAGCAAAATAAAGTGTGGTCAGCTGATCCACAGGGCATGCGTTGGGAATGGTACCGTGTACTTGAAAACAGTGAAACCTTTGGTGAGGATGGTTTTGATACACGTGGTACTCATCATGGTAAGGGGCAGAGTGATACGGTGGCGTGCTGTAACTAATTTTCTTGAGTCTTAATTTGGACCACGGATTTCAATGTATTCTTGGTCGGGGCCTAAAAATACAGCACGCTGCCAGTTTTTCTCGTTAGTAGTACGTGCTGACGTTGGATGAGGCGCTTGATTTACTTTTAGGCCTTGAGCTTCTAGCTGATTAAAACTTACAGTGAAAGTATCAGTCATTAAGCAAAAGTGCATGCCACTGATTGTTTGCTTTGGCAGTTCTGTAAGTTCTAGCATGGTATTTTCTAGAGTTAAATAGTGAATGTTAATACCAGAGGTAAGTGTTTCAAAAAAATGTGGCTTGAAGCCAAAGTGCTGGCAGTAAAAGTCTTTTGATTTTTCAGCATTGCTTACGTGTAGAGCAAGGTGATCAATATATTTAAACATAATTTAAAATATCGCTGGGTTGACTGATAATATGATCGGCTTGCCAGTCAGCTATATTCGTATGAGGTGAAATAAATCCATAACTTGCAGCAATCGTTACCATATTGGCCGCTTTGCCAGCTTGAATATCACGAAAGTTGTCGCCGATATACAGGCAATTTTCCGGTTTGATTTTTATTAGCTGTGCGGCGTAGAGCAAAGGTTTGGGATGTGGTTTTTTTTCTGTTGTTGTATCTCCGCCGATAATACATGCTGCTTGTTGGTGATAATTAAAGTGTTGAATCAGCGTGTGAGTGAGTTTTTCCGGCTTATTGGTGACAATGCCCCAAGGCAGTGGGTATGTTGCTAATGTATGTAGCAATTGGCTGATACCTGCGTATTCTTGAGTTTGTTTGCAGATATTGTCACGATAATAATCTAAACAAAGCTGGCACTCTTGCTCGCTGGGTGTACGTTTTAGAGTCGCAGTTAAAATAGCACGAACGCCATTACCATAAATAGGGTATAGATCGATTCGTTGTTTGCTGAGTGGCTCTGCTAGAGCTTGATGAGTATGCTGAACCGCGTTAAATAAATCATAGCTGGTATCAAGCAAAGTACCATCTAAATCAAAGAGCACTGCTTGTACGCTCATAATGGGTCCTCGGTGATGTGTGCAATATAATTAATACTGACATCATGGTGTAATTTTGCTTTATGCGTGAATGGGTTATAGTGCACTCCGCTCATATGGCGAATCTTTAAGCAAAGTTGACGGCACCAATCGGCGAGCTCGTCAGGGCGAATAAATTGTTGGTGGTCATGGGTGCCTTTGGGTAGTAGCTGTAAAATATATTCGGTAGCGATTACCCCGAGCACATACGATTTAACGGTGCGGTTCATCGTTGAGATGAAAAGATGGCCACCGGGTTTTAGTAGTGTTTTACAGGCGTGTAGAATAGAGAGTGGGTCTGGGACATGCTCTAGCATCTCCATGCAGGTGATAACCTCGAATTTACCTGGAGATTGCTTGGCGAGCTCTTCTGCACTGATATGCTGATAATTTATATCGAGCTGGCTTTCTAGTTTGTGAAGTTTGGCGGCGTTAAGCACGTCTTTACTCATGTCAATGGCTGTGACCTGAGCACCTTCTTTGGCGAGGCTTTCTGACAAAATGCCGCCACCACAGCCAAGATCGAGAATGTTTTTATTGGTCAGGCTGACTCGGCTTTTAACAAAATTTAAACGTGTTGGGTTTAGGTCATGTAAAGGTCGACAACGGCCTGTTGTATCCCACCATTCATGAGCAAGGTCAGCGAACTTTTGTAGTTCCACTTGATCGACATTTAAGTGCTGTATTGTACTCATTTGTTATAAGTCCTTACTGATTTTGTCTTGCCAAACTTTGATTGTATTGCGTAGTTGTTGTTCATTAATTAAAGTTAGTTTTTTATTATTTAACAGCTGTTGCCCGGCAACCCAGGTGTCTGTTACTTGGCTTTTATTCGTAGCATAAACGAGTTGTGAAATTGGATCATATAGTGGCAAGCTTTCGATGTTATTTAAGTGAATAACGGCCAAGTCAGCAGCCTTGTTTGTTTCTAAAGAGCCAGTGATATGATCAATACCTAAGGCTTTTGCTCCATTTAAGGTTGCCATTTTGAGTGCTTGAGCTGCAGGAAGTGCGGTTGGGCTTTGGCTGACTGCTTTGGCAAGTAGCGCTGCAGTTTGCATCTCACTGAATAAATCCAGGCTATTATTGCTTGCTGCGCCATCGGTGCCTAAGGCAACATTTACACCGTTATCAATTAATTGTTGAATGGCTGCAAAGCCACTGGCCAGTTTTAAATTAGATTTTGGACAATGAACAACATGAGCGTTATATTTGCTAAGTAATTGAATGTCGCTATCATTCAGCCATACGCTATGTACTGAAATAAAGCGCTGATTGATTAAGCCAAGTTGGTTTAAACGTTCAAGTGGGCGAGCATTATATTCTTTAAGGCTATTTGCCACTTCGAACTCTGTTTCATGCATGTGAATATGTATCGGTAACTGATAAGTCTCTGCAAGTTGTAAGCAGCGCTTAAAGTGGTTGTCACTGACGGAGTAAGGTGCATGAGGTGCAATTGCCGTAGTAATTAAAGGGTGGGATTGATATTGCTGAATGAGCTGACCTGCTTTATTAAAATAAGTCTCTGAATTTTGAGCATCGTTGGTTGGAAAATCAATGAAAAAGCCGCCGATGCAGGCACGCATACCTAATTTATCTGTTATTTTGGCAATGATATTCGCAAAGGGGTAATGTTCATTGAAGCAGGTCGTTCCTGAGCGCAGCATTTCGGCAATCGCCAGTTCGGTGCCTGCGGCAATAAATTCTGGGGTTGACCACTTCTTTTCGGCAGGCCAGATATAATGATTCAACCAGTCGTCTAAGGCTAAATCATCGGCGAGCCCTCTAAATAAACTCATTGGCGAGTGCGTGTGAGCATTAATTAGCCCTGGAATAATCACGTGCTCTAAGCGCTCTTGTGTGTTATCACTTTGGTAGCGGCTGTTGCATAACTGTGTTGGTAGGATATCGAGGATATTACCTTGATGAATAACCAGGCTATGGTGAGTGAGTATATGATTGAGTGGTTGAACGGGAATAATAAATCCCGCATGGATAATGGCATCGACCGTTTGCATGATAGACCTTCTATTAAACTAGTGGCCTTAGTATAAGCAAAATTAACGTGAGAATGTAGTGCAGCAGAGATCTTGCGAATCAGGTGCTATTCGTGCACTTGTTCAAGAGAGTACTCTTTCTTTATGACCTTTCGTTGAAGCTGACCGGGTGCCAACAGAGGAATTTAGAAGCACCTGGGGTTGCTGAGTTACTCAGAAGTAAGGATAAGCACTGTCGTTTTACACTTGATCAGGCTTTAGAGTTTATGTCTTGGCATAAGGAATTTTTACAGTCAAAGCTTACTTTTAAGTTGATCAAAGAGATACACCACCCGAATGTGTTTATTGGTAGTTTGAACTGTGGTTGAATTGGTTTTGATTTAATTTGATATTCGCTTAGCAAAGCGAGGATTTTCAGTTGTGATTTAAGGGTAAAGTTTAAATGCAATATATTAAGGAGACCTTTGTGTTAAAGGCTATTACCAGTTTGAAGGTTATTTAGTGCGTACTGAGTTCACTTTTCTTGCTGCATTGCTTTATTTTTAACGCATGGCAGTGTTTCTGATAGTGTGGCTTTTATGAAGGTATTTTTTTGATAATGTCTTCTACTAGTAAGGTTACTGGCGGGACCTGGTACAGTAGATTGTAGGTTTTCTGGTAGTGTGGGTAAATGACTGACTTGAACGCTACTAACTAAAACTGAATGCTGTTTCTTCGATATTGCTATGATAATGATCAGTAGAATAAACGACCTATTGCTGCAGTAGGCTAGCTAGAGTATATGGCTGGAAACAGCCTGATGGTCGTTGAGCGCCCTGATTGATCTACTTGCACTCCCGGCGTTAGGGAGGTGTGCAATCACCTGCGAGGGCTTGGTTCAACCGCCTAAGATCTATCTATTTGAGTTAACGCTTAAGGATTAGCGATGAGTATGCTATTCTATGGCCTGGCAAAAGAATGATCGAAATACTTAAATAAAGCAAAAGGCAGCGCTGTCCATGACTGAATTTGCAAGAGAAATTGTCCCGATTAATATCGAAGAAGAACTGAAACAGTCATATTTAGAATATGCAATGAGCGTGATTGTGGGACGCGCATTGCCGGATGTGAGAGATGGTTTAAAGCCAGTGCATCGTCGTGTGTTGTATGCGATGCATGTACTTAATAATGATTGGAATAAAGCCTATAAGAAATCAGCCCGTGTTGTTGGGGATGTGATTGGTAAATACCATCCACATGGAGATACTGCTGTTTACGATACGATTGTGCGTCTTGCGCAAACGTTTTCTATGCGTTACACCCTGATTGATGGCCAAGGAAACTTTGGTTCTGTTGATGGTGATGCTGCTGCGGCCATGCGTTATACCGAAGTGCGTATGGATAAATTTGCTCATGCACTACTTGAAGATTTAGAAAAAGATACGGTGAATTTCACGCCGAACTATGATGAGACTGAGTTTGAGCCGGCGGTTTTACCGACACGGATTCCTAATTTATTGGTGAATGGTTCTTCAGGAATTGCCGTTGGCATGGCGACGAATATTGCTCCACATCGCTTGAATGAAGTGATTGATGCCTGTGTCGCTCTGATTGATAATCAGTTTGAGCTTTCTATTGAGCAATTAATGGAATATATTCCAGGCCCTGACTTCCCAACTGCCGGTATTATTAATGGTCGGGCAGGTATTGTGCAAGCCTATAAGACTGGGCGAGGCCGGGTCTATATTCGGGCGCGGGCTGAAATTGAAGAAGATGAAAAAAGTCATAAAGCGACTATTATCGTTACCGAATTGCCTTATCAGGTAAATAAAGCGCGCTTAATTGAAAAAATTGCCGATTTAGTCCGTGATAAAAAGCTAGAAGGTATTTCGGGTTTGCGTGATGAGTCTGATAAAGACGGTATGCGCATTGTGATTGAGCTCAAACGTGGTGAAGTGCCTGATGTTGTGCTCAATAACTTATATACTTATACGCAAATGCAAAATGTCTTCGGCATTAATATGGTGGCGCTGGATCGTGGCCAGCCGAAGTTGTTTAATTTGCTGGATATGCTGAACGCTTTCTTGCGTCATCGTCAAGAGGTGGTGACGCGTCGTACGCGCTTTGAATTGGCGAAAGCACGCAGTCGGGCTCATGTCTTAGAGGGCTTAGGTGTGGCGCTTGCGAATATTGAGCGTGTCATTGCTTTGGTACGTAATGCACCGAATCCGGCACAAGCCAAAGAGGTGTTACTTACTGAAACATGGCAGCCGGGAGAGGTGATTAGTTTACTTGAAGAAATTGGCCGTGATGCTGCACGCCCTGAAGATTTAGCGCCTGATTTTGGTATGGTTGAAGGTGGTTATCGTTTATCGCCAGATCAGGCGCAAGCGATTTTAGATTTAAGATTGCACCGTTTAACTGGCTTAGAGCAGGATAAAATTTTTGGTGAATTTAAAGAATTACTTGAAAAAATTAAAGAATATTTAGCTATCTTGGCCAGTCGTGAGCGCTTGCTTGAAGTGATTCGTGAGGATCTATTACTGGTTAAAGAGCAGTTTGGTGATGAGCGGCGTACAGAAATCCGTGCTTCGCAAGAAGACTTAAGCATGGAAGATCTGATTGCTGATGAGAACATGGTCGTCACCTTAACGCATGCCGGCTATGTTAAAACACAGACACTGGATACGTATCAAGCGCAGCGTCGCGGTGGCCGTGGTAAGAGTGCGACGAGCATGAAAGATGAGGACTTTATCGAGCAACTGGTGATCGCCAGTCAGCATGATACGCTATTATGCTTCTCAAATTATGGCAAACTTTACTGGCTAAAAGTGTATACGGTGCCGCAGGCAAGCCGAATTTCTAAAGGGCGGCCGATCGTCAACTTATTGCCTTTAGATAAAGATGAAAAAATTCAAGCAATGTTGCCGGTACGTGAATACAAAGAAGGCATGTACATCTTTATGGCAACAGCAAAAGGTATTGTTAAGAAAACAGCGCTGACTGAATTTTCTCGTCCGCGTGTCAGTGGTATTATCTCGGTCGATTTAGTTGAAGGCGATCGCCTGGTCGGTGTCAGTTTAACGCATGGTGAGTGTGATATGATGCTATTTACCAACAGCGGTAAGGTGATTCGCTTCCCTGAGACGGATGTCAGAGCAATGGGCCGCAATGCGCGTGGCGTGAAGGGGATTAATTTAGCCGATGATCAGCGGGTTATTTCCAGTGTAATTGCACCGATTGAGGGTGACATCTTAACAGTGACAGAAAACGGCTTTGGTAAACGCACTAAAATTGACGAATATCGTGTGCAAGGGCGTGGAGGCCAGGGTATTATTTCGATTCAGGTCAGTGAACGTAATGGCACTGTTGTCGGTGCGGCGGCAGTCACTCATGCAGATGAGGTCATGTTACTCACCAACGGTGGCACCTTGGTGCGCACACGAGCCGAAGAAATTTCCCAAGTCGGTCGTAATACTCAGGGTGTTAAGCTGATTAATCTAGCGAATGCTGAGAAATTAGTTAGTGTGCAGCCGGTGGTTGAAATTGATCTAGAAGATGAGGAGAACGTCCATCCAGAGGCGGCAGCACTCATTGACCAAAGGGAAGAAGATGATTTGAATCATGATCATAATAGCAAAGATGAATCTAACTAATATAAATAGATATAGATAGACAAGAAGTTTATATAGAGGTTTTACGTTGTGGTGGAAAATAAAGTTTATAATTTTTCTGCAGGCCCAGCGGCTTTGCCTGGAGAAGTTGAGCTAAGCTTGCAACAAGCCATGGTGAACTATAATGGCACAGGCGTGTCGATTGGCTCTATTGGTCATCGTACAGCGTTGTTTGCTGAAATTGCTGAGCAGTCAGAAGCACTGTTGCGTCGTTTACTTGGTGTTTCTGATGACTATGCTGTGCTATTTTTGCATGGTGGTGCCAGCCACCAGTTTGCTATGGTGCCGATGAATCTCTTGCGCGGAAAAAAAACAGCGGACTATTTTGTGACGGGAACTTGGTCAAAAAAAGCTTACAAAGAAGCACAGCGCTATTGCCAGGCAAAGATTGTCGGCGATATACAACACAGTGTTGATGGCTTAATGAGTCTACCTAAACAACAGGACTGGCGCTTATATCCACAGGCTGCGTATGTGTATTATACGCCGAATGAAACCATTCATGGCTTAGAGTTTCACAGCCTTCCTGAGGTGGGAGAGGTGCCTTTAGTTGCCGATGCGACGTCGACGTTGTTGTCGCGGCCTTTAGATGTGAGTCGACATGGTTTGATTTTTGCTGGTGCACAGAAAAATCTGGGTATTGCAGGGGTTACTGTGGTGATTGTTCGTCGTGATTTATTAGGGCATGAATTACTGCATACACCAACTTTATATTCTTATTTGCATCACGATCAGGAACGCTCATTGTCCAATACTGGGCCGATTGTACCTTGGTATGCGACTTATCTCGTTTTGCAATGGATAGAACAGCAAGGTGGGGTGGATGCACTTGCGCAGGTAAACCAACGTAAAGCACAAAAATTGTATGATTTTATTGATCAGAGTGATTTTTATCTAAATGTGGTGGCCAAAGCAGATCGCTCTTGGATGAATATTCCTTTTTTGCTGAGCGATGCTGAATTAGAGTCACAATTTTTGCATGCGGCCGATGAGCAGGGCTTAAAGTTTTTGCATGGCCATCATAGTGTTGGTGGGATGCGTGCGAGTTTATATAATGCCATGCCAGAAGCTGGGGTGGATGCACTGATTTTATTTATGCAAGAGTTTGAAAAACGACAATGAAGAAACGAAGCTGTCCGATTATTACCATCGATGGTCCAAGTGGTTCAGGGAAGGGGACCATTGCTCAGCGTATTGCAGAGCATTTTGGTTGGCATTTGCTTGATAGTGGGGCCTTGTATCGTGCTGTAGCAGTGGCTGCAGAGCTTGCAGAGACTGCGCTTGATGATGAAGCGGCATTGGGGGTATTGGCTGAGTATTTAGATATTCGCTTTACGGCTGATCCTTTAGGCGGGGTCGCGGTGGTGTTGAACGGTGTGGACCAAACCGCCTCCGTGCGTGCTGATGAAACGAGCAAAAAAGCGTCTGAAGTGAGTAAATTGGTCGCAGTTAGGCAGGGTTTATTTGAGTGCCAACGCGCTTTTGCTAAAGCGCCGGGTTTGGTGGCTGATGGGCGCGATATGGGAACCGTAGTTTTTCCAGAAGCAGATGTAAAATTTTACCTGACAGCGTCAGTCGAGGTGCGGGCTGAGCGGCGCTATAAACAATTGCAACAGCGTGGCATTCATGCTAACCTTGACCGCCTCCGCGAGGAGATTTCTGCGCGTGATCAACGTGATATGAGTCGGCCGATTGCGCCACTTAGGCCAGCGGCAGATGCACGAGTGATTGATGCGACGGAATTGGGTATTGCTGAAGTGTTAGAGATTGTGTTAGCAGAGATATCAACCAGGCTTTGCTAGCCGCCCACCTTGGCTTATTTATTTTAACTAACTTTTATTGTTTCCTGGGAATCAAGTTTATGTCTGAAAGTTTTGCACAGCTCTTTGAGGAAAGTCTCGCAAGTTCCGATTTTAGAATCGGTGGTTTAATGACTGGAACAATTGTCCGTATTGAAAAGGATGTTGTTGTGGTTAATGCAGGGTTAAAGTCTGAAGGCTTTATTCCTACAGCTCAGTTTTTTAATGAAAAAGGTGAGCTTGAAGTTCAAGTCGGTGATCAAGTTGAAGTAGTACTTGATGCAGTTGAAGATGGTTTTGGTGAGACGCGTTTGTCTCGTGAGCGTGCAAAACGTTTGGAAAGCTGGTCTGAGCTTGAAAAAGAATATGAAGCAGGCAATACCATTCGCGGTATGATCAGTGGTCGTGTCAAAGGTGGCTTTATTGTTGATGTGAAAGCGATGCGCGCTTTCTTACCCGGTTCTTTAGTTGATGTGCGTCCAGTGCGCGATCCAGGTGGACTGGAAGGTCAAGAGTTAGAATTTAAAATCATCAAAATGGACCAAAAGCGCAATAACATCGTCGTTTCTCGCCGTTCAGTGATTGAGCAAGAAACTAGCGCTGAGCGTGATGCCTTGTTGTCGACGCTAGAAGAAGGCCAAAAAGTGAAGGGTGTCGTGAAGAACCTGACTGATTACGGTGCCTTTATTGATCTTGGTGGTATCGATGGTCTGTTGCATATTACTGATATGTCATGGCGCCGTATTAAGCACCCAAGTGAGTTGGTGCAAATCGGTGATGAAATCGATGTGCGTGTTCTTAAATTCGATAAAGATAAATCACGCGTCTCACTGGGCTTAAAGCAATTGGGTGAAGATCCTTGGGTGGCAATTAAAGCACGTTATCCAGAAGAAGCTCGTTTGACAGGTCGTGTGACCAATATTACTGATTATGGTTGCTTTGTTCAGCTTGAAGAAGGTATTGAAGGCTTAGTTCACGTTTCTGAGATGGACTGGACCAACAAAAATGTTATGCCAAGCAAGTTGGTTGCTGTGGGTGACGAGATTGATGTGCTTGTACTTGAGATCGATGAAGAGCGTCGTCGCATTTCTTTAGGCATGAAGCAATGTGTGCCAAATCCTTGGAAAGAGTTCTCTGACAAGTACAATAAAGGCGATAAAGTTGCCGGTAAGATTAAATCAATCACTGACTTTGGCTTGTTCATTGGTTTGGATGGTGGCATCGACGGTTTGGTCCACTTATCTGATATTTCTTGGAATGAGAATGGTGAAGAAGCTGTTCGTAACTACAAGAAAGGTGAAGAGGTTGAAGCGGTTGTGTTGTCTGTTGATTCAGAGCGCGAGCGTGTTTCTTTGGGCATCAAGCAACTAGAGCAAGATCCATTTACACGTTTTGTGACCGAAAATGAAAAAGGCGCTGAGGTGTCAGGTGCGGTTGCAGATGTCGATGGCAAAGGTGTGACTGTTGATTTAGGTGACGGTGTTGAAGGCTTCATTCGTACGGCGGATGTAACAGAAGAGTTGAAAGCAGGTGATGCAGTTTCAGCTTACTTTGTTGCTGTTGATCGTAAGAATCGCAACATCAGTTTGTCTATGACGTCAGCTGAGCAGCCTGCTGATAAAGTAGCTGCTGTTAAAGCTCCTCGCAAAGAAAAGGTCGAAGCGCCTGTGAATGCAACGTTGGGCGACCTGTTTAAAGCAGCTCAAGCGAAAGATGAAGAGTAATTTCTCTATCTTCTAGCGTGCTATGAGTAGAATATAAGGGTGGCGTTGTGCTACCCTTTTTTTTATGCTTTTTGTTTGCCTTGTTGCATTATAAAAACGCTTTTAAAATAAAACAAAAGCAGAAAAAAAGGAAACAGCTACTATATAGAGGGTATTTTTTATGAAGGCACTTAAGTATTCTGTTTTTGGCCTGTTTATTATTTTTATTGCAGTTTTTTCAGCATTAAATGCACAAAGCGTTGTGATTAATTATTACTTTGGTAATATTTATTTACCCATGGCTTTGTTACTTGTCATTGTGTTTATTTTCGCTATCGCTATAAGCTCATTATTGTTTTTAATGAAGGTTGTAAATTTGCGTATAAAAATCCGTTCACTAGAAAAGAAATGCAATACGCTTGAAAAACAATTATAGGTTCGCTGTTAAATTGCCTGAGAGTCGCCGGCTTAACTGACCTGCCTTGTGCTACGCTTTAAGGTACACGGTCTTTTATGGGTGTTAGCTGGGTTATGAGTTCGGTAAAAGCATTTTTAGTAGTTTGGTCTTTGTTAGGGGGTAGCATGGCTGAAACGACTGAAGCGAGCTTTAATCAGTCTTTGGTTCAACAAGTGAATGTGAACCAGGCAGACGCAGACACTTTAGCCGCAGTACTAAATGGCTGTGGTTTAAAAAAGGCACGTGCCATTATTAATTATCGCAAGCAACATGGACCATTTCGTTCAATCAAAGACTTAGCCAAGGTGGAAGGAATTTCTGAGCAATTGGTATTGCGTAATAAGTCCCGTCTTCTCTTTTAATTCACTATTAATTTATTATTTATAATAACATAATTAATTTTACTCTTTAGTCATGCATTTTGATTGCCTAACTTAAATGAGAGATTAAGTGTTTCTATTGCTATTTATTTATAGTAGTGTTTGGTTTAGAAGTATGTTGCTAGAAGAGTAAAATAATAATTATGCACAGGTCGCTGCAGTTAAAAAAAATCCATCATGTTGCTTTGATTGTTTCTGATTATGCTGTTTCAAAGAAGTTTTATTGTGATATTTTAGGTTTGGAAGTGATTGCTGAAACATATCGGCGAGAGCGTTGTTCATATAAACTAGACTTAAAGTTAACGAGTGGTAATCAACTTGAATTGTTTTCATTTGCTAACCCTCCCAAGCGTTTAAGCTTTCCTGAAGCTTGTGGGCTGAGGCATTTAGCTTTTGCTGTTGAGAATATTAATGAGTCAGTGAAATGTTTACAGCAGCACGGGATTGATGTAGAGCCGGTGAGAGTTGATGCATTAACGGAAAAAAAGTATACTTTTTTTTCTGATCCTGATGGCTTGCCTTTAGAGCTCTATGAAATATAACAGCTTAACTTGCTTGGCAATAATTAATATCAACTGGCATTTGAAATTTATTTTTATATTAAAATATTATGGGGTTTTATCTTGAAAACTATTCTATGTTATGGTGATTCTTTAACCTGGGGTTATAACCCAGAAAATTCTGAGCGTTATTCATTTAATCAACGTTGGACTGGTGTATTACAGGAGAATTTAGGGAGTGATTACCGAGTCATTGAAGCAGGTTTAAATGGGCGGACTACCATTTATGATGATCCAATGATGGATGGGGTGATGCGTAATGGTGCAGCATTTTTACCAGTGTATTTAGAATCGAATATGCCGGTAGATTTGGTTGTTTTTTTATTAGGGACAAATGATTTAAAAGCGCATATTTCAGGCCAGGCAAATGAAATCGCGCTAGGTTGTGGGAGTTTGGTGAGAAAAGCTTTATATAGCTGCACGGGACCAAATGGCGGTGCGCCTCAAGTATTATTATTATCACCGCCCCACCTGGGAGAGACTTCTGGACTAATGGATACTATTTTTGGCAGCCAAAAAGAAGTATCTATGCAAATTTCCAGTCATTATAAAAGTGTTGCAGAATTTTTTAAAATTGCTTATTTAGATACTGCGACTTTTATCAGCGCAGCACCTGGTGAGGGTGTTCATTTACTTGTTGAAGAGAATATAAAGTTAGGTCGAGCTGTTGCTGAAAAAGTAAAAGGGATTTTATTAGGTTAATCGCTATATTTTGTACAAAGGCATGGACATGTCTTCATTTTAACTTGAGCTAAAAAAATCACGGGCTGATCTTAAAACGTTATTCAAATAACTTTATTAAGTGTCAGCCCCATATTTTTTCATATCATAAATTAAAATTAACTGGCTAGTTGTCCTGTTATCGAGAACATCATAGGTATTTTAAAGGGGTGTTGATAGATTCCTGAGTTAGGAGTGGTTTCGATAAGATTTGGAAAACAGTTATAATGGCTGTATGGATATTCTTTGATCTCGAAAGTAATCCTCGCTTTTGTTAGCGCATTGAGTATATCAGATAATGGATGTAGACATTCATAAGTTGTATATTTTTGATGATCTTTAGTACTGTTTGTGTATGATTTTTGATCTTTGTAAGTGATTAACTTGCCATCATTACAATAATTATAGCCTATTTCTGTAAAGTCATCGTTTAACATATTTAAAAAGGGGTGAAACTCAACCATTACAAAGCGACCGTTTTTATTCAAGTGTTTGCGTATTACTTCGGCCCATTGATCAAGGTTAGGCAGCCAATTAAGTACGCCATAGGAGGTATATATAATATCAAATTTTTTATTGAGTTTTAATAATAAAATATCTTGGCAAATAAATTCTGCTGTTATTTTTAGTTCTGTTGATAGTGCTTTTGCTGTTTCAATTGCTTGTGGTGAATAATCTACCCCAGTCACTTTTGCCCCTAAATGAGCTAAAGATAAATTGTCTTGCCCAAAGTGACATTGAAGATGCAATAGTTTTTTATGATTTACAGGGCCAAGAAGTTGTTGATCTAGTATTTTGATTGAGTTGCGGTGTTGCTTAAATGCATCCATATCATAGAACTTAGATGTAAAGTGAATGTGAGTCCATGCATCCCAAACATCGATGTTTTTATGGCTTACTTCCATTTTTTTATCTTTTTTCGCTTTATTTTGAATAAGTCCTTTTATAGCATTTTGCCAAAGTGTTTTAATTTTGTCTAGACTAACATTAGTATAATTTCCTTTCTTTTTTAGTTGTTTGATAAAATACTTAGTTAAGATTTACAGCAACTGTTGATAAAGGTTGTTGTTGTTATTAGAATGAGTCAACTATTGGCTATGAGGTAAGGTTACCGCTTGAAATGGATAGTTCTAATGTTTCTATAGGAATTAATGGTCTGAATCAAAACCAAATGATTAAAGCTAAAGACAATAAAGGCTATATCATCAATCGTATTGATCCATTTGCACAAAGGTTTATTAATTACTGCCGACTAAAACCCATGCGAGTGATGGAAATTGCAGCAGGTCATGGTTATATTTCTGAAAAAGTATATCCGTTTTCTAAGAAATTGATTCTCAATGACTTAGATGAAAGGCCGTTGATTAAGTTAAAGGCAAGACTTTATGGTCCTTCTAAGGTTTTTATTATCGGCGGTAATATCTTAGAGAGCAATATTCAAAACGCATCATTAGATGCCATATTCTGTAGTCGGCTAATACATTTTTTTAATCCAGATGAAGTTAATATCTTTTTTGAAAAGTGCTATAAGTGGCTAGATTTTAATGGTAAATTGTTTTTAACCTGTGAAACACCTTATTTAAAGAACTGGCAGTCATTTATTCCTATCTTTGAAATGAAAAAAATCAAAGGGTTAGAATTTCCTGGTTATGTTAGGCAAGTTGCTGATTATGAAAGTTTAGGCCATTCAGATAATCTTCCTGAATATATGAATTTTTTTGATGATGATATTCTAAAAAGAGTAGCTAAGCAGTTTAATTTTAAAGTGCATGAGTGCTCTACTTTTTCAAGGCAAGGATTTTTTCCTAATGAAATTAATTTTGATGGTAGGGAAAGTGTGGGTTTGGTGGCTGAAAAATCTTATTGTCAGTTAGATTAATTTTAAACGTATATTACTCTACCATATTTGACGAACATAGCTTCGCTGCACAGGGAAAACTGAAAAATCACCAGATTTTAACAATTATCAGCATTACTTTTTTTGCTAATAATAGCTTCTATATAAAAGGAAAAGCTTGGTAGTCAAGATTCAGAGAGGTGTTTAGCAGTGAAATTTGGTCAAATTAAAAAATTTCTTAAAGAGGGCAATTTATTATCTATTGATGATCAATTATTGCAAGCGCTTGGTAATCGCTATATACATAAATATAAATCATGGTGGAAAAATACTGATAAAAATGATGACTCATTAGCCCATGAACTAATTAACTTTAAAAATCGGCCTGAAAGTCGTAGGCCTAAAAGTTCTGATCGAGAAGGCCAGAGTATTGAATGTTGCTATAAATTGCTGGATGTTTTAAAAGGTGTGGGTGCAAGCCCAGGTTACCCAGAAAATAATTGGTTGGCTAGTAAGATAGTTGATATTTTAAATACAGTGTTTACTAAAGAGCCTGATGATAAAGTAAAACTTGGAGATTACTCAATAGGTACTGTAATCAACCATTTTAAAGGTGAAATAGATCACTATGCCTCACAAACCGTATCTACAGGGCCTCATAATAAAGTAAAATTTGAAGATTACTCAATAGAAGGTCTGATAAGATATCTTAAAGATGAAACAGATGGTTATGACTCACAAACTGTCGCTAAAAAGCCTCGTGATCAAGCAAAACTTCAAGGCTACAAAGATACTCTAATTAAGCTTTGTAAGGATAAAATAGCTAGATGCGACCCAAAAATGGTTTCTGCCAGGGGTACAGTAAATAACATGCCTGCAATTCAAAATGCGATTGATAAACAAGCAAGACAACAATTAGAAAAACAGCGATTGATTACTAACTTTTTAAAAAATACCAGTGTGAAATCTGGTGGCGAAGAAGTTTATTTTAATAACCAATCGTATTGTGTTCCTAAGGGAGTGTTAGAGGCGTTTAGATCTTCAAATCAGTTATTGGATCGATATAATTCGAATAGAAAGATAATTGAGATTGATAATCGCTTGTCTCCTAAAGATTTAAAAGCAATGATCTCTTATTTTATGAAGAGTTATGCTAAAGAAAATAATGGATCTCAACAAAGGTTTCATATTGGGGGCTGGGGAAAAAGAAGCGAAGAGACAATGGTCATGTATCAACACTTTCAAGATGATCAGTCGGGATATCCATCAAAATACTTTGAAAACAGGATGTAGATGAGGCTTTTAATTAACTTTATTGTTGATTGTTTATTTTTAAAATAAAAAAAGAGGAATCTTTTCAAGTTTCCTCTTTAGGCGTTGAGTTATTTTAACTCGTTTTTAAGCATTGGCAAGGCGCTTGTATTTAATCCGTTGCGGTTGCTCGGCATCAATGCCTAAGCGACGCTTGCGATCTGCTTCGTATTCACTGTAATTACCTTCAAACCACTCGACATGACTGTCGCCTTCGTAGGCCAAAATATGGGTAGCAATACGATCGAGGAACCAACGGTCGTGAGAGATAACAACCGCACAACCTGGGAAATTTAACAAGGCTTCTTCCAGGGCGCGTAAGGTTTCGACGTCTAAGTCATTGGTCGGTTCATCGAGAAGCAATACATTGCCGCCACGTTTTAATAATTTAGCTAAGTGAACACGATTACGCTCACCACCGGACAAATCACTGATGCGCTTTTGCTGATCACCGCCTTTAAAGTTAAAGCGGCTGACATACGCTCGTGATGGCATAGTAAAGTTACCAACGACAATATGGTCCGAGCCGGCAGAGATTTCTTCCCAGACGGTTTTACTATTATCTAAAGCGTCACGTGATTGATCGACACAGGCTAAATCAACCGTTTCACCCACTTTAAAATCACCCTTATCGATGCTTTCTTGGCCAGTGAGTAATTTAAATAGGGTGGTTTTACCCGCACCATTGGGGCCGATAATGCCGACGATGCCACCGCGTGGCAGGTTAAAGCTTAAGTTTTCAATAAGAACACGTTCGTTAAAGCCTTTGCTAATGTCGTTTGCTTCGATGACTAAATCGCCTAAGCGCGGTCCAGGTGGAATATACAGTGATTGAGTTTCATTACGTTTTTGAAATTCTTGTGAAGAAAGCTCTTCAAAGCGCGCTAGCCGGGCTTTGCTTTTAGCGCGGCGGCCTTTAGGGTTAGAACGCACCCACTCAAGCTCGGCTTTGACACTGCGATTATGGGCATCTTCTTGACGTTTTTCTTGCGCTAAGCGTTGCTCTTTTTGCTCCAGCCAAGAGGAATAGTTACCTTCATAGGGAATCCCTTCACCACGATCGAGTTCTAGAATCCAACCGGCGACATTATCTAAGAAATACCTGTCGTGGGTAATGGCAACGACTGTGCCTTTAAATTCATGTAGAAAGCGTTCAAGCCAGGCCACACTTTCAGCATCCAAATGGTTAGTCGGCTCGTCAAGTAATAACATGTCAGGGTTAGAGAGTAATAATTGGCAGAGGGCGACACGACGACGTTCACCACCGGACAGCACGGAGACATCAGCATCCCAAGGCGGTAGGCGCAGTGCATCAGCGGCGATTTCCAATGTGCGTTCTAGATCCCAGGCATTGGCCGCATCAATTTGGTTTTGTAGCTCGGCTTGTTCTTCAAGTAAGGCCGTCATTTCATCAGGGTCAAGTTCAGGGTCGGCAAACTTCATGTTGATTGCGTTATAGCGATCAACAATGGCTTTGGTTTCTTTAATGCCTTCTTCGACATTGCCGCGGACATCTTTGCTTGAATCTAATTGTGGTTCTTGTGGAAGGTAACCGATATTGATGCCAGCTTGTGGACGCGCTTCGCCATCGAATTCTTGGTCAACACCGGCCATAATACGTAATAAAGTTGACTTTCCCGCGCCGTTTAAACCTAAAACACCGATTTTAGCGCCTGGAAAGAAAGATAAAGAAATATTTTTTAAAATGGTTTTACCGGGGGGAACGACTTTACTGACCCGGTTCATGGTAAAGATATATTGTGCCATGGTCTGTGCTTGCCTTATTTTTCGTTAGAAACTGCTGAAATCATACCACCAGTCCAGCAAAAGAAGAAAACTTCTGGTAGAATAGCGCTGTCTGAAATTTCTACTCAAAACTTTTGGAGAGTAAGCATGTTTGACTCGCGTACCATTGCAGATTTCGACCCTGAACTTGCAAAAGCCATACAAGACGAAGGATGTCGCCAAGAAGAGCATATCGAATTGATTGCCTCAGAAAACTATACGAGTCCGCGTGTGCTCGAAGCACAAGGGTCAGTATTAACGAACAAATATGCTGAAGGCTATGCAGGTAAGCGTTATTATGGTGGTTGTGAACATGTTGACGTTGCAGAACGTTTAGCGGTTGAGCGTGCAAAGCAGCTGTTTGGTGCAGATTATGCGAATGTCCAGCCTCATGCTGGCTCACAAGCGAATGCCGCAGTTTATCAAGCCTTATTAACGCCGGGTGATACCGTGCTGGGGATGAGTCTTGCGCATGGCGGGCACTTAACACATGGTTCTAAAGTAAATTTTTCAGGTAAACATTATCATGCTATTCAATACGGCTTAAGTGAAGCCAGCGGTGACATTGACTATGATCAGGTGCTTGAATTGGCGCGTGAACATCAGCCGAAGATGATTGTTGCTGGGTTTTCAGCGTATTCTGGCATAGTTGATTGGCAGCGTTTTCGTGAGATTGCGGATGAGGTCGGTGCGTATTTAATGGTGGATATGGCGCATGTGGCCGGTTTAATTGCTGCGGGTTTATACCCTAATCCGGTGCCGATTGCTGATGTTGTTACAACGACAACGCATAAAACTTTGCGTGGCCCACGCAGTGGTTTGATTTTGGCAAAAGCCAACCCTGAGATTGAGAAAAAATTAAATTCAGCGGTGTTCCCTGGCATGCAAGGCGGACCGTTAATGCATGTGATTGCAGCGAAAGCGGTGGCGTTTAAAGAAGCGATGGCGCCTGAGTTTAAAGATTATCAGGCACAAGTATTAAAAAATGCCAAAGCCATGGTCAGTGTGTTAATGGCACGAGGCTATAAAGTGGTCTCGAATGGCACAGAAAATCATTTATTTTTAGTGGACCTAATTGATAAGGATATTACTGGTAAAGAGGCTGAAGAAGCATTGGGTCGGGCGAATATTACTGTGAATAAAAACTCAGTGCCGAATGACCCGCGTTCGCCATTTGTCACCAGTGGTTTGCGTTTAGGTTCTCCGGCGATTACGACTCGTGGCTTTAAAGAAATTGAAGCGAAGCAAGTAGCTGAGTTAATCTGCGATGTTTTAGACCACCTGGGTGATGAGGCGATGATCGAAAAGACTAAGCAGGCCGCTGCGCTGTTATGCCGTGAGTTTCCGGTTTATCAATAGGTAAGTTAATAAGCATAAGCAAAGGCCGTAGCCAATGATCAGGCATGTGGCCTAGTTAAATATGAGTGATATCAATGCAGTGCCCTTTCTGTCAGCATAAAGACACCAAAGTTATCGATTCACGCTGGGTGAGTGAAAGCAATCAAGTCCGGCGTCGTCGTGAATGTATCCAGTGTGCTGAGCGCTTTACTACCTATGAGGGGGTGGAGCTGGCGATGCCGCGGGTAATTAAACGCAATGGTGATCGAGAAAGCTTTAACGAAGATAAGCTCCGTAAAGGGTTGACGCATGCCTTAGAGAAGCGCCCGGTTTCAGCGAAAGATATCGATGCATTGATTCAAAAAGTTAGCTCGCAAATGCGTGCAATGGGCGAGCGTGAAGTGGATTCTGGCCTATTGGGCGAATGGGTGATGAAAGAGCTAAAGAGCTTAGATCAAGTTGCTTATGTGCGTTTTGCGTCGATTTATCGTAGTTTTCAGGATGTTGACGCCTTTAGGCAAGAGATTGAACGTTTATTGCAAGGTGAAAGTGCATGAGTGCCTCATTAGCACAGGCCGTTGACCTAGATCACTTGGATCTGGATCAATCTTATATGCAGCGGGCATTACTTCTTGCTGAGCGTGGTCGTTATACAACGAAGCCAAACCCCTGTGTTGGCTGTGTCTTGGTTAAAGACGATAAGGTGATCGGTGAAGGATATCATCAGCGTGCTGGCGGTCCGCATGCCGAAGTGTATGCTTTAAGGCAAGCGGGTGAACACTCTCAGGGGGCAACCGCTTATGTGACTTTAGAGCCGTGTGCGCACAATGGCAGAACTGGACCGTGTGCTGAGGCGTTAATTGCAGCTAAGGTGAGTCGTGTGGTCGTGGCGATGCAAGACCCATTTGAGCAAGTTGCTGGTCAGGGGATAGAAAAACTACGTGCTGCGGGTATCAGTGTCACGGTTGGGATATGTGAGCTGCAAGCACGTGATTTAAATCCAGGGTTTATCACCCGTGTGGAAAAAAAACGCCCGTGGATACGTATTAAAATGGCGCAAAGTTTGGATGGCCGTACGGCGATGGCGTCGGGAGAAAGTCAGTGGATTACTGGAGCTGCCTCCCGTCAAGATGTGCAGCGTTTGCGCGCACGCAGTTCAGCCATCTTTACTGGCATTGGTACAGTATTGCGTGATAACCCAGAGTTAAAAGTACGACCTGCTGAGTTCGGCGAGGTGTTTTTAGAACAAGATCAGCCTATGCGAGTGATTGTCGATAGTAAGCTGAGCATAGCGTTAGAGGCGAAGATATTAAAGCAAGTAGATGCTGTTTTAATTATTACTAGTGAGCAGCAACAAGATAGTGAACAAGCACGGTTATTAAGTCATTTGGGGGTAAATATTGCCTATGCACCCATGGATATTCACGACAAGATTGATTTAGCTTGGTGTATGCGACTATTAGCGGAAAAAGGCATCAATGAATTACATGTGGAAGCTGGGGCGAGATTAGCGGGAGCCTTGATAAATCAAGGGTTGTGTGATGAGTTGGTTATTTATATGGCGACGATATTATTAGGTAGCCAGGCTCGGCCGTTGTTTGATGTGTCGTTGACTAAGATGAGTGAAAAAATTGCGTTACACCTTGAAGATCTTTGTCGTTTCGGTGATGATATGCGCTTGATATTAAAACCGGTGGTCTGAACATTATGTTTACAGGGTTAATTGCTGCAGTTGGGCGGATTGAATCTTTGGTCTTTCAAGGCGAGGATGCACGCTTAACGATTGTTGCCGGTTGTTTGGATCTTGGTGATGTGGCGTTGGGTGATAGCATTGCGGTTAATGGCGTGTGCTTGACCGTGGTTGTGTGTAATCGGACCTCTTTTGGTGTGGATATTTCTATAGAAAGCTTAAATTTGACGACATTAAAAGAGTTAAAGTCAGGAAGCTTAGTGAATTTAGAAAAAGCCTTACAGCTACGCTCACGTTTGGGTGGCCATTTAGTCAGTGGCCATGTTGATGGTGTGGGTGAAGTGGTGGCGATTGAGCCTTCTGGGCGCTCTTATTGTTATCGGATTAAAGCCCCTACAGAGTTATTGCGTTATATTGCAGTAAAAGGCTCGATTTGTGTTGATGGAGCCAGTTTGACCGTCAATCATATAGAAAATGATACATTTACGCTGAATATTATCCCTCATACTCAAGATAAGACGATTATTCCTAATTATAAAGTGGGCTCAATCGTTAATTTAGAAGTCGATTTGCTCGCTCGTTATTTAGAGCGTTTATTAAATTATCCCGGTGATAATAATAAAAATAATGAATTGCAACAACATAAGCACAATCAACAGACGATAGATGAAAACTTTTTAAAACAGCATGGGTTTGTATAAAGAAAAGATTAAGGCGAAGAGGCAGAAATTATAAATGTTAAGTACTACAGAAGAGCTAATTGCTGAAATTAAAGCAGGGAACATGGTGGTCTTGCTTGATGATGAGGATCGTGAAAATGAAGGCGATCTAATTATGGCGGCAGATAAAGTGACCCCTGAGGCAATTAATTTTATGATTCGCTACGGTCGAGGCTTAGTCTGTTTGCCGATGAGTGGTCAAATGTGTGACCGCTTAAAGTTGCCGATGATGGTGCCTACAGATTGTAATGGCACGCAATACCAGACGAATTTTACCGTATCGATTGAGGCCGCAGTCGGTGTGACTACAGGTATCTCAACATTCGATCGAGCGAGAACGATACATACGGCGATTGCAGGTGATGCTAAGGCTCAAGATATTGTCATGCCAGGTCATATTTTCCCATTGCGTGCTGTCGATGGTGGGGTGTTAGAGCGTCAAGGGCATACTGAGGCCTCAGTTGAACTCGCTCGTTTGGCCGGTTGTTCTGCTGCTGGTGTGCTTGTTGAGATTATTGGTGATGATGGTAATATGGCTCGTCGCGATGAACTGTTTGATTATGCAACAACCCATGGCCTGAAGATTGGCACGGTTGCAGATTTAGTTGAGTATTGCCAGCGTTTAAAGCAAAGCGCTTAAACTAATGGCTAGATTAATTACTTTAAATTAATTAATTAGGTTTAAATTTTAATTAAGATTAAAACCTTAGATATTTAGATTTTTTAGAGTTAAGTATAGAGATAGAGTGAAAAAAATGAGTGTAAAAGTCATAGAAGGCCAATTAACTACACCTCAAGGCAAGATTGCCATTGTTGCTGGTCGTTTTAATAGTTTTATTGTTGAGAGCTTGATTAGTGGCGCGATCGATTGCTTATGTCGCCATGGTGTTAGCGAGGAAAGCTTGACTGTAATTAAGGCGCCCGGTGCATTTGAGCTACCATTTGTTGTTCAGCAAGTTGCACGTCAGCGTCAATATGCTGGGATTATTGCTTTAGGTGCGGTGATTCGTGGCGGCACACCTCATTTTGACTATGTGGCAGGGGAGTGTGCAAAAGGCATTGCACAGGTGATGCTCTCTCATGAATTGCCGATTAGCTTTGGCGTGCTAACAACGGATAATATTGAGCAGGCTATAGAGCGTGCAGGAACTAAAGCTGGGAATAAAGGCGCAGAAGCGGCGATGGCACTCATAGAGACTCTGAATGTCGCATCAATACTTGGAGAGTAATATGAGCCCAAAAATGCGCCATAAAAGCCGTAAAATACTTGTACAGGCCATGTATCAATGGGCGATGACCGGTGATAATTTATCAACGATAGAGATGCAATTTCGCTCGACAAATGAAATGCAGTATCTAGATGGTGAATATTTTCACGAACTTTTGCATGCAATTCCAGCACAAATTAGTGAGTTGGACGAAACTTTTAAGCCATTTTTACAGCGCGGGGTGGATGAAATTAGCCCGGTTGAATTAGCGGTGTTGCGTGTTGGAACCTATGAACTTAAAGAGCGTTTGGATATTCCTTATCGTGTGGTGATTAATGAAGGTGTTGAGATGGCAAAAACCTTTGGTGCTGAAGATGCCCATAAATTTGTCAACAGTGTGTTAGATCGTGTGGCCCAGACGATACGCAAAGATGAGCAAAAATAAGCAACATTTGTCTTCATCTCTAAATGAGTTTGATCTTATAGAGCGCTTTTTTAAGCGCTCTTCTTCTTTGCAAGAAGACAATAATGGCATTATTTTAGGGATTGGTGATGACTGTGCATTACTTGAGCTAGAGCCTGGTGAAGTGATTGCTACATCGGTAGATAGCTTAGTCTCTGGTGTGCACTTTTTTGCCGATGAAAAACCATTTAATATTGGTTATAAAGCAGTGATGGTTAATGCCAGTGACTTAGCTGCAATGGGCGCTCGACCACGTTGGTTAACCCTAGCGTTAACTTTATCTGAAATTAATGAGGATTGGTTGAGTTCATTTAGCCAAGGGCTTTTCCAGGCTTTGGCTGAAACGGGTATGAGTTTAGTTGGTGGTGATACAACACGTGGGCCACTGAGTCTGAGCGTGCAAGTGCAAGGTACTGTTGATAAAGATAAAGCGCTTAGGCGTTCTAGAATGCAAGAGAGCGATGTAATCTATGTCTCTGGACCGTTAGGGGGAGCAGCACTAGGGTTGGCTCATCGGTTGGGTAAAATCCAATTTAATAATGATCAGAAAGAAAAAGCAGTAGAGCTTATAGAGCAAGCACTATGTTTGCCTCAGGCACGTTGGCAGTTGGGCTTAATGCTCAAAGATTATGCTAATAGTTGTATTGATATCTCAGATGGCTTAGCTGCAGATTTAACGCATATGTTGAGGCAAAGTGCTTGTGGGGCTAAAATTAATTTAGAAGACATCCCTTTTCACCCAGCATTTAATCTGCTTGATTTGTCGTTACATGAAAAATGGCAATACGCTCTTGCTGGTGGTGAAGATTATGAGCTGTGCTTTAGCATAAATAAAAATAATGAAGAAAAATTTTTAGAAAAATTAAAATCAAAAAATATCAATATCTTTCGCATTGGCGAAGTGATAAGTATCAATGATAAAAATCTAAATTTTTATTTAGGTTCTAATGAGATTAAATTAAATTTATCAGGTTATAGACATTTTTAGTCATTTTGATTTGAGGTTATGTTATCTAGCTGTAGGGCAGAACAAAGTGTATCACACAATACGTGCAGTCGTTTTGTTACTCGGTTTTAAAAATTTTCTAAATTGAGGCTGTGAAAATATGGTGTAAATCCATAAAATTATTAAAAAATGAATATAGTTGCTGTTAGCAGTTGATTTTTTATGGGGTAGCAAAGGTTTGATGATAAATTTTAAGCTCAAAAAAGAGCCGACATACGGCCCAAGCGTCCATGCAATTAAATTTTAATTTTTATAGCTGTTGAGGCAAGACCCTCTTGCTTTTTGACTTTTAGAGAACCGCGCAACAGCTTGAGGATGGTTCTGGTTCTGGTTCTGGTTCTGGTTCTGAGCTTGTTGTATTTTGGTAAAAAAGATTCGCGCATGGTCCTTTTCCTATAGCAAATTCTGCTACTTCGTGAGCAAGCTCTGGGAGTAGAGGAGTTGTTTGTAGCTGATTATGGATTTGGTGGTCTTGTTGTAAAAATGTAGCTAGGTATTGATCAAATATTTTTTCAGAGTATCTTGGAGTATATACAATAGTTTCTGTGCACCTCCCTTCTTTTGAAGGGGCTTTAAGCCACTTTTTAGTAAAGTTATCAGCATATTCCTTTCTTTTAGCACTCATCGTTTTATCACGATCTATATCCATAGTTTCGAAAATAGCTTGATGAACTATATTTATCCCTACAGGTTGGTTTTGTCGAATGGTGATTTCAAGCTCTTCATCTTGGTTTTGAGAAACGGTTAAACGTATAGCGTTGAGTAAATAATCTTTATGTTCCTTTAATTGTTCCTGCAATAGGTTTGCAATTAATCTAAGTTGTTCTTCAGTTAATGACATCAAATTTCCTTTTGAAGGTTAAAAAAATAGTTTAATATAAACTGGAAGTTTTATCTAAAAAATTATTTTAAATTCATAAATAATTACCTTAGAAAGGTTCTTTTTATAG
>LVCQ01000026.1 GCA_001644975.1 Piscirickettsiaceae bacterium NZ-RLO1
ATTATGTCAATTTATAAGGTTTTAGCTATATGATGTATATGATGTATATGATGTATATGATGTATATGATGTATATGATGTATATGATGTATATGATGTATATGATGTATATGATGTATATGATGTATATGATGTATATGATGTATATGATGTATATGATGTATATGATGTATATGATGTATATGATGTATATGATGTATATGATGTATATGATGTATATGATGTATATGATGTATATGATGTATATGATGTATATGATGTATATGATGTATATGATGTATATGATGTATATGATGTATATGATGTATATGATGTATATGATGTATATGATGTTCCCAATGATGACAGGGTTATTACTATATAAAATGGTTTCCTTCAACATACCATTTACCAATATAACATTAACCGCACCATTAACTAATATAATTGCACCAATATCATTTTGTTTATGTAATATTGTTGCTGAAGTGTACGGCTATCGTGTTGCTAGGAACATGACTTGGGGCTTTCAAGTTGCATCATTTACTTTTGTTATGGTTTCAGCTGGCATGGCCAATTTTCCAACTAATGCGAATATTGACCATCTCGATTCAATCGCTTACACACATCTATTTGGTTTTATGCCTATCATTTTTTTAGCTGGTTTTCTTGCAAGTTTAACTGGAGAAACTATTAATGCTTACATTGTCAGTAAATTAAAAACTAAAATGAAAGGCAAAGACTACTGGAAACGAAGCTTTCAGGCCACAGTTACAGGCGAATTTTTTTACATCCTAATTGCATACCCAATTATATTTTTTACAAAAGTTGACTGGAGCCATCTTATACTGATTATGGCATCATCATTTTTAATTAAGTTTACTGTAATCATTCCATATTTGTTTATTGAATGCATTGCTGTGGACTTTCTTAAAAAGTCAGAAGGTGTAGATCATTATGATATCGGTACTAATTATAATCCTTTCCAGTTTTCGGTAAGAAAGCGCAAGGAGCCTCCATTATTTAAGGTTATCGATAGGATAAAAAAATAAAGTCTAGTAAACCGTCATTGAGTAATTCATTTTTCTCTTCAAACGTAGTGTCACTTCACTCTCAATTAAGCAATCAATTATTTGTTTTGATTGCTTAATTGTAATTTTATGAGATATTTTTTCATCTTCAATTATTTTATCTAACTGCCCTTTAACCATGCAACCTGTCTTAGTATTGCGAAAACAAGCAACAATACCTTTTTCTTGAAATTGAAAACTTTGTACTACATATCTTTCATTAACGTGCCGATCATAAGCAGCATTAGTAATAATAAATGAATCAGATTGATTAAAACCTTCAACAACCATTCTATTACTAACCAATTCAATCACATCGCACTCTTGGTTAAACCGTTTATTTTTCATTGCATAAATCACTTTAGATGTATCACCCATTAGCAACTCCTGGCGATTACATAAAGCATATATTGGCATATTGTTCTTTTCTGCTATCCATGCTCTTGTTAAATGAATTACTTTTCTAAAATGTCTCATTGCTATCCTAGTAAAATAGACATTATTTATTAGCAATCTTAATCATAGTGTTAAACTTGCCTGACAAAGGCCACAGCTAGCTCGGCAATGAGTTAACTGCAATTTAAGATTGATTAAAGTGATATGTCAAAGTCCATAGTGTTTTAATGAATTATAAAGTGCTAACCTCCATTTTACTTAGCCTTCAACTGACTCAACGCTTCAGTTATAATAAGCGCTTTACGCTATCATTCATCCCTTTATAGTAAATTTTATATACTACACTACCATACTCCAAAACTAAACCGCTAACGTTTATTTATTAGCTAGAACATAAAAACAAGTTGAACAAGTTAGAAAGAAGGTGATCACATTATACAACCATCTTAGGTACTCTTCTTGGACTAACTCTAATTATTAATTAATTTTCTAATAGGGAAAATAAGCACCAATGTAACAATACATAAGCCTAACCCAACCCAAGAGAATTGATAAAAAGCATGCGCATAAACAAACAATGATTGCGTTACTGATAACCCCTCAGGCACGACAGAAATTGTCGCTAAAAATCCACTTAAAGAAAAAGCCGCCGCTTGTGATAAAAACCAAACACCCATCATCATTCCCACCAAATGTCTGGGAACTAATACAGTAATCATCGCAAGGCCAATTGGTGAAATTAATAATTCACCGACTGTTTGTAAAAAATAACTTGTAACCAACCACCCTGCCGACACCATACCATTCTGCCCTAAATAACGTGCTGCAAAGGCCAGTATCATGAAACCAAATAACATAAAAATTGTTGATAAAAAGAATTTATTCGGTGTGCTCGGATTAAGCTTAAAACGATCTAGTTTTAACCACAGCTGGCTTAATACAGGACTTAATAGAATGATAAAAAACGGATTAAAAAACTGAGTAAATTCCGCATTAATTGTCATACCTAAAAAATTAGGCTGCATGTTACGCTCAGCAAACAGCATAAGTGAGGTAAAGGTTTGATTATATAATGCCCAGAATCCAACAGAAATTATAGTTAAAATCAATGCTGCAATCATTTTATTGCGTATATCATCACTCTCACGCAGAGCAGTAATTAACACCCAAAGCACAATTAAGATGGATGCGATAATTAATACGGTTGATGTTATTGTCGGAATTTTAAATAGCGCATGAATAACAACAGCACAAATAACAATAGCGCATACCAATAAAAGATGAATACGATTAAAATAAGTCGATAATTGTGGATATAATGGGCTCGTCTTAGGTACACCACCTTTCCCTTGCAAGCGATAACGACCATAAATAAAGCTTATTAAACCAATAAACATACCAACAGCAGCTAATAAAAAGCCACTGTGCCAACCATGCTGGTGCACTAAATCTCCAGCAAAAATGGGGGGAATCAATGCACCAATATTAATTCCCATATAAAATAGTGTAAACCCTCCGTCACGACGCGGATCATCTTTTTCATAAAGCTCGCCGACAATACTTGATACATTCGGCTTTAGAAAACCATTAGCAATAATTAAGAAAGTCAGCCCCCAAAAAAAAGCGGCTTGACCCGGTAGTGCACACAACAAGTAACTCAATACAAATAATAAGCCACCCAAAATAATCGAGCGCTGAAAGCCAATATAACGATCCGCAACAAAACCACCTAAAACAGGAGTTAAGTAAAGTAATGCACTGAATGTGCCATACAGCAAGTACGCACGATGATCTGAAAATAATAGACCTTTACTCATGTATAAGATCAAAATAGTCTGTACTGTATAAAAGCCAAATCGCTCCCACAACTCGGTAAAACAAAGTAAGTAAAGTCCTTTTGGTTGCTGATTAATCATTAAAATATCTCTTAGTGCATAAAAAATAAATAGCTTCGAAATATTTTAAGCTAAGGATGAATTCAAGGCTACAAAAATCAGTGAGTTTAACATTAAAAAATTTAATGTTTTATTCTAAGTAAAAAAATGCCCTTTTTAAAAAAGAGCATTTTTAATTTAGTGTTATTTATCCTATATAAAACAATAAGTAAGATTATTTATTATCAACACCCTGTTGCCAAGCAATATCTAACTCTTTTACCGCTTTAACATCATCAAGACGACGCACCGGCAAAGTATAAGGTGCAGCATGTAAAAATTCAGGATTCTTAACAGCTTCTGCACGAATATTAACCATTGCATCTACAAACGCATCCAATTCTTCCTTGCTTTCCGTTTCCGTCGGCTCAATTAAAAAGCACTCTGGGACCAATAACGGAAAATAAGTCGTTGGTGCATGCATGCCATAATCTAATAAACGTTTAGCAACATCCATTGCTGAAACGCCAATGCTTTTTTTCTCTGCTGCAAGCGTTAAAATAAATTCATGAGTCGCTCGACGCCCTGGATAGGCCATAGTAAAGCCTGCTTGCGCGAGGCGTGCCATTAAATAATTTGCACTTAAGGTCGCATACCGACTAACTTCCTCCACACCAGACTTGCCCAGTAAACGAATATAGACATAAGCACGCAATAACACGCCGCTATTACCCATAAAAGTACTCATCCGCCCAATACTTTTCGGCGCTGCTTTACGGTCAACAAGACAATATTCAGTGCGATTACTTTTAGTCTGCTTTTGTACATAAGGGATAGGCAAATACGGTTTTAAGCGCTCACTCACCGCCACAGGACCCGCACCAGGGCCACCACCGCCATGCGGCGTGGCAAAGGTTTTATGTAAGTTCAAATGAATCACATCAAAACCCATATCCCCTGGACGTGTCTGTCCTAAAATAGCATTAAGATTTGCCCCATCATAGTACAATAAACCACCCGCTTGATGAACAATCGCAGCAATTTCCTTAATTTTTCGCTCAAATACGCCAAGAGTTGACGGGTTGGTCAACATAATCCCCGCCGTTTTTGCACCAACCATAGCTTTTAAGGCATCGATATCAACATCGCCATCACGCGTTGTTGGAATCTCTTTCACTTTAAAACCGCACATCACCGCAGAAGCAGGATTTGTTCCATGCGCCGCATCCGGCACAAGAATTTCATCACGTTCATAATCACCGTTATCCAGATGATAAGCACGAATCATGGCAACCCCTGCATATTCACCTTGGGCCCCTGCCATCGGTGACAAGGCAACCGCAGACATGCCCGTCATTTCAGCGAGCATCTCTTGTAATTCATGCATGCAGCTTAAAAAGCCTTGATTATCCTGGTCGGCTAAATAGGGATGGCGATTTAAGAAACCTTCCAAACTTGCCGCCTTATGTGCCCCTCGTGGGTTATACTTCATCGTACACGAACCCAACGGGTAAAACTGGCTATCGATTGAGAAGTTCTTCTGCGATAACTGGGTATAATGACGCACCACTTGCATTTCAGACACTTCAGGCAGTACCGGCTTATCTTTGCGCCGGTGTTGTTCAGCAAACGCTACTAACTCAATTTCTCGCGGTGCTTGTGCGGTTGCTGTGCGCCCTGTTGCAGAACGTTCAAAAATTAGCATGACACACCCTCCGCTTTTAATACCTCAAGTAAAGCATCATAATATTGCTCTAAATCATGAGCTGCTTTCGTTTCTGTTACGCACACAAGCAGACAATGTCCCATAGTTGAGTAGTCTCGACCTAGGTCATAACCGGCTAAAATCCCTTTTTTGCTCATGCCCGACAATACCGCTTTAGCACTGATCGGCAAGCGAATTACCACTTCATGAAAACTATTATCGCGTGAATAAACTTGCTCAACCCCCGGAATTTGACAAATTCGCTCAGCTAAAGCCCGACTATTCGCACACGAATGTGTGGCAACTTGTTTTAAGCCTTGATAACCCAGCAACGCTAAATAAATCGTCGTCGCCGTGACTAATAAACTTTGGTTCGTACAAATATTCGATGTTGCTTTCGCACGGCGAATATGTTGCTCACGTGCTTGTAAGGTCAAGGCAAAGCCTTCTTTGCCATCCAAATCAGTCGTACGGCCAATAATTCGTCCTGGCATCTGCCGCACATGCGCTATTTTACAGGTCATAAAGCCACAATACGGGCCACCTGAAGCCAACGGCACCCCCAAAGGCTGACCTTCACCACAGGCAATATCCGCCCCTTTTTCACCCCATTGACCTGGCGCATGTAATAAGGCTAAGGCGGTTGGATTCACAGCAGCAATAACAATCGCCTGTTGCTGATGTGCCCAATCGGTTAACTCATTCACCGCTTCTAACTGACCCAAAAAGTTCGGCTGACTGATAATCACTGCAGTAATATCTTCAGTTTGCCAAGGCTCTAAGTCACTGAGCTGCACCGTACCCGAGGCTACATTAAACGGCACATCAACGAGCTCAATTTTCTGACTAGACACCAGGGTATGAATGGTCTCACGATAAGCAGGGTGCAAGGCACCCAAAACTAAAATACGACGTGATTTTGAACGACGGTTTAAGCGCACACTCATCAACACCGCTTCAGCTAAACTACTGGCACCATCGTATAAAGAGGCATTTGCCGCATCCATCCCTGTCAGCGAGGCCATCATCGATTGATATTCATAGAGTAACTGCAATGTCCCTTGGCTAGCTTCAGCTTGATACGGTGTATACGCAGAATAAAACTCACCACGTGAGACAATATCCCATACTGCTGCAGGAATATGGTGCTCATAGGCACCTGCGCCAACAAAGTTAAGTTGGGACTTATCCAGGCTTGCTCGCTCACGCATTAAACGCAAGATCGCCATTTCAGACAAAGCGTCAGGCAAATCTAAGCCTGTCACTTTTAATTCTGCTGGAATTTCATCAAACAAATCTTCAACAGACTTCACACCAATCGTCGCTAACATCTGACTGATATCTGTTTTTGTGTGAGGAATAAAGGCCATGTTACCCCCAGTTACTCTTCTTCAGCCAATAAAGCCGCATAGGCTTCAGCATTCATCAAGCCATCAAGGTCAGCTGCACTATGTGGTGCTAAACGATACATCCAGCCGCCATCAAAAGGTGATTCATTGATTAATTCCGGACTCTCCACCAAGGCTTCATTGACTGCCAACACCTTTCCAGAAATCGGGTTATAAGCATCCGCGGCGGCTTTCACTGATTCAATCACTCCCACCTCAGTCCCAGCGTCATATTCAGCGTCGATTTCAGGCAATTCAACAAATACAACATCACCCAGTAAGGACTGGGCGTGATCACTAATCCCAATCACCACACTGCCATCGGCCTCAACACGGACCCATTCATGTGATTTTGTGTATTTTAATTCATTATTTACTTGGCTCATGCCAGAATCTCCTCAACAGCTTTAGACGGTTTACCCATACGAACAAAAGGACCACGCACGATATGCGCAGGAAAACGTTTATTACGAATTTCAACTTCAACACTCGCGGCATCACTGACAGGAATACGAGCAAAAGCAATCGCCACACCTAAACTGGGTGAGAATGTCCCACTGGTAATCACACCTTCACCAACGCCTTCAACAATGACTTTCTGACCATGACGCAACACGCCTTTTTCTGTCATCACCAAACTGACCAAGCGATGCGTGGCACCTTGTGTTTTGATGCTTTCTAGCGCCTTACGACCAATAAAATTACGCTCACTCGGCTCTAATGCCACGGTCCAGCCTAAATTAGACTCATAAGGGTGAGTTACTTCATCCATATCCTGACCAAACAAATTAAGGCCAGCCTCCAAACGTAATGTATCTCGCGCCCCCAGACCACACGGAGTAATTCCCGCCGTAATAAGGTCTTGCCAAGCCTGAGTAACCTGGTCCGTTGGCAAAATCAGTTCAAGACCATCTTCACCGGTATAGCCAGTACGAGCAATCGTCCACCCTTCAATAGAACCCACAGCAAACGGCTGCAGTTGGCTAATCAGCTCAACCTTAGGAGCAGAAAGCACAGAAATAACCCGAGCCAATGCTTGAGGACCTTGTACAGCAATAATCGCAACATCTTCAGGCGTGCTAACTGTCACAGTAAACTGACTTGCAATCTCTTTAATCCAAGCAATATCTTTATCCGCACAACCGGCATTGACAACGATACGATAATATTCTTCGCCTAAATAATAAACGATAAGATCATCAATCACCCCACCTTCATGATTTAACATGCAGCTATATAGAGCTTTTCCTGGGGCTTTGAGCTTATTAATATCATTGGCAAGTAAATAAGAGAAAAAAGCTTTGGCATCAGCTCCTTTGACATCCACCACCTGCATGTGTGAAACATCAAACATCCCTGCATCATTTCTCACTGCCAGATGTTCTTCTAGCTGCGAGCCATAATAAATCGGCATCTGCCACCCAGCAAAATCAACCCAACGCGGTGACAGTTGATCCTGTAAATCATACAGTGCTGTTTTCCTCACATCGTCCTCCTAATTCAAAATCTGAATGAGCTGAATGAAAAAACACATTAACGAATTCACTGCATAAATACAAGCGGCATTGCAAAACCATGGAAAAACCATCAATAAAAAATAAGCAGGCCTATGCACAGGCCACATTCAGCCTGTTTGACTCGACAGCAATTAGATTAATAATATCAGCGTGGTTTCATCACTTTACGGATTTCATCCAATGTCGCAAGACTCGCACCCTGGTGTTTTTTAACCACAGCCTGTCCCCGTTCTCCCATCGCTGTGTATTGATCAGGATCACTCAATAACTCCGTAATACAATCTGCTAAATGCTGACTATCACTCGCCTCTGTAAGCTTTATTGCCGCATTCGCATCCGCCAATAATTGAGCGATTTGAGTAAAGTTAAACACATGTGGTCCAGTAATCACCGCTTTACCAAGAGAGGCTGGCTCTAACATATTATGCCCACCAATCGGCTGAAAACTACCCGCTACCACAGTGATATCGGCGACTTGATAATACACGCCCATCTCCCCCATGGAGTCCCCTAAATATAGCTGAATCTGTTGCTCTTGATCAGGGTGTTTATTATTATCGCCGCCATCACTGCGACAAGCGAATGCTTTGCCGGTTTTTATACAGAGTTTTTTAACCTCAGCAAAACGATTGGGATGACGAGGCACTAATACTAAAACCACATCGAGCATCTGCCAAATTATTTCAAACGCTCTCAAAATTAACTCTTCTTCACCCTTATGTGTACTTGCAACAGTGACAACGGGCCGCGTTTCTCCAAAGACCCGACGCAGGTTAACAGCATCTCTAGCTAAACTTTCCGGCCAGGACAAATCATATTTTACATTACCACAGATTTTTACTCGCTCACTGTGAGCACCCAGTTGAATAAAGCGTTCAGCATCTGCGCGGGTTTGCGCTAAAATCACATCAAACTGTCGCATCATCCAACGACTAAAGCCCTTCAGGCGCTGATAACCAGCTGCTGAACGTGCAGATAATCGTGCATTCACCAATACACATGGAATATCATACTGTTTTGCTTCAGCGAGTAAATTTGGCCATACCTCTGTTTCAATCAAGATTAAAACCTTAGGCTGTACGCTATCAAGAAACCGCCGTACTGCACAGGGCAGATCATACGGCACAAAGACATGGTAGACCTCGTCACCGGCTAAACTGCGCTGAACTTGCTCTGAACCTGTCGGTGTCATCGTCGTCATCACAATCGGCCGCTTATCCCCTTGCTCACGTAAGGTTTTCACCAACATGCTAGCAGCAACAGCTTCACCAACAGATGCCGCATGAATCCACAGGCCATGCTGATATTCTTTTGGTATTTTCACCCAACCTAAACGCTGCAACCAACGACAACGATAAGCCGGTAATTTACGGCCTTTATACCACAGCCGCAAAAAAATCACCGGTAACAACAAATAAAAACAACATGTATAAAATCGACGCATCATCAGTCCACTATCTCGCGTGTAGCCAATCTAAATATAGCTTGACTCCTTCTTCAACCGTTAAAAAACGTGAATCAAACCCAGCATAACGCAAGTCATGAATATCCGCCTCAGTAAAGCTTTGGTAGGCACCTTTCAGGTGATCTGGGAAGGGAATATAATTCAATTCACCATGCCCGTGCCAATCAATCACTGCACGCGCCACATCATTAAAACTCTGGCTAGCACCTGTACCAATATTAAAAATACCGGAAACATCAGCATGCTCTAAGAACCACAGGTTCGCTTTCACCACATCACCAACATAAACAAAATCGCGACGTTGCTCACCATCTTCATACCCATCGCAACCGGCAAATAAATTAATTTTGCCTGTCTCATGCATTTGATTATTCAAGTGATACGCCACACTGGCCATCGACCCTTTATGCTGCTCACCTGGTCCATAGACATTAAAATAACGCAATCCGACCACTTGACTATGCGCAGATAAAGCACACTGACGGACATATTGATCAAATTGCCATTTCGAATAACCATAAACGTTGAGCGGTTTTTCAAATTGACGTGATTCTTTAAAGGTCTCACTACCACCATACACTGCGGCACTGGATGCATAAATAAAGGCAATACCTCGTGCCATACAATAATGTAATAACTGCTTTGAATATTCATAGTTATTATCCATCATATAGCGGCCATCCCATTCAGTCGTCTTCGAACAAGCACCTTGATGGAATACTACTTTTACATAGTCCGAGAAATCATCATTATTTTTAATTTTTTCTATAAATTGGTTTTTATCAAGATAATCTAAAATATCGCAATCAGCTAAGTTCACAAATTTTTTGCCATCGGATAAATCATCGACAACTAAAATTTCACGGTGCCCTTGCTCATTTAACTGCTTAATTAAATTACTACCAATAAACCCTGCGCCACCGGTAACAATAATCATACACGACACTCCTAATTTAAATATTGACTGATACCAACATGCGCTTGGCTATGTATACCATCAATCACCTGTTGCAAACGCATTAAATTCTCTTGCTCTTGGCCTCGGCTATTTTCTGAATGCCAAAGATGAAATAACGGCGCATAATAACGCCCATCCAGACGTTTTATTCCTGCCCGCAATAAGCGAATGACAAAGTCCGAATCTTCATAGCCCCAACCGGTAAAACTCTCATCAAAGCCATTAACGGCATAAACATCCGCTCGCCAAACCCCCATGTTACACGTTTTTATTCCTTGCCATACTTGTTTACGTTCACGCCAAGCACCCAAAGAACGCTTTAGCAAAGGCAATACACGGTTGCACTGGCCAAGTGCTCGTCTAGCCATCCAATAACACAGAGATTTATCAGCCAAATTTATTTTATGAGCAAGCACATCATGCGTAAAATGCCTACTGAGTAGAATACGATTACCACCGACAAAACAACCCGTTTTAGCCAGCTCATAATGACGCTGAATAAAGTAATTTGGCACGATGCAATCGCCATCGATAAAAACGATATACGCGCCTTTGGCTTGAGCCACTGCTTTGTTGCGACAAGCCGCTGCACGAAACCCTTGATCTTCTTGCCATACCTGCTGAATCGGGATAGAACGAGAACACGTGGTTTTAATCTTATCAATCAATTGCGTTGTTTCAAATGTCGAGCCATCGTCAGCAATCACCAGCTCAAAACTCGCTTGGGTTTGTTGTGACAACAGACTATTAATCACCAACTCCAGCGCACCAGGCCAGTTATAAGTCGTAAGGACAACAGAAATATCCATGACTAATCTTTTTTTAGTACCTGTTCACTCTTAGGCAAAGACCAACTCGCCTGACGCTCAGTTAACTTAGCATGGCGGTAAAATGTCCCTTCAAAATTACCCAATGCAATAATAAAACCAGGCCAACCGTCTAAAAAACCACGCTTAAGTAGATAATGCTTAAAAAACGACCAAAAGCCATGCAATAAAGCCTTAGCAAATGAGCCTTGCTTGCCACGTTCAACCAGCTTATCAACGCCCAAAGTTGAATAACGATTTGCCTTATGCATCACTTCATCTAGATTTTTAAAAGGAATTTGCCAAATCGCCGATGTTAACTCACCTATTGGTTTATCGCTATGGGAAATATAACCCTCATGCACCGGCTTTAAGTCATAGCTCATGCTACCACGGCGAAAAAGCTGGGGTTGACGATAATTAGGATACCAACCTGCATGCTTAATCCAGCGACCTAAAAAAAAGTTACGCCGCGGCACCTGATAAATATCCACGCGTTCACTTTCAGGGCGATGAATAATCTCAAGAATCTCATCACGCACCGCTGATGTACAGCGTTCATCTGCATCTAAGCTAAAAACCCAATCTCCAGTACAATGAGCAATGGCCTGATTGCGTAAATCCCCAAAACCATTAAAGGGGACTTGCACCACGTTAGCGCCGAGTTCTTCTGCCCATGCAGCCGTTCTATCGGTACTGCCAGAATCAGCGACAATAATCTCATCCGCCCATAATAAGGTCTGGACACAGTCTCTGATTTTCTCTTCTTCATTATAAGCGATCACATACGCCGAAACCTTCACGATGACACTCCACACATTAATCGATCAAGTGTACTCCACACCATATCAGGCTGCACCGTCGTAAAGCAGCGCGGCCACAACGCCAATGTATCATCTGCGCTATATTGACAACGTCGACTTAAACATGGCGCACAATGAAAATCTGCATGCAAGTGTTGCTGATTTTTACCATAAGTCGATGTTAACACCGGGTTAGTCGGCCCATACATAGAAACACAAGGCACAGCTAGTGCAGCGGATAAATGGCCAAGCCCGGTATCCACCGCGACCACGCCTTTCGCACCTTGTAAACACACCCGCATCTGGCTCAGCGTCATTCTCTCCAACACACTAACATGTGAATAACCATCAGCAATCTGCAAAGCCGTTTGCCGCTCCTCTTCACTGCCCCAGGGTAGCTTGACCTGAAAATTACCCTGAGCAGCATGTTGACACAGCTCACGCCAATAGCGCAGGGGCCACTTTTTTGTCTCCCACGCGGTGCTATGCAAAAATACGAGGTAATCATTCGATTGATTTGATTGCTGACCCTGACCATTTAATAGATCAGCCTGGACAAAATTAAGGCCGTAATCAATATCTAAATCAGATAAACTATAACCTAATGCACCTGCAAATAATTGTCTCACCCGCTCAACGGCATGCTGACCTTTGGGTACATTCACTGTCTTTTCATAGAAAAAAGACAAGCCTTTTTCCTTCGCACTCTGCTGGTTTAAGCCAATGCGTTCTCCCTGTGCCCAAACCGCCACTAAAGCACTTTTCCAAAGACCCTGCGCATCGATGACTTTATCATAAGGGGTTTGCTTGAGCTGTTGAATACAGGATTTTATCTCACCTGATAACCAGGCTTTACGCCAACTTTTACGCCAGCGCCGCAGTGCAATCGGAATAATTTGCTTTACCGCTGGGTGCCAGACTGGAATTTCTGCTAAACCTTCTTCAACCACCCAATCCACTTCTAAATTAGGAATGCGGCGCATTGCATCTGTTAAAGCAGGCAACGTGTGAATCACATCACCGAGTGATGAGGTTTTAACAATCAGCACTCTCATGGCAATTGATCTAGCGCGTGTAAGACTTCATCAGGCTTAATAGAATCCATGCAATGATGATGCTCTAAAGGGCACTCTCGCTTAAAGCAAGGACGGCAATCTAATTCTTTTTCTAATACTCTAACTTTTTTACCTAGCGGCGGAGTAAAACCCGGATCTGTCGATCCATAAATCGCAACAGTTGGCTTACCCAAACTCGCGGCAATATGCATCAGACCTGAATCATTCGAAACCACTTGATCTGCTGCAGACAGTAAATCAACCGCTTCTTCTAAGTTCGTTTTACCAACTAAATCTATACAGCCCGGAGCCTTTGCCAAAACCTCTTGGGCGACCGCCTCATCTTTTTTAGAACCAAATAACCACACCTGCCAACCCGCTTGAATTTTCTCAAGCGCCACTTGCGCAAAATAGTCAGGTGACCATTTTTTCGATGGGCCGAATTCTGCCCCGGGTGATAAGGCTAAAATCGGCCCAGATTGCATATTTAAATTAAATTTTTCCAAAGCCTGCTTGACGTTATTTTCATCGGCAATCAGTTCAGGATTCGGGCACATTGAGGGTAAAATTTCTTTGCCCTTTGGATACGCTAAGGCCACCATCCGCTGCACCATTAACGGATATTTCACTTTATCCAGCTTTCTTCCATCATTAAGCAAGCCATAACGAAACTCACCCAACCAACCCGTACGCTGAGGAATTTTAGCCGCCCACGGCACCACCGCCGACTTCCATGAATTTGGCAGCACAATCGCCTGATCATAGTGTTTTTCTTGTAGGCTCTGACCTAAACGTACTCGCTCTTTAAAGGCAAATTGACCATGCGCAAACGGTGCCGAGATCGCTTCACGAACCTGCGGCATACGCGCAAGTAACGCAAATGTCCAATTCGGCGCGAGAACATCAATATTAACTTCTGCATGCTGCTGCTTTAAGACTTTAAGCAAAGACTGAGACATCATCATGTCCCCCACCCAGGAGGGACCTACAATTAAAATATTTTTCACGCAGGCTTAACTTTTGTTAGTCAAATGGAATTCCGCACCACAGTACGGACACGTTGCTGTCCCTGTTTCTTCAATCGGTAAATAGACCCGTGGATGAGCATCCCAAATTTCCATCTGCGGCATCGGACAAGATAAGGGCAAGTCCTTTTTTGTCACATCATAACGTGGCACGGCACACGCACGAACTGGCTTTTGATTAGACATCGATTGATCCCCTTGTAAATTTGACACATTATCTGCTACAATGCCTTAGGATGCAAATGGTTATAGTAAGTCTAACCGCCCTTGTTGCCACTGCTGCCAACGCTGTTGAACTTGGTGACGGTGCCATTCTAACCGATCTGTATCTTCATCAGCAAGCAAAATATAATCCATCAATGCCGTCTTATACAACTTTAATGCTGTCGTTAACTGCAGATAATCCTCTTCGCTTACTCGCTGATGTTTGAAGGCTATCTTGAGTATAGATAAGCTATCACGCGCGCTCACCAAATCAGGCACTTTCGCACTCAAAGCCAAGACAAAGTATTGCGCGATAAACTCAATATCAATGCTCCCCCCCGGCAACCCCTTCAATGCTAGTGATAATAACTGATGGCCCGCTGATCTAGGCGAAGATGAATCATGCATCTTCTGACGCATCCGGCTAATACTCTTAATTAATTCCGCCCGATCACGCGTTTGACACAACACTTGACCACGAATGTCCTCAAACTGTTTAGACAATAGCCCATGCCCACAGATAAAACGCGCCTTCACTAAGGCTTGATGCTCCCAGTCCCAAGCATCTTCTTGCTGATAACGCTTAAAGTGCTGGATATCACTAACCAATAAACCTGCACTTCCCGAAGGGCGTAATCGTGTATCCACCTCATACAACACCCCTTGCTGTGTTCGTGCTGTTAAGGCGCTGACAATTTTTCGCGCTAAACGACTAATAATCGCGGTGTCTATTTTTCGACTATCATACAAAAATACCAGATCCAGGTCCGAGCCATAATTCATCTCTGCCGAGCCAAGTTTACCATAAGCAATAATAGCGAAAGGGCAGTCTTCTTCATCAAGTGCCAGCTTATTTAACGTCATACGGTAGATCGCACGGACCAATATTTCAGCCGTATTAGCAAGAATTTGCTCGGGTGTAAAAGACTCATCAGCACTGCCATCGAGGTAGAGCGCAGCCACTTGCATCTGTGTCATCAACTTAAACTCGCGCAATATGTCAAATTGACGCTCTTCATTCTCTTCACAATAGCTCAATTGACGTGACAAGCGTTGCTCTAAGCCCATTATATCAAAATCAGCAAAATACCCCGGCGTAATTAAATCATCCAATAAAAACGGGTAATCACGTAAATTCTGCGCCACCCAAGCACTCTGGCTGACAATATCAACAAAGCGCTGCAGTACAACAGGATGCTCAGCCAACATAGACAAATAGGCACTGCGGCGTACAATCGCCTCCAGCACCAAAAACACTTGCTCTAATGCATGTGCCTTATTTTGCTCTGGTATCGACACACAGATCGCTGGCAAAACCGCCAATAACCGCTTGGCCGCTTGCTTTGACATATGCCGACAGGTTCGTGAATGAAATAAGTTTGTAATGCTAGTTGCAATCGCCATCATCATCTTATCATCCACATGGCCATCATCAGCCCCTGCGATCGGGACAGAAAAGGTCATCAACCAAGTACTGACATCCTCTACGGTTAGCACTTCCAAACGGTTATGTTCTAAATCAATTAAGGGCTTAACATGCACATGACCGGTATGAGCATTAATATCAGTTGCAGCGTCCCCCGCCTCATCCGGAACATGAACCGACTCAAGGAAGCACGCATGCACCCGTTGTTGTACACGATTTAACTGATTCTCAAACGCTGCATAATGTTCAAAGCCCAAAGCATAGCTTAAGCGTAACTGAGTCAGCGCATCAGCCGGCAATTGATGTTCTTGTCCATCTGCATACATTTGCAGGCAATTCTCAACTCGCCGTAAAAATAAATAATCTGCTAAACGGGCACGCACAACAGCGCTATCAATCAATTGGGCTTCGTCAAGAGCCTGTAAGGCATGAATAAATGAACTGGTTTGCAAGGCAACTAAACGCCCACCATAAACCAGTTGTAAAGCTTGTACACTAAATTCAGCTTCACGAATGCCGCCAATGCCGCGCTTAATACAGCTTTTTGACTTTTTCTCAGCCTCTAATAAAATTTGCGCTCTTAGCTCTCTTAATGCTGAAAAAATACCATAATCCACATAACGTCGGTAGACAAAAGGCGTACAAATTGCCAACCATTCTTGCTTTCCGACTAAAGAGCCGATCACCAATTGTGCTTTGACTAAGGCATAACGCTCCCAAGCACGACCTTGATGTTGGTAATAAACAGCCATCGCCTCCAATGGCATCACCAGTGGGCCGCTATTACCATACGGCCGCAAGCGCACATCAACCCGATAAACAAACCCATCAACAGTCACATCATTTAAAACTTGAATTAAATACTGAGCCAACTGGTTAAAATAAGACTTTTCATCAACCTGACGACGCCCTCCTGTTGTCACACCTTGACCTCGGCTGGCAAAGATTAAATCAATATCTGAAGAAAAATTAAGCTCACCACCACCGAGTTTTCCTAAAGCAAGCACAAGCAATTCTGCGTCGTGTGTATTCAGTTCACCATAAACTGGCTTTAAATAGCGCTTAAGCCAATCAAAACTCATAATCAAACAGCTGTTTGCCAAAGCAGAAAGCTCCGTGAGCGTCTGCTTATCCTCGCTCCAACCGGCCAAAGCACGCCAAGCAATCCTAACGGTCTCATAACGACGAAACCGTCGTAACTCACGTTTTAACCCATCAAGACAATGGACATCATTCATCAATATAGCAAGTTTATGCTGATAGGCGCCCTGACTAACTAACTCCGCCCCCAGCCCTTGACTCTTAAATAAGACCGCGAGTTGTTCGGGGTTTTGTAGGCAATAATCCATAATAAAGCGGCTACTGCTCCACAACCGCGCGACTGTCTGATAGAAATCATTGGGCAATACGAGTGTTAAAGCACTCACCTGCGCTTGCCAATTGAGCCAATGCTTGGAAAATATATGCAAAAGATCATCAGGAAGATCATGCGTAGGCAATGGGCCACCCTGTACTGATTTCATCTACCCTCCGCTCAAACCACCGGCTAAATCACAGCTAAAAGCTATAAGTAATAATTAAGAACAATAAAAAAGAAAAATACAGCACCAAGCCAGTTATTATTCATAAAGGCGAGGAAACACGGCTGGGCTTGCTGTTTAAAAATCAGCTTTTGCTGGTACAGTGAAAATAGCACCGCACTCACACAACCAACAAAATACCACGGCCCAAGCTTCAATAACCCACCCAAGCCAACCAGCCCAAGAATAAATAACAATTGAAAGATAAAAATAGCCAAGCGATCATACTGAGCAAAAAAAACCGCCGTTGACTTTAAGCCAATTTTAATATCATCCTCGCGATCTACCATGGCATACATCGTATCATAGGCCAAGGTCCAAGCGCAGCATGCAGCGAATAACAACCATGCTTCAACCGGCACACTATTCATGGTCGCACTATAAGCCAAAATCACCCCCCAATTAAAGGGTAAACTCAACACAAACTGGGCAAAGTGAGTAAAGCGCTTACTAAAGGGATAAATCACCGCCATAACGATGCAAACAATAGACAATAAGATTGTCATTATATTCAACTGCAACACCAGTAAAAATGCAATGAATGTCAAAATAGCAAATAAAACCAACGCACACTTTGCAGAAATTAAGCCTTGCGCTAATGGCCGATAGGCTGTTCTTGCAACATGCGCATCAAAATTACGATCAGCATAGTCATTAATCACACACCCGGCTGCACGCACAACAATCGCACCTAACACAAAAATAATGACATAAGCGAGTGACGGCCGACCCGATGTAGCAAGCCATAATGCCCACAGTGATGGCCACAGACAAAGCACCACACCAATGGGTTTATGTAATCGCATCAGTTGCAAATAAGGGTAAATCTGTGCTTTCACTTTAGCAGTACCTGATTCAAAATTATCATTATTATCATCTGTAGAATTAAAGAATTAATTTTTATGCGCGAGTACTGTCTCTTCGACAGGGTAGGCTGGCAGCATATCAAGAAAAATTTCTGTCACTAAAACCTGCCCCCAATGCGGTGAAAAAACAGAACGACGTGCATACAAACACTCTTGAGATGACAGATCAAATGCAGGCAAATAAACACCACAACAACGCTCAATAGCCGCATATTCCATTCTTGAACGTACAACATCACGGCCATCGGGGTGAAAAAATAAAGTTTCTCCCAACGGGCGACTCCCTAAGGACGTTAATATTTCAGGGGGATGGGCTGAAGAAAAGACCACACTCGCATACACCCAGGGTGTGTCGTCTCCACATAAATAAACTTCACGCTCCCACACTTGATTCTCTTGATAAATCATATCATCCGATTGATAAAGGGCCTGTAAAGGCTTAGAGCTTTCTGACAATACACGCACCGAAAAGCGGCGAGTCGCTCGCTTTATTGCCGATGTTAAGCAATAAGGCCGTTCTAACCATGGTTGATACAGGCAACTTGTACCAATTAGCGTCGCATCATGTTGCCAAACGATAGGCTGTACACTCACATGCCGTCCTCATAATAAATAATAAAAATTTTAGCGTCGCTATTGTCACACCCATCCTCTTTGGATTCAAGCCTGAGCTCACGCCAGGGAGATCTGCTGCCAAAATTCTTGAATACAATTTGCCACTTGAGTTGCTGCCTCTAAATGAACATGATGTCCCCCATCAAGCTCATAAAAATAAAGCGTATTCACCATTGCTAAGCGCTGATTGAACCCAGCATTTCTAGGCAAGATACCATGCTTTGCCCGAATCAAGGCAACTGGACATGTTAATTTTTTCAATAGAGCGAACACAGCCGTTTCATTTACATATTTTAATTTATTTTTTATCAATAATTTAGGATCAAAGCGCCACATCCAACCCTCATTAACAGCCTTTGCGCCACGTTCAACCAAGCCCTTAATAAATTTAGTATCAAGCTGATTAGCACGGGCACGTGATTGGTACATTTGCTCAACTGACTCATAAATACGTGGTGCACGATGGCGGCGTGAACGCATTTTATCAACTACTTCGACAGCCGGGTGATCCGACGCCATTAACTCTGCCGACAACGGCCCTAGCGCATCCAAAGAGATTAAACTATCGACACGCTTTGAAAAACGGCTATCGGCAGCAATACAACTTCCAACAATCGCTCCTAAAGAGTGACCCAACACTGAAAATGTCGCCCAGCCTAAAAAATCAATGACCTGCTCTATTCCCTGAATATGCAGATCTAAGCTATATAACCTTTGCCCAGGTAAATGATCTGACAACCCATGTCCTAAAAAATCAACAACAACGCACTCAGTGTCTGCTAGTAACGGCGCCAGAACATCAAAACTTGCCGCATTATCGAGCCAACCATGCATAACTAACACCTTACGTGTGCCAACTCCCCAGCGCTTAGCCGCCAGTGTGCCAAAATCTGTTTCAATTTTAAACTCTGTCAGCATGCACCCTCCCTCACCTCTTCACATTTGTCCACCTGAGTGATAATGTCCCAATAAACTCTATCACAAGAGATAATTAAAGCGAGAACTTGACAATGCAGCAAAAGCGCACCCTCATTCTGTTATTAACGGCTACTTTAACAACTTTAAGTCTCAATTTATCTACACATGCCGCACTGTATTCGACCGGCCAATTAAAAAAAGAGTGTGCAATTGCCGTTCAAATTGAAAAGCGCGAACTGCCTAAAAATAATAACACCCTGCTACCGGCCTTAAATTGCTTACGTTTTATCGAAGGTGTTAGGCAAACACGCTTAGCACTCGCAATCAAAGCCAATCAAAATAACCTTAACTATGTTAAAACCCACTACGGTAAAGTTAATAACGCTGAACGCATCTTAACTACTTATAATTACCTCAAAACTCATATCAATAATCACAATACAACCAAACCTGCAGTATTCGCTGTGCTTGCAGCACTCAATAAAAACTACCCGCTCAATGCCAAATAATGGTTTAATCAAGCAAACAAACAAACAAGTAATAAAATAAGCATTAATAATGAGCATCAGCTTTAAAATTAAGGGTAATATTATGAAAATCTCTCAACTCACTCGCCATAATCGCTTTGCTATTAGCATCAGTGCGTGCTGCCTGCTATTGTCTTTTTTAGCAACAAATTCGACCAATTATGCTGCAACAGCAAATAATAATACAAATAATACAAATACTCATCAGTCATTCACCCAGGCATTTAACAATAGCAAAGCTCTCGTTGTTTCCAAGCCCGGGCAAACTTTTGAAATTAAAGTCCCTGCCAATCCAACCACTGGCTTTTCATGGTTTTTAAAGTCCTATGACCATGATCTTTTAGACGTCGTTAACCAACGTTATGATGCACCTAAAACCAATATGATCGGCGCTCCCGGCAAAGATATTTGGACATTTAAAGCCAAGCCCATGTTTTTCACTGCCCCACAAATTACTGTCATTGAGTTATATAGCGCACGTCCGTTTGATATTCGTAAAGGCCAGGTATTAAAGCTTGCTTTAGTATCACAGCCATCTGCGTCTAACCTAGTAAAAAACAATCTAAAATAATCAATAAAATAAACTTTAATATCATACTTTAAGGGAACCTAAGCTTTGTATTCTCTGCATGCTAATTACCAACATTTTGTTGATGAGCTAAAAAAAAGCACATTCTCTGGCGATATCAATACGGATTTTGGCAACCGTATTGTCTTTGCAACAGATAACAGCATTTATCAAAATTTGCCACAAGCGGTCATAGCCCCGCGTCACCCCCAAGATATCCTTTGCATAACAACATTACTTACCCAAACTAGATTTCGCCATATCGCTTTAAGTGCTCGGGGTGGCGGCACTGGCACCAACGGCCAATCTTTAAGCGCTAGCATTATTCTTGACACATCAAAATACCTAACTCAAATCCTTGAAATTAATCCAAAAGAGCGCTGGGTGCGTGTGCAATCGGGTGTCATTCGTGATCAACTCAATGATGCCTTAAGACAATACGGCCTTTTTTTTGCTCCGAGCTTATCCACCAGTAATCGGGCGACCTTAGGGGGCATGACCAATACAGACGCCTGCGGACAAGGGTCACGCATTTATGGCCATACCAGCGATCATATTCTCGAAAGCACCTGCATCTTCGCTGATGGTAGTCAGCATAGCATTCAATCTCACCCCTCAGCACAAGATCTCAAAAAAAACTCACCTCGGCTACAAGTATTATCTAATCAATTATCAAATAAGCTAATAGCTCATCAGCAGGAAATTAATCAACGTTTTCCTAAATTAAGCCGCTATATGACCGGCTATAACCTTGCCCAATGCCAAAGTAATAACAACAATCATCACGCCCTGAATCTAAATAAATTGATTGCTGGCTCAGAAGGCACTCTGGCCATTGTTACCGAACTGAAATTAAACGTAATGCCAATTCCAAAATTCAAGCAGGTGTTCGCCTTATTTTATACTGATTTTCAAGATGCCTTAAAAAGTGCCCACCAGTTGCTCGCAATCAACCCAACTTCGATCGAAACCATCGATGATAATGTGCTAAATCTTGCCAAAAAAGATCCGATTTACACTGAGCTCGAGGAGTTTTTTCAAGGCAAACTTCCTGAAAATTTAAGCGCCCTTAACCTCATTGAGTTTACGGCCAATACGCTTGAAGAACTGCAAGATAAAACCAAACCATTGCAAGCACAGTTAAATAATAAAACCGGGGAAATCATTCCCACAGGTTATACTAGCACCCAAGACCCGAAGCAAATTGAAACCCTCTGGAATCTACGTAAAAAAAGTGTTGGTTTACTAGGCAATAGTCCAGGCGAGCGTCGACCATTACCCTTTATCGAGGATACTGTTGTCCCCCCCGAATATTTGGCTGACTATATTTTCGAATTACGGCAATTGCTGGAAAAACATGGGCTCACCTATGGCATGTTTGGCCATGTTGATGTCGGCTGTTTGCACGTCCGTCCAGCGTTAGATTTAAAGCAAGAACATGACGTTACACTCATAACAACACTTACTGAAGAAACAGCAAAACTGGTTAAAAAATACCATGGCCTACTCTGGGGTGAACATGGCAAAGGCTATCGTGGCCACTACATTAAGGATTACATTGGCGACAATCTCTATAATCTCATGGCTGAAATTAAAAGCTTATTTGATCCTTTTAACCAACTAAACCCCGGCAAATTGGTTTCCTCACCTTATAAACCACAAGCATTATTACCGATTCGCAGCACCTTACGTGGCGATTATGACAAGCAAATTAATCTAACTCATCAAAATAACTATCAAACTATTTTACGCTGTAATGGCAATGGCACCTGCTTTACCTACCAGAAAGATCAAGTGATTTGTCCCTCCTATAAAGTCACAAATAACCGCTTGCATTCTCCTAAAGGTCGTGCCAGCTTATTACGTGAGTGGAGCCGACAAGATTCAACAGGCGAGCTCACCTCGACATTTGAAAAAGAAGTGTATCATGCCCTACAAGGTTGCCTAGGCTGCAAAGGCTGTGCAACTGCCTGCCCCGTACAAGTGAATATTCCAAATAGCAAAGCAAAATTTTTAAACCATTACTATCAAAAAAATAAACGGCCATTAAAAGATTATCTCATTGCCCATATCGAATCTTTATTACCACTACAAACCACCACCCCTAGACTCTTTAACGCGTTATCTCATAACCCAATCAGCACTTACCTTCTAAAACAGTTAGGCTTAGCGGATCTACCCAGATTAAGCACACCCAGTTTAAGTGTTAGGCTAAAAAAAGCACAGATTCCTATTTATAACCTAAATGACTTACATCAACTTTCTAGAGCCGATAGAGAAAAAGCAGTTATTCTTGTGCAAGACCCATTTACCAGCTTTTACGAGGCAGAACTCGTCATTGATGCGTATACGCTTATTAAAAAACTGGGCTATCAGCCATTGATTCTACCTTTTAAAAAAAATGGTAAGGCCATGCATGTAAAAGGATTTTTAGCCAACTTTAAACAGCTTGTCGAAGAAAACAGTCAATTTTTTAACCAAATTGCTAACACCCATATTCCCATGATTGGCCTTGATGCCAGCACGGTACTTTGCTATCGCGATGAATACCAAGACTATCGCAGCCAAACCAGTCGGCAACCAGAGTTTAACATTTTATTACTTTCAGAGTGGCTAAAATCTATTAATATTCATTCTAGTATTACTAAAAAATATCACTCTGCCATTGAATATACACTATTGCAACACTGCACAGAAAAGTCACTATTACCCGAAAGCACGAAACAATGGCTGGATATTTTCAAGCAATTTAATTTAACATTAAATATTATTCCAAGTGGCTGCTGCGGTATGGCCGGCACCTACGGCCATGAAACTGAACATGTAGAAAACTCAGGAAAACTATTTCGGCAACACTGGCAGAACACTATAGAGCAATATAACAAAGAACAAATTCTAGCGACTGGGTTTTCTTGCCGTTGCCAAACCAAACGCTTCAAAGGTTTTAAACCTAAACACCCGTTAAGCGCTTTACTACATGCTCTACAAGAAGAAAACTAGGCCAAGAAACTTAAAAATTAAACCATAAAAATATAAAATAATTATGGCAGTTTACTATATTTATATCTTAGAGTGCAGTAATAGTGCGTTTTATACTGGCTATACCACCAATATAAAGCGTCGCTATCAAGAGCATTTACAAGGCAGCCCTAAATGCAAATACACCCGTGCATTTCCACCCAAACAATTAGCCGTTTGCTGGCAAATCCATAGTATTTTATCACATGCTTTAAAAATAGAAGCCTTTATTAAAAAATTACCACGCTCAAAAAAATTACAGCTCATTCATTTTCCAGAGCAACTATTAACACAGTGCCAACATATTACCGATACTATTGTTCTATTTCATTTTCAGAGCCAACAGCAATCAACTTAATAAACCTTTTACACTTTAATTTAAAAAAATAATAAAATTACAGATAGAGCTACGACTGGTACTTTGCTAGAGTCACAACTGAAACTGTACTTTATTAAAGGACTAAAGTGAAATACCATGGCAAACAAACTAACACGTTTTATTGTGCAAGAGATACGACAACTAAGAGATACCATTCAAAATAAACAAGAAAATGAACGATGGCGCTGGCAAACAACAGAGACTAAGCGATCTGTACGTATTTGGCTACTTGGTGAAATGGAGAAAGAACTTTTAAAGCATGATTTTAACAACCCTGAAGATTTAGAAATCTTTTTAAATCAGTGGAGCGATAAAATTGAAAACTTTCCTCCTATCTCACCAAGCAGCAAAGGAATTGGCAAGGGTAAAACAATTAGTAATTTTTTTAATCTGGGGAAAAATGGTAATATTTTTAGCCTGCTTAGAGCTGTGAGTGCAAAAGAAGGAGCTCCTTTTACAGTCTATACCTCTCTCATTGATCAAATTGAGCAAGAAAGAAAAAGAAAATTACAGAAAAAATCCACGCCTTTTTTTAATCAAACACCAGCACAAGAAGAACACTGTTTATCGCTGTCTGACACTAGAACACATGAAGCATAAAGCAGCCCATCAGATAGTCCCTCTGAACCTTCCTTCCTCTTTTCGCTTAAAGGCAGCCATAGCGACTTTTTTCTTTAAACCTCAATTAAGCCAAACCCCTAAGACCCAGCACTAAAAAAATATAACCACAGTCTACTTTTTACACTCTGGTTAAAACAATTAACAATATTACTAACCATAAAAGGTTAAAGTTAAATATTTGTCAAGTAACCCATAAATTGACACGTTTTTTTATAAAAAAATATTTTACTTTAAAAATAATTATTTAACTGAAGAAGAGTTTAACAATCTAAATTTAATTCAAAAAATAACTTTAGAATCAGAAGTAGTTTGCAGTCTAATACTCTTTCCTAGGGTCTATTTGATTTAAAACTGCTTCTCCCCGTTGTATTCGATTGTAGTTTTCTATAATTTGATGGGCAACAAGTTCAGGGGTAGGGATGCATGCAACATGGGGTGTAATAATAATATTTGGGTGTTGCCAAAATAAATGGTCTTTTGGAAGTGGTTCATGGGTAAAAACATCTAGACAAGCACCAGCAAGCTGTTTTTTATTCAATGCATCTAATATATCTTGTTCAACGAGGTGTTGGCCGCGCGCAACATTGATGACATATGAGTTTTTTGGTAATTTAGAAAATACTTTATTATTGAGTATACCCAATGTTCTTCTAGTAAGGGGTAGAATACAAACTAAAATATTAGTATTTTTCAAGAACTGATTTAGCTGGTCATCCCCATAAAACGAAGTAATACTATTCATTGATTTTTTGCTGCGGGACCACCCTGCGACATTAAATCCAGTATTGCTTAACTTCATTGCAACTTCTTTACCTACAGAGCCTAAGCCCATAATGCCAATGTTGAGTTTTGACATGCTTATAACAGGCAATCGGAGCCATTGTTGATTATTTTTTTGAGCTTGATATGAGTCGAAATTTCTAAAATAATACATTACTGCTGTTAGTACGTACTCATACATCGATTGTGGTAGATTAGGGGCAATAACGCGAGTTATAGGAATATTTTTTGGAACTTCCTTATCATTAAGTATGTGATCTACGCCTGCAGCTGTGGATGAAATACATTTCAAATTTGGGTATTCACGTAATATACCTGGTGGGTGGTCCCAAGTTAGTACAAACTCAACTTCTGCTTTATTATTATCATCTGGCCATACCCTTATATCTAATTGAGGGTCAATTTTTTTCAATGCTAACACCCAAGCGGTTGAGTCTAGGTTGTTGCGAATGATACTAATAGCCATGAGGTAAATTGCTCGTAATATTTAATATTAAATTAACTTTAGTATAACTGCCATTTGGTTTGAAGCCTAAAGATTTTGGTTCTGTCGCAATTTTAAATTTTTACAGAAAAACATTTGTCTTTAGACGTAATTAGGCAGCAAGTAAGTAAAACCACTGGTAAGTTGATTTATCTTAATACTAATACATCTGTTTTTTCTTCGGCATGCGGTAGAGCTCAACTCCTGAGATTGTGGCCTTGGCACCTTGAACGGATTTAAACCCCAGGGCGATTTTACCGGACGATGGTCCTGCTCAAGTATATTGTTAAGGTATTTGATTTGGATGATTTCTATTATCAAAAAACACAGACCTCAAGTGAAAAGAAAATAATTAAATATCGTAATTCCCATGGCCTTTGATCTTAATGTAGGTTTCATCCAGGCGCCAACTGGCTCTAGGTTGGCGCTTATAACGCTTATTGAAGTGCTCTTTTATTAAAGCGCATATTTAATAACCCAGCGAAGAATGGCTTTATGGAACTGCATTTCCATCATCAAAATATTTAAAAAAATAGCTGAATATACAAACTTACGCTATTCATGGCTCCAACATGGTGAAGGAGGGGCATTTTACTACAAAAAAATATAAAACCTAAAACTCCAGGGGTATCTTATGTACTACTAGTATTAAGATGGTGCGATTTATCTCGGTGAAGATTGTCGACTGAAAGAAGATCGTAATGCTGTTAATTTACCCGGGATGATCTTGCACCATGTCTGTGACAACTTAAGCCGCCGCGAAATGTTGAGCGAGTGGCAAAAGCGTATTGCCAAGGTGGTTCGTTATGAGCATTGAAATATGTTTTAGATAAAAAATAAATTCATTTATGACCAAATTACTATATTTTTCTGTCTATACATAAACTCTGAAACGCTACAAAACTCATATTGAAATTTACAATTTCAAATGGTTGAATCTAACTATTAACGTTATTCTTACCATTATCTTGATAAATTTTATCATATAAAGTACAAGGTTTTTGCTTGTGATGTTTAAAGGATTGAAAATTATGACGAAAACCAGACAAGACGTGATAAAAGAAATTGCAATTGCAGAAGAAGAGGGCTACAGAGGTAATTTAGTTAGGTGGGATCTGCGTAGGGCAGATTTATCCGGGATGGACTTAACCGAGGCGGATTTAATCGGGGCTAATTTAATCGGGGCTAATTTAATCGGGGCTAATTTAACCGGGGCGGATTTAAGCGAGGCGGATTTAGCTTATGTGAATTTAGTTTGGGCGATTTTAACTAATGCGGATTTAGCCTTCGCGACTTTATCAAGGGCGGACTTAACCGGGGCGATTTTAACTAATGCGGATTTAATCGAGGCAAACTTATTAGAGGCAAAATTAGGCCAGGCAAAATTAGGCCAGGCAAAATTAGGCCAGGCAAAATTAAGACGGGCTAATTTAACCCGTAAGCGTCGCTACCTCGGTAGGTATTTTGCACATCCAATGATGCAAAATCGCCGAGCAAAACGCGACGACTATAAACCCTCGGCTGCCCTCGTCACAGGGCATTACGTGCCTTGAATCGGCCACTACATACCCTGCTCTCAAATGGCGCTACGGCTCGTAAAGATTTTTAGACACTCGTTACGCTTGCTACAGACCTTACGGTCTTCCGCAACTCCGCTCTGCTAAAAATCCTCACCTACCTCGGCCTACTCACCCCGTGCTTTGCACTCCTTGGCTCGCAGCGGAGGCGGATTTACGAGCTGCGGATTTAACCGGAGCAGATTTAACTGGGGCAGATTTAACCGGGGCGGATTTACGAGATACGGATTTAACCGGGGCTAATTTAGCCGGAGCGGATTTAACCGGGGCGATTTTAACTAATGCAAATTTAACCGGGCTGAATTTAACCCGGACTAAGTTAATCTCGGCGAATTTATCAGGGGCTAATTTATCAGGTGCTAATTTAAAAGATGCGAATTTATCCCAGGCAGTTTTAACTAATGCTAATTTAACCAGAGCGAAG
>LVCQ01000027.1 GCA_001644975.1 Piscirickettsiaceae bacterium NZ-RLO1
GCGAAAGAAATTGTAGTCAGTTCTAACACACAACCTCTGGACAAGTATTTTCAATATCCCTTCTCAAGTTGGCCAAATCATTATAAAATGCTTAGCTTTTATGCACATAACTCCATAGTGAAGATCAAATAGATTAAGGGTGGAAGCACATGCGCTTTCCAGGCAAACGTAAAATTAAACATTACTTTCCTATCAACTCTCGTGGCAAAACCAATTTTGAGCATCCGTCCTTTAGCAAGCGCGGTAATACTTATATCACCGGTATCGCGCAAGTACTTGTCGATATTGAAGCCCATGTCGATGAATCATTACTGGCCGAGTATGGCCTACAAAAAGGTGAATCTCTCCTCATTGATGATCAAACCGCCGACAACTTATATAATTATTTAAAAAATAATAAATTAATTATCAGCGAATATGCTGGTGGCACCATCGGTAATAGTTTGCATAATTATTCGGTTCTCGCCGATGATATTTCAGTGCAACTTGGTGTTATGAGTAAAACCATTAGCATGCAAGATCCTGCCTATCGTTACTTGTGTAACACCAGCAGCCGTGTTGATTTAACCCACTTACAGCCTGTTAATGGACCCATTGGCCGTTGTATCACACTGATCACCCCTGATGGTGAACGTAGCTTTGGTATTAATTCCGGCGTCATGAATCAGCTGACTGCCGACTATATCAATGAAGAAATTATTCAAAAGACGGTCCTATTAGGCATTTCCAGTTATATTCTACGTGATGAAAGCTTGCCCATCTTCAAAGCCACACTCAAGGCTGTAGAACTGGCTAAAAAGCACCACATTCCGGTTGTTTTAACCTTAGGCACCCAGTTTTTAATTAACGAAAAGCAATCATTTTTCTATGATTTTATTAAAGACTACGTCTCTATCATCGCCATGAATGAAGATGAAGGCTATGCTCTCACCGGCCATAAAGACCCCTTACTCGCGAGTCGAGCAGCCCTAGAGATTACTGACTTAGTCCTCACCACGGTTGGCCCACAAGGCTTATACCTAAGCGGTTATACGGATCAAGCCACAGCACGCCGCACATCCAACCCACTTCTTTCTGGCGCCATCAGCAACTTTAACGAATATGAGTTCAGTCGGCCGATGCGTCAAGCCGACTGCCAAAATCCATTACAAGTCTTCGCGCATATTAATCCCTATATGGGTGGCCCTGAAAAAATTCATAATACCAATGGCGCCGGAGATGGTGCTTTGGCCGCACTCTTTCACGATATTGCCGCCAATCATTACCATCACACCGTATTGCCTAATTCAAGCAAACACGACCGACCTTACCTTACCTACTCATCCTTCTCCCAAGTCTGTAAATATGCAAACCGTGTGAGTTATGAAGTCCTTGCCCAAAATGCTACGCGACTCTCACGTGGTCTTCCTGACCGTGAAGATAGCCTTGAGGAAAGCTATTGGGAGCGCTAACCGCGTTTCCAAGCCTCATCAACAGCTCTTAACCTAACAAGTCAGTTTATCTATCACTTGCTTTTTATATTTACGCCCTTATCTTATAGGATGATGACTAAAACAGAGGATCTTATATGTATCAACAGCAGTCAACGGTTCAGCGCAATACCTCGCTGTTAGCCAATCATAAGGTATTAAGAAGCACCTACTTTTTGCTTTCTTTAACACTATTGTTCAGTGCCGCAACCGCTGGCTGGGCTTTAGTTAACCATGCAACTCCCGTCAACCCAATTCTAAATTTAATTGTCAGCTTCGCCTTGCTGTTTGCGACGATGAAACTACGCAATAGCAGCTGGGGTATTGTTACTTTATTTGGCTTTACTGGCTTTTTTGGCTATGCACTTGGCCCTGTGCTTAATTTTTATATCACCCAATTCAGTAATGGCAGTGCCTTAGTTTTAAGTGCCTTGGCAACAACAGGAGTGACTTTCTTTGTAATGTCAGCCCTTGCAATCGCCAAGCCTCAAGCCGTTACACGCTTAGGTGGTATCTTGATGGCAGGACTAATCGTCGTTGTCATTGCCAGCTTGCTTAACCTGTTCTTGCACTTGCCTGCCCTCCAGTTAGCCATTAGCATCATCGCCGCATTAGTTTTTGCTGGCTTTATTGCTTGGGATACCCAACGTATTATCTCTGGTGGTGAGACTAATTATATTATGGCGACCATGAGCCTGTACTTAAATATTGTTAATCTCTTTATGAGCCTTCTTCAAATATTTGCTGCATTCTCTGGCCGCGATTAAATCACAATTTCACTGTTACTACTATCAATCATTCACAAACAGAGCCCCTATATTATTGGGGCTTTTTTATGGTTTCGCTCAGCTATAGCAGTGCTGCTAAGTTCATCAAATTAGCAATTTGCTTATAACCTCTTTAAAGTTATTTATATAATTAATTGAAATATCAGATTATATTTTTTTGAAGGCAGAAAAAGTGCTATCAGGATCATTGCACTTTGTAACTTATATTTAGCATATTAAATAAAAAGTCTTGACAGAATAAATGATAATGATTATTGTTTAGATATAGACTTTATCACTCAAAAGCCGCACACCCCTAAACGGAGCGATCTTCTACCCCAAGATCGCTTCTTCTTTTTTATACCTAAAGCAAAAACACTCAAGCAAAATATTCTACTTTTTGTCGATCATTATTTTTAAAAACTAAAGCGATTAAAACCGATAAGATAAACCAAATGACAATAAATCCGTGCTAGCCACCTTATTTAACATCGCAGGTGTTGGTTCAGCATTTTTAGCTAACCCTTCCGGCTGATCACCAAAAGTATGACTATAAGATAAATTAATACCAATCTCAGGTGTTAACGAATAGCCCAAACCCAAGGCAACTTTAGGCTGCACCGCGTTACTAGAGTCCAACTGATTAGGAAATAAGTTGCCCTCTGTTTGCTGGTCGATATAAGCCAAACCCAGCTTACCAAAAACATTCCAGCGCGCACCTAATTGATAAGATAGCACGCCTAATAAATCCGCCGAGGTGCCTTGATAAGTTAAGCTGGTATTTGCAGATTGATAACAACTATTCGCATAACGCGCCAAACCAAGCTCAGCACCATAACGTAACTGTCGTCCACCAAATAAATACCCTGTAGACAAACGACCTGACAAGCCACCATGATGATGGTCTAGTCCACTCGCCGAGCCAGTTGCCAATTTACCATAACCAACCTGACTCTGCACATAAGGGCCAGCACTAGCAAATATAGGTGCCATCATAAAAAAAGCGTAGATTCCTAGCCATTTTTTCATCACAGCCTCCTCGTCGCATTCTAAACTAAGCTGACACGAGCAAAACGGCGTTTGCCCACTTGCATCACATACGCTGCACCTGCAAGCATAACAAGGCTCTTATCTTCAACACGTTCACCATCAATGCGTACAGCCCCTTGCTGAATCATCCGCATCGCCTCAGACGTACTACCCACAAGGTTCGCCGCTTTTAATATATTACCAATTGCCATCTCGCCACCGGTAGTCACAGTAACCTCTGGCATATCTTCAGGCAACACCCCTTTTTTAAAACGATTGACAAACTCATCATATGCTGCCGCTGCAGCTTGTTCTGAATGAAAACGTGCAACAATCTCCTTGGCCAAAGCAACTTTTGCATCACGTGGATTCATGCCTTCTGCCACAGCTTGCTCTAACGCTTTAATCTCTGCCATCGGCTTAAAGCTCAGTAATTCATAATAGCGCCACATTAGCTCATCAGAAACGGACATCATTTTGCCAAACATCTCACTGGCCGGTTCTGCTATACCAATATAATTTCCTAAAGATTTGGACATTTTTTTCACACCATCCAAACCTTCTAGTAATGGCATAGTAATTATTGTCTGCGGACGCTGGCCATATTGACGTTGCAGTTCACGTCCCATCAATAAATTAAATTTCTGATCCGTACCACCAAGCTCAATATCTGCTTTCATGGCAACAGAGTCATAGCCTTGAACCAAAGGATAAATAAACTCATGAATCGCAATCGGTTGATTATTACCATAGCGCTTAGCAAAATCATCACGCTCAAGCATACGCGCCACCGTATAGCTTGATGCCAACGCGATCATATCCGCTGCAGTTTTTTGGCCCATCCATTCTGAATTAAACAGAATCTGTGTTTTGTTTTCATCCAGGATTTTAAACACTTGTGATGTATACGTCGCTGCGTTTTTTTCAACTTGCTCAGCAGATAAGGGCTGACGAGTGATATTTTTACCTGTCGGGTCACCAATAGTTGCAGTAAAATCACCAATTAAAAATAAAATTTCATGCCCTAAATCTTGCAGCTGACGCATTTTATTTAACACCACCGTATGACCTAAGTGTAAATCGGCCGCTGTTGGATCCATCCCCAGTTTCACTCGCAAAGGCGTTCCTGCTGCTAATTTTTTAACTAATTCATCTTCAACAATGATCTCATCTACACCGCGTTTAATAATTTCTAACGCCTGGGCCACCTCAGACATGAACAATTCCTCATTTATACGTGTTTATACTTGCCGACTTGTTTAAATAGCGTCTAACTTTAAATTACAACCATAACATTAACATTGAACCGAGACCCTCACAGATTCTCATGGGTACTTCTGCATGAAAAAACAGCTAAAGCTTCCCATCATTGCAATCACACTCAGCATCAGCTTTTTTATTGCTGTGCTCGGCTATCTATTATTGTTCAAGGATGATACCACAAGCCCTGCAAGGGCTAAAGTAAACCTGCCCACAGCCAAGCCCGCACAAAATGCCATCGCCCAAGCGTTAAAAGCCAACCAAAATCCGGTGACCATCTCAGCCAAACAAGATCATGCGCTACAAGCACTCAGAGATATCGAGGACACGGATGCAGATTGGCAAAGCTTTACTGTCGGCCCAGGCGATAGCCTCTACTCAATTTTAAAAGATATCGGTTTACCTAAAAACACTCTCGCCGCCTTAAAAAAAGCGCAACACTTCAAACAGCTCAGCCAGTTAAAACCAGGGCAGACGATCGAATTTCTCATTGACTATAAAGAAGATAATGACCAAGGCGAGCTGGACAAACTGCGCTACTCCCTGAATAAGCTCAATTATATTTTGCTAAAACGTACTGAAGCCGGCCACTTTCAAAGTGAAAAAATATCATTGGCTACAGAGGTTGAACGCCGTTATGCAACAATAGAAATAAAAAATTCACTCTATTACGATGGCCAAAAGCAAGGAGTGAGTGATCGCTTAATCCATCAACTCATCGATATTTTTGGCTGGGAAATTGACTTTGCCCGTGACCTGCGCTCAGGTGATCGCTTTAGCTTTCTCTATGAGGTTTTTAAATACGAAGGTAAAAAAGTAAAAACCGGTAATATTATTATCGCGGACTTTAGCCATAAAAATAAAATTCTCACCGCCATCCAATACATCGACCCACGGGGCAATATCGGCTATTACAATAAAAAAGGCATCAGTCTAGAACGCGCCTTTATCCGCCACCCAGTCAAAGCACGTATTAGTTCACGTTTTAATTTAAAACGCTTGCATCCAGTGCTTAAAGTACGCCGTCCACACCGTGGTGTGGACTACGCTGCACGACGTGGCACACCGATCAAAGCCACTGGCAATGGCCGTGTTAAGTATGTCGGTCGCAAAGGTGGCTATGGTCGGGTGATTGTCATTCAGCATGGTCCTCGCTATACAACATTGTATGCACATCTTAAGCGCTATGCTTCAGGCATTCATCGTGGTAGCATAGTCAAACTCGGCCAGACCATAGCTTATGTAGGTAGCTCAGGCGTGTCAACAGGACCTCATTTACATTATGAATTTCGCATCAATGGTGTGCATCGCAATCCGATTACCGTCGCATTGCCTAAAGCACGTCCGATTGCTAAAAAATACCGCCAAGATTTCTTAAATAAAGCACAAACGCTGTTAAGCCAACTTGAGTATCAAACTCGTATTGAGGTTGCACAAAAACCATGACAACCCACTATTATATTGGCCTCATGTCGGGTACTAGCCTAGACAGCATTGATGCTGTCCTCGTTAAAAGTACAAGTAACACATTCATACTTATTGACAGCCTCAGTCATCCTATTGATGCAAAGTTAAAACAAATCGCCATAACCGCACCGACACAAGAGCATATCAGTTGGCAAGATTACCTCTACCTTGATGTTGAATTTGGTCGCACATTTGCCAAAGCGGCCAATGCATTAATTCAAAAACACCCAGACTTAGCCATCCGGGCCATTGGCTCTCACGGGCAGACCTTATTTCATGCACCATCTGGCACTCATCCTTCATCGATTCAGCTCGGTGATGCCAATATCATCGCCAGCCAAACAGGAGTGACGACTGTCAACGACTTTCGCCGCCGTGATATTGCCCTCGGCGGACAAGGTGCGCCACTGGTTCCAGCCTTTCATCAGGCTGTATTTAAATCTGAGACAACCACACGCATTATTTTAAATATCGGCGGCATTGCCAATATCAGTGTACTCAAACCAACAGAACCGACCTATGGCTATGATAGCGGCCCTGGTAATATGTTAATGGATGCATGGATAAAACAGCATAAAAATAAACGCTTTGATAAAAATGGCCAATGGGCCCAATCTGGTGCAGTGATTCCAGAATTATTAGCCACATTGCTTCAAGAGCCCTTTTTTAAGTTAATATCACCTAAAAGTACCGGGCGTGAGCTCTTTAATTTAAGCTGGCTACGGCCTTACCTTAAAAACCATTATACTATTGAAGATATTCAGGCTACATTGCTGGCACTCACCTGCCAATCAATCAGTGACACAATAAAACGAGAAGCATCGTCGGGTGAAATTTATTTATGTGGTGGCGGCACGCATAATCACTATTTGATTAAAAACCTAGAAAAATTACTACCCACATTTACTATGCAAACAACAAGCACCTTAGGTATCGACCCGGACTGGGTGGAAGCGGTCGCCTTTGCCTGGCTTGCCAAACAAACCCTAGAAAAAAAACACAGTAATTTGCCTAAAGTTACAGGCGCTAAAAAAGAAAGTGTACTTGGTGGGGTTTATTACCCATAACAGCCCATAAATTAAAAAAATAAATAAAAATAATTAATTATAGTTTCAAGTTAGTTTAAATCTATCTTATTTAACCAAGAAAATTACCACTTAAAATAATCAATGTATACAGATATAAACTACAACTTATATCAATAGCTATTTATTTAAAGTTTATTTTAAATTAACACGATGCTTTCAATTTTAAACGTATCATGGTCATTGTTAAAAACATACCTCTCTCAATAAAACACGGACATAAGGAAATAAAGTTTCATGAAATTTGGTCAAATATTAAAACTGGTTCGACCTGGAGATTTAAGCTCTGTTAATGCACTCATATTAAAAGAATTAGGCCAAAGATATCTAGATCAATACCCAGAGCCTGGCCTTTATTTTTCAGGGCATCACTCACAGCAAGATAAGGCTCTAGAGTTAGTTGCCTTTGCTTGCCAAAACCCCGCTTTAGCGCCTAGTAAATACTGCAATAAACTAATAGACTTTATGCCAGAGCTTGCTAATGCAAATGGGTGGCTTGCAGACAGAATTACTCGATTATTAAACAAGGTTCTCCAAACACATATATTAAAAAGCAATGTCATTACTGGAGTTAACCCTCAAATAAAACTTCGCCATGTAAAGCATATTGCTGAGGACTTTAGAGTAATGCTTCATACTCTGACTAGAGCAGAAGAAGCACACCAAGCACAGCCACCACAACAAGGAGAGATGATACTACAAGTACCAAAACAAGGACTAGTACGACTATATCCTCAACGATCACCATCCCCACCATCATCACCAGAACACGCACCAACAGACTTACAAACAAGGAGAATGCGCAAACCCACAGCAAGTTATCTTGGAACAGATTTATTCTTCAGCTTAGCAGAAGCAGCAGACCCTGACATGGTTGCTCCTGATCAAGATCAAGAGCCCTCACCAGAGCGCCTAAGCCATCCATAACTACTATTCCAATTAACCCTCTCGCATTCAAAATTATGATTGCAAGCTTGGCAGCTAATCTTCCCATCTAGGACTTAACAATTAGGATGATATAACAAGGAAGTAAGACCTTATGAAATTTAATCAAATACTAGAGTCAGTTCGCCTTGGAGACTTACACTCTATTGGTGCAAAAACACTCAAAACTTTAGGTCAGAGGTACTTAGAAAAACACCCTGAGTGCACTCGCCAACACAGTCATCAGAATAAAGCCCAAATATTAATTAACTTCGCCAATGACAATCCTCATGCCACATCCGAAGCGTGCTGTAGAACATTTATCGATGTATTATCAGAACTTCCAGAAATCAAAGGCTGGCTAGCAGAAAAAACCCTGACTCTCCTAGGTAAAGCATTTCGCCTTGATATCATAGCAGCAATCCTCGCTGAGGATAGCCGGTTGTTTCTAGAACCAAAGCAATTTGCCCAGCACTGCAATCACTTTCTTCAGCGCTATATCGACGAACACAGCACAAAACTACAGCCCTTATTAAGAAAATCATACAGTACAACAAACCTAATGGAACAAAGCGTCGACATTACGCCTATTCCTCGACCTCGCAGTAACAGCTGCGATATTTAATTACAAAGCTTTTTAACTTTTTAGCGTCGCTTTCTATGACGCTGTCCCTGGGGCTTTCTTGGGGAACCTTGCTTTTTCTTCGGCATCTCAGGAATAGGGAAATTCACCGATTCAGCCAACTTATCCAGGGCTTTACTTTCAATATATTCCCACTTACCTCGAGGTACACGACGCGGCAAGCTTACGCTGCCATAACGCACCCGCATCAAGCGACTGACTTTCACCCCCTGTGACTCCCATAAGCGACGCACCTCACGATTACGCCCCTCACGCAAGACCACATGGTACCAACAGTTCGCCCCATCACCGCCTTTATACTCAATACGATCAAACGCCGCTGGACCATCCTCAAGTTCAACACCTTCTTTTAGATTAATAATAGTCTCATCCGTCACCTCACCCAGCACACGCACTGCATATTCACGTTCAATTTCATAACGCGGGTGCATGAGATGATTCGCTAACTCACCACTGGTTGTAAATAACAGCAAGCCACCAGTATTAATATCCAAGCGCCCGACCATAATCCAGCGCCCTTGCTTTACACCCGGCAATTGATCAAAAACCGTCTTACGACCTTCAGGATCATCTCGTGTACACACCTCACCTTCTGGCTTATTGTAAATAATCACCCGAGGACGCTCGGCTTTTTGAATCAGCTTCACCAGCCGACCATCGACAATCACCTTGGCCTCAGGCGTTACCCGCATGCCTGTTTCAGCACGCTCACCATTGACCATAACCCGGCCATCGTTAATCCAACGCTCTATCTCGCGTCGTGAAGCCAAGCCCAATTGCGCGAGTACTTTTTGTAGCTTCTCACCCTGCTCTGTATTTTCTGTCATTCTCTTAATTACCTAATCTTGTTCTTCTTCAATCAACAGCTCTGGCTGCTCTTGCTCTGTTTGAGCCTGCAAGGCTTCACGCTCGGTTTCTATTCCTGGCAGCGTTAATTCATGGCGCTTTGCCACATCCTCCAAATCACGAATTTCAGCAAGCGTCGGCATTTCATCAAGACTTCTCATACCAAAATGCTCGAGTAATTGCTTGGTTGTCGCATACATCGCTGGACGCCCAGGGACTTCACGGTGACCGACCACACGCACCCACTCATGATCGATTAGCGTGCGCATAATATTCGTACTCACCGCCACACCACGTACTTCTTCAATTTCAGCACGTGTTACCGGTTGACGATAAATAATAAGTGCCAAAGTTTCTAATAATGCCCGTGAGTAACGCTGTGGCTTTTCTTCCCATAAACGCGACACCCACGGGCTATATAAGGCTTTGGCTTGAATACGAAAACCCATTGCACTCTCACACAACTCGATACTGGACACCTGCCACTGTGCCGATAACTCAACCAGCACTGCACGAATATCATTGTCCGCAGGCTGCTGGTCCTCTGGAAATAAATTTTTAAGTTCAGCTAAACTCAAGCTACGTGCAGCACTAAATAACGCCGCTTCTATAATCCGAATAAGAGGTTCATTCTGCATGGGCGATTAATCTCACATGAATTAACGTGCTGGCCTCATGCTGCACCAGCTCAATCAAAGTATTTTTCACCAGTTCTAAAATCGCCAAGAACGTCACAACGACACCTTGACGTCCTTCAGCTAACGTAAACAAGGCAACAAATGGCGTAAATTGCTCGCTATTTAAACGTTCTAATACCGCCCCCATGCGTTCACGCACCGATAACGCTTCGCGCTGAATCTGGTGTGATGAAAACATTTCAGCACGTTGCATCACCTCGCGTAAAGCTGCAATCAGCTCATTAAAATCAATTTCAGATTTAATCACTTGATGATGGTTAGTCATGACAACACTATGATCTGCACTGGCCTGAAAATAGTCGCGTCCTAATCGCGGCAACTCGTCAATTTCTTCCGCTGCCTGACGAAAACGCTCATACTCTTGTAAACGACGCACCAACTCAGCACGCGGATCCTCTTCTTCACCTTCTGCAGTCTCAGGGCGTGGCAACAACATGCGTGATTTAATCTCAGCCAACATCGCTGCCATCACCAAATATTCTGCGGCTAATTCAAACTGAACCTCTTCCATCAGGCGAATATATTCCATATATTGAGCGGTAATCTTCGCAATTGGAATATCTAAAATATCCATATTCTGCTTGCGAATCAAATACAGCAATAAATCCAACGGTCCTTCAAACGCCTCAAGAAAGACCTTTAAAGCATCCGGTGGAATATATAAATCCTGAGGTACCTGTGTCACCCACTCTTCAGCAACGCGTGCAATCGGTTCTACCTCAATCGCATCAGGCAAGATCTCAGGTAAAAGCTCAGCCATTTCACTCATAATAATCAGTGCACCATAAAGATCTCAGGATCCCCTTTACCTTGACGCAAGATCACCGGCGCACTTTCTGTCCAGTCAATCACCGTTGTCGGCTCCGCATAATGAATACCACCATCAATAATCACATCCACTACTTTACCCAAATCCATTTCTATATTAAACGGATCAGCCAAAGGCACTTCATCATCAGGCAAAATCAAGCTGCTATTAATCAATGGCTCACCCAGTGAATCTAAGATTGCCGCGACAATCGGATGATCAGGAAAACGTAAGCCGATCGTCTTCTTTTTCTCATGCTGTAAGCGCTTAGGCACTTCTTTAGTCGCTTTGAAAATAAAGGTATACGCCCCTGGTGTTGAACGACGCAACATACGATATGCCACATTATCAACCCGCGCATATTGGCCCACTTCGCTTAAATCACGGCAAAGTAAGGTAAAATGATGCTTTTCGTCCAAACGGCGAATCCGCCGAATCCGCTCAACACCTGCCTTATTATCAATATGGCAACCCAAGGCATAGCCGGCATCAGTGGGATAGACAATCACTGCCCCACGACGAATAAAGTTCACAACTTGCTCAATCAAACGTTTTTGCGGCGTCTGTGTATGTATCGCGATCATATGTGCCATAACCGCTAGCTCCTCTGTGCTTTATTTAATTTTTTATGCTCAATCACGAATAACCACCCTATACGAATCACCCTCAGGGTCATCGCGCAAATTTCGCGCCTATTGTATAATAAGATCGGTTACAATAGGTCGACTTAAATACAAAGTAAAGAGTTTAGCATATGAAGTTTATTCTCAACATCGCTTTATTATTGGCATTTTTCATTGCCTTTAAAATGTATAATCTGTATACAGCGACTGCTGTCTTGATTATTGCCGCCTTGATTCAAGCACTGATCCTTTATATTACCTATCGCAAGCTCGAGTTTGCCGAGTGGCTAACGGTGGTTCTCATCATCGTCTTTGGTGCAGCAACCTTGCTTCTTCACGATAAAGAACTAATTAAATGGAAATTCAGCATAGTCAACTGGGCCTTTGGTATCGGTATTATCATCAGTCAATACGTTGGCAAAAAGCCCATCATGCAGCGCTTACTCGACCATGCGATTACGATGAAAGCTGAAATCTGGCGAAAGCTCAACACCGCTTGGGCGATTTTTTTCCTGCTGCTTGGCTTTCTTAATATTTACATTATGTACCATTTCTCAGATAATGCCTGGGTGAATTTTAAAACCTTTGGCGACATTGGCTTAACACTCATCTTTATTGTCTGCCAAGTCTTCTATCTTGCACGCCATATCGAGCATGATAAAGAAAAACAATAATTATCAACAAATTAACCTCTATTCCACCGCTAACACTAAGCCATAATAGTAATGTTAATGATTACTCACTAGGAACTACCATACCCATGTTATATAGCTTTTTTTGCTACGACCACCCTAACAGCCTTCAGAGCCGGATTAAAGCACGCCCGGCCCATATTGAGCGCCTGCACGCACTACAAGCTGAAAATCGCTTAATTATCGCCGGTCCCAACCCGGCCATTGACGATGAGACCCCAGGAGACGCTGGCTTTACCGGCAGCCTAATCATCGCAAAGTTCAACTCATTACAAGAGGCACAGGCATGGGCGGATGCAGAGCCTTACCTTAAAGCCGGTGTTTACTCGCATGTTGAAGTCAAACCGTTTAAAAAGGTCTTACCATCATGAGTGAAACTCGCGTTAATATGATCCGCCAACGCTTAGAACAGGCCTTATCGCCATCTCATCTTGAGGTCATAGATGATAGTCACAAACATATCGGTCATGCCGGAGCCGCTTCAGGTGCCGGGCATTTTACCGTTAAAATCAGTGCAGCTCACCTCAAGGGCAAGTCACGCATTTTACAGCACCAAACTATCTATCAAGCCCTAACAGATATGATGCCTACTGAGATTCACGCTTTAAGCATCAAAATATTAGATCATTAATTACGACTAATTTAACTAACCACATATAAAAAAAATATAAAGATAAGATTTAAGATAAGACTTAAGATTAAGATTAAAATTAAAAATAAGAGCTGCTATGAACTACGAAACACTGGTTAATGCTTTAGACATAACAACAATCGAAAAAATGAAACACGCATTAGAAACTGGCAAGTGGGCCGATGGCAACCCCTTATCTGCACAAGAACAAGAACGTTGCATGCAACTTATCTTAGCCTTTGAACAACAACATCAGCCAGATAAAGACCTTGAAGCAGATTATAATCCGCGCAAACAAACTCCCTGTGCTTCCAAACAATCTGCTAGCAACATTAGCATTGAACAACCGCTAACTCATATTAAAAGATAACCACAAAATCAACCCAATACACTTAGGTATACTTCACATTGACGCCCACTCTTTTTTTTGATTTTGATGGCACCTTAGCCGATAGCTTTAATACAGCGATCAGTATTATTAATACCCTTGCTGATCAATATCACTTTCAGTCCATTCAACAGGACGATATTGCCCTATTCAGGCAACAATCCCTTGGCAAAACACTCAAGCGACTTGGCATCAAGTGGTATCAACTACCACAAATTATTATCTCAGCCAGGCAGTTATTTAACCAAAAGCTACAAGAAGTACCTACATTTGATTACTGGCTGCCCATTCTAAACCAATTACACCAGAAAAACATTCAACTTATCATCTTAAGCTCAAATAGCGAGGATAATATCCAAGCATTTCTAACTCAGCACCAATGGCAACCCTATTTTAACCAAATCATCGCCGGTAGTAGCTTATTTGGCAAAGCGCGGCTTATCCATAAAGCTTGCAATCAATATAATATCAACCCCAAGCAGACCTATTATATTGGTGATGAAGCACGTGATATAAAAGCGGCTCAACAACTGCAAATGACGAGCATCGCCGTAAGCTGGGGCTTTCAATGCCCAGAGTTCCTACAGCAACACCAGCCGGATTATTTAATCCATCATCCAGAAAAATTACTGGAGATATTAGATATACAGTCTATTTAACAAGGACCTGGCTAAAACTTCACTTCAGCTAAATTACTCCAGCTGTTCTAGTACCTGATCAAAATTAAAATCATATTTTTCTAAATTTTTATTATAAAATTTTGAGAATTTTCTAAAATCTATTTTTGATAGGTCTTTTCCTTGAAATTTATTTATATAAAGATCTATATTTTTACTCGTCAACAATGACATTTCTGACTTAAATGTTGTAGCTTCTTTTTTAAAATCTATTTTATTATGATAATCAGCTAATAATACTATCACCCAAGCGCCTTCCATAAAGTGTCCACCCGCGCTAGCAACCATTTTACCCTGCTTAATCTCTTTAATGGCTGTCTTATTCCAGTCTACTCCTGTCGCTAAAATATCTTTACCCGGAGTCAGTCCCATTTTTTCAGCGCCAGCAATCACACCTTCTGCCATCGCATCACCCGCTGCCCAAAATAACTGAATGTTAGGGTAACGCTGATGAAGTAAGTTAAATTTCTGTTCCGCAATATCTTTTAACCAACGTGCTGAAATAATTTGCTGAATACGAGCATCTGAATTTTTCCGAATATAGTCCTCTAGTCCTTTAATGCGTTTAACTGCTGCACCATCAGAAGGAATTCCATTAAAGGCAACAATATTTAGATTCTTGCCTTTTGATATTTTTCTTCCTTCATTAGCCAGCACCATTGCCGTATTAAAGCCTGCTTTTTTATCATCTGGAAACATCTGCCCTAACCAATATTTAAAGTAAGAGCGTGGCTCACCATACTGACCCTGCTGATCCTCATTTAATACGGCATTAAACATAAAACTTTTAATTTTCTTTGTTTCTGCCTTTTTTAAAATTTCAACGCCATTACCTTTTGTTGATTGAAAAACGACATAATCCGTAGGTATTGGTAATTCATCTAGCCGACTCACAGCTAATAAATGATTGCGATGTGACGAATACATCACATTTAAATTGCAATTTAAATCTTCACACGCATATTTCATCATTTGGGTTACTTTATTCCAAAAAGAATCAGTATCATTCGATGGATTAATAAAAGTGACATTAAAAGGCTGACCTGCCAATGCAGCCTGAGAAAAAACACTAAAAACAAGAAAAATAAAATTAAAGTAATTGCGCATAGATCACCAAAAATAAAAACGGTTATATCTAATCTATAAGCATAGCCGTTCAAAGCCTAAGTCGTATTACTAATAAAATTAATCTTTAAAAATCAAATAATATAAAATAGAACAAAGATTAAAAAAGCAAATTAAATTTAAAACAGCCTTTAAATTAAAAGGCTGCTATTTCACGCTATAGTCCAAGCAAGAGTTTTTAATTAAAGAACCCCACAACAGCAACCTTCATCAGGTACTGATGGAGTAGGGGCTGTCGCTTCTGCCACTTCTTCTTCAACCGCTTGATCAGCAAATAGAGTTGATGATGTTGCTCGCCGACGTGTACTTTTTAACTGATATGGCAAAGTTAAGTGCTTTAAAGCTGCTGTCATAAAGTCTGCTAATTCCTCTACAGACATAACTGCCCTAAAGGGCTTCGCTACTACCACTGAAGTAACTGAAACAGACGAAACATTAGCAAGACTCAGTTTTGGCATTCCTGCTGATAACGAAGGCGAACTTTCATGGCCCGCCTCAGCTAGCTTTTCTAAGGCATAATCTAAGGGCTGAGTTGGCTGATAGGGCTTTTCATCTGCAGATAAATTTTCTGCTACCCCAGCTAACGCTGAAAAACGATCATCAAGACTCATCCCTCTTCGCCGTGCTGGCAACGAAGGAGATACTTCTACAGCCATCGACGATAAAGATCTGCCCTCAGGGTCTAATCTAAGTCTCGCCTGAGAAAGCTCGGCACCTTCAGGTTCCTCCTCTGTGATTCCAGTTAAAGACAAAGAAGGAACGTGAACACGCCCAACGCTTGCAGCCAATTGGGACGAATTGTCAGCTAAAGAACTATCCAGACTTACTCCTCTTCCTATTGACGCTACTGACGATAGGAAAGGAGGACTCTCAGTTAAAGAGACAGTATGAGCATGAGGATCTAGACTTAACCTTGCTCCAGAAGCTTTACCACTTTCAAACGTTGCTGTTAATCCAGTTATAGAGGCAGAACCAGCAACATGAGCTGCTCTTGAGTCTGTTGATAACGGCAAGGACGTATCAGTTAAAGATGCACCATGAAGGTCTAGCCCAAGTGCTGCCGGTGCTGCTTGAACAAGCGTCTCACCATCAGGCTGTCCATCGGTGATCGATTGTCCTTCTGCTATTTCACCCAAAGAAAAAGAACGCACCTCAGGAGAAAGTACAGGCTGTGCCAACAAAGGAGGGGAATCTTGAGCACCAGCTGGCCTAGCTGACGACGCTTCTGCTAAGGAAGGCTGAGCCCCAGGAAGCGTCGGCCTTATGACCATTCCTTTCACTCGAGATTGTTGCCCAGCCTCTTCATCAGAAGACATTCCAACATCAACAAATTCATCTTCTCTAAAATCAAGCTCAAGTTCCGGAACCTCCATTTCAGATGGTCTTTTACTTATATTTTCAGGCGTTGGCATCATCTGAGTCAACATTTGTTCTTCATCAGGTAAATTAATTTGTAATGGCGCCATTTCTGAGAAAAAAGTATCATACAGGTAAGCCTTTAACTCAGAAAAACCACCAATAATTACCTGAGGCAAGCTATAACTAACACTTAATAACGCTGGAAATTCTATTGGGAAATAAGGCGCTTCTATAAAAGCCGCTTGCATTCTGCGTGCTCGGTCAATAAACGCCACAACTTCAAATACATGATGCCTCCCTGACTCTCGTAGAGCATTTTCAAAATAAACTGGGTCATTGAATATTTGTCGATCAGGAAATTTTATTACTGGCATATTAATCCCTTATATTAAGCAATTTATTTTATTAAGTAGTAAATTTTGCAATTAATAAAACAATGCTGCGCATATTTATTGAACATCCGTTGTTTTTATGTTTATTTTTTATAATTAATAAAGACCAATTTACTATTACCATAATAATTACATTATTTTTTATGATATCAACACAAAAATTACAAATATTTTCTTTAAATTTCACTGATATAAAACTGAGCATACTTATTAATTAAGTTTTAAAACAACCTTACAATTTTGACTGAACGGGCCAAAGCGATACAATCTAAAATAAAGCTTAAAAGCGATAAGTCATATCAGTCGCAATAAAAGTCCACTTAAAAAATAATACGTTCAAATAACTTACCGGCTCTTTAGCATAATCCATTAGAAGAATTCCTAAATTAAGTAAAAATTTATTCTACCTTAGATAAACCCAGCATTATATTTAAAATTTACTTTAAAAATAATACTAAAATGTAAATTTTTTTTTAAGAAACCACTTTATCTAGTGTGCTAATATTTTTTCTGCAAGAATAAAAACAATTTAATTAAATACACTTCAAACGCACTTTATATGGAGGATCAGCCCAATTTTTTATTAAATATAACGCTCACTGGATAGGATTTTCTTAAAAAAAAGAAACACGCTATTTTATAAAACAGCATGTTTTTTCTATTCTAGATTTAATGATTGGAACTAAACTTTAAACTGCTCAGTGAGTTGTTTTAAGTTAGTTGAAATCTCAGCAACACGATCACTTGATACTGAGGTACTTTGCGCACTATCTAGTACTTCCTCAGTTAGTTTGCTGATATTTTCAACACGTCTATTCATCGAGTCTGTCATTTTCTGCTGCTCTTGAGCAGAAACAGCAATTTTCTGGTTCACCTCATAAATCAATTTAATGTCTTCACTAATTTCCTCTAACGATTTGCCTGCTTTAGAAGCAAGCTCCACTGAACGCTCCATTTGTGATTTTTGTGCTTCCATCGTTGATGTCGCCGCTTCTGTACCATGTTGCAAACGCTCAATCTTATCTTGAATTTCAACCGTTGCCTGCTGAGTACGTTGCGCCAAAGAGCGCACCTCATCAGCAACTACCGCAAAGCCGCGACCTTGCTCGCCGGCACGTGCCGCTTCAATCGCCGCATTTAAGGCAAGCAAATTGGTTTGCTCAGCAATACCACGAATAACTCCTAAGATCGAATCAATTTCAGCACCATGTGTGTGCAGCTCATTGATAACTTCAACAGACTTATCAACTTCAGAAGATAAGGTATTAATCGTTAATACAGTTTGTGTGACCACCTCATGCCCATTTTTAGAATTATTGCGGGCACGCTCGACGACTTCTGAAGATTTGACTGTATTATCAGCAACCTCTTTTGCTGAAGCTGCCACTTTACTCATAGAGGAAACCACATTATCTGCTTCAGCTTTTTGATTTTCAATAACTCCCGTTGTATTGGTAATTAAGCTAGATAAGTCTTTAGATGAGCCTTCCATTTCTGAAGCAGATGAATTTGTCGTCATAAAGAATTCTCTGAACTGACCAAACAGACTGCGAATCGCTGAGGCCATTGCACCAATTTCATCTTTTTGATGAATCGTCACTTCAAGTGTTAAGTCCCGTTGATTGCCGACTTCATTAATAAATTGAGAAAGCTTTTTAATGGGTTTACTCAACATATCTGCAATAACATAAGCAATAATCGTTGCAACAATCAATACAGTAATCGCCACAATAATACCGACATACATAATTTTGCTTTGTAGTGCATCTGAATCTTTTAAAGCTTCTTTTACATCCACTTCACTTAAAATTCCCCAATTTAAGCCTGGGATATCCAGTGGCGCGTAAGCTGAAAGCACAGGAACATTGCGATAATCCAAAAACTCACCAAAACCTGCCTTCCCAGCCAAAGCAGCTTTCGCGCCTTGCGTGCCAACTTTTTGTAATCCTAAGGTTGTTCCTTTCGCTAAAATCAACTGCACTTCTTCCGGATCCATACCCGACTTTTTCATGATTCGTTGATACTTTTTAGGATCTTCTGCTAAAAATCGACTGATACTGCGCATTTTGTTATCTGGACCGACTAAATAAGTCTCACCGCTATCACCAAAACCAAAATTCCGCCATTTACCACTAAACGTCATCACATCATTAATAACATCGACCGGTGCCTGAAAAATCAGTACACCTAAACGTTTTTTCCCTGAGGCATCAAAAATCGGTGAAGCAAAAAAAGCTGCTGCGCCATCATAAGAAGGCGGATAAGGCGAAAAATCTATCACGACCGTCTCACCTTTAGGCAACACATTTGCCTTTTTAAAGGCTTCGCCTATGCCCGTATTCGCATACGGTCCATTTTTTAAAGACGTCCCAAAATCAAGTTCTTTAAATACCGAATAAACAATTTCACCACTATGCGCATCCACCAAAAAGATATCATAAAAACTAAAGGTCTGAAGAATATTACGATAGTGCTTATGATAAACAGCATGTGTATCATCGTAAGCCGTTCCATTTGAAGACTTCACTAATTTATCTTTTTCTCCTAAAGCGTTTGGGTTTGCTTTAATATATGCATACTGAATAGCAATTTGATTGGGAGTCAGCTGATTAAGAAAATCTATTGCTGCAATTTTATCACCATTATTTAATGCTTTATATTCTTTTTCAAATTCATCAGTGTAGTAGCTTGATAGCTTTGCTTTTAATGAACTATCGGCATCAATATCTTCGCCATAATATTTAAAACTTGCACTAAGCTTGGCCATCGCATTCATTGTCATCCGGCTATCAGCCAGCGTCTTTGTTTGATCTAATATCTGCTTAATGTAGCTTTGAATTTTAGAGCGCTGGGAATCACGTACAGAAACCAACTTACTTTTTACTTCTTCAGAGAGCGCTTGTTTACTTACGCTCGCCCCCATAATCCCAACGATTAAACATGACACTACTGTTGCTAAAAAAGCAACAATAGCAAAAGCAAGAATTAACTTTCCTTTAATGCTCATTAGGAACACCTTGACTTACTATGGTTCTCTAACTACATAGTTTAGTCAAACTGACTGCAATTTAACGAAAATTTAATCATAAACATAAAGGCAAGTTATAAACTAATGTTTTTTTTCATATCAGTTAAATTAAAATGACTTGAATAAACGTCGTGGGCTGCACCCTTGCAAAGTTGACACCTGCCCCCCGCGGCCAACTAAATAAATCCCTTTAAAATCATGCTGGTACTCAACAGGTCTTACTTGTTTAACAATGTCACCATGATGCTCTAGCAACCCATCATCAAAACCAACAAGCAAAATATAGCCCTTAGGGTAGTTTTTATTAATTTTTTTAAGCACATTGCGATGAATACGCCGAACACTGTCACTGACCATCTCCTTTGAGGCCAGACTGCCTTTTGCTAAGACATACTGGCGCTTGCGCCGCTGTCCTTTGCTAAAACGAAAACTACTGAAAAACCGACGCTCTAAATATGCCCGTGTTTGTAAACGAGCAACATGGCCATCAACTGCATAGGTAATTTCAACTTTATGCACAATTTTATGCTGATGATTAACAAGCTCAGTAATCAATGCATCATAATTCTGCCCACCTAAGCGCGGCTCTATAAATAAATCATGCCGCGAAGAAAAAAAACGCTTAACAAAATGATATAAATAAAAACCTCCTCCCAAAACGGCTTAGATAAAGCTCTAGGGATGGGAATAGGCTGATTATCCAACTGCTTCAGTGTTGCCACCTGTTGAAGCTGACTTAATTGCTCTTCAAACCATGAAACAAACTGATATGCCGTGCGTCTAGATTCGATATCCTGTTTCTCTAAGACCGAGTCGACCACCATAGTGCATCCTTGCAAGACGGCTTCTTATAATTTAAGCATACTACATTGTCTGCAAAGGGTTAAATTAGAGCGAAGCAGCTCAGTGCTCTCCCCAACGTTGTCCCAACGAATGGACAAGGCCCAGTCGATCTAATAGTCGAGCAACAACAAAATCAATCAAATCATCAATCGAGTCAGGACGATAATAAAAACCAGGCATCGGTGGAATAATTTCAGCGCCCGCACGTGCAAGTTTGAGCATATTCTCTAAATGAATTACCGACAGCGGCATCTCACGCGGCACTAAGATCAACTGACGACGCTCTTTCAGCATGACATCGGCGGCACGTTCAATCAAACTATCACTCAAACCCATAGCAACTGCAGCTAACGCACGCATAGTGCATGGGCAGATGATCATTGCATCAAAGGCTACTGAACCACTGGCCATCGGCGCAAACCAATCATTACGCCCATAACACAAAATTTGCTGCGCTGTTGCACCGGTTAGCTCTGTTAAGCGTTGTTGTAACACCTCAGGCTTAGCTGGCAAATGTATATCACACTCTTCTTTAATCGTCAGCGCACCTGCCGGTGACATTAAAAAAAACACCTGGACTTTATTTAAAACTAATTGCTCTAATAAGCGCAATGCATAGGGCGCACCGGATGCCCCCGTCACCGCTAAAATAACTTTCTTTTCAAAATTAAGCATTTTCACATTCAAGTTCTAACTGGTTTAATAAGCGCTGATGAAACTGTTCAAAACTACCATTGCTCATCACCACGACATGGTCATGGTCTTTTAAACCATCATCAGCCAGTGCTTGTAATAATTCATCAATAGAGTGGCGCACACGATAATTAAACTGCTCCTCTTTTTTTAAGTTATCCGCAATTTGCCAAGACAGTCCGGTCGGCTGATAAAAATAAACCCGATCTGCACATGAAAATGCCGCAGCTAAATTATCTTGATGCACCCCCATCTTAAATGTATTCGAACGCGGTTCAAATACCGCAATCACGCGACCTTCTGCACCTACGCGGTGGCGCAAGCCCTCCAATGTTGTCGCAATCGCCGTGGGGTGGTGAGCAAAATCATCATACACGGTCACCCCTTGACTTTGACCAAACACCTGCAAGCGCCGCTCTACACCTTGAAATAAAGTTAATGCCTCACAGGCGTGCTTTAAATCAACACCCACTTGTAAAGCGGCGCCAATTGCCGCCAGGCCATTCATCACATTATGCTGACCAATCAAAGACCAGTTTACTTCATGGCGCATGCCGTGGCAGATCACCTCAAAATGACTACCGTCAGCCTGAATTAGCTCTGCGGTGATATCTCCCGCTTGTAAGCCCACTGACACTCTTGGGCTCCAACAACCCATTTCAAGCACAGTATGTAAGTTCTCATCAACACTGTTGACAATAATTTTGCCATTACTTGGCACTGTACGTACTAAATGATGAAACTGGCGCATGATGGCTTGTAAATCATCAAAAATATCTGCATGATCATATTCTAAGTTATTGAGCACCAGCGTCTTTGGTTGATAATGAACAAATTTAGAGCGCTTATCAAAAAATGCACTGTCATACTCATCTGCTTCGACAACAAAATACTCCCCTTGGCCTAAACGCGCGGAAACACCAAAATTTTTCGGCACCCCACCAATTAAAAAACCAGGCTGTAGCCCTGCATGCTCTAAAATCCATGCCAGCATACTGCTGGTGGTCGTCTTACCATGTGTGCCCGCAACAGCAAGAACATGACGCCCATGCAAGACTTCTCGAGCCAACCATTCAGGTCCAGAGCAATACGGCATATTTTCATTTAAAGTTGCCTCAACGGCCGGGTTACCACGCGAGAGGGCATTACCAATCACAATACAATCCGGCCGCTTAGCTAATTTTAAAAATTCATCATCATAACCTACGGTCACCGCAATCCCAGCTTGAGCAAGCTGAGTACTCATCGGTGGGTAAACATTCAAATCCGTTCCAGTGACTGTCACTCCTTTAGCCCGTGCCAATTGAGCCACTCCACCCATAAATGTCCCTGCAATCCCTAAGATATGAATATGCATAACTGCTCCTACATCAATCCAATAACACTGACTGTGCGTACAATAAAATAAATAAAGACAATTAACACCGCCTGCCACAGCTTTACTACAATCGCCTCTTTAATAATATGACTGAACAAGGCTGCCCCCCAAATAAATGAAAATATTAAATAATAATTTAATAACACCACAGGTGAGTGCAATAAAAACAGAGCCAATAATAAAATATGTAATACACAACTGACCAATTGTAGTGCCAACGCTGTTTGCAAAAACCGCCCAGCATACTTAGCGCTATTTACCACCAGATAAGGAAGAGCTAATAGCAAAGCAGTTGAAAACAAAGCAACCAGAGCGCTATGAAACAACGTTAGCCGTAAGCTAAGCCAGCCCCATTGTAAAATAAAGTGGATAACACAAACGAGCTGTAATCCAAATACAGAATAAACAATATCTTGCGGACCTGCTCGAAAGGTACATAAACGCCAAATAATTTGCATCATTTATAAAATGCCTTAGACTTGTCTGACTATAACTAACAACAGGCTTATCATACCTGGTTAGTCAAGCAGTGCAAATGCCCATAAAATCAAAGACAATTCAAAGTCAAAACTCAACGATGAGGATAGCGTGAGGATGAACAATAGTAAAAATCTTTTTTATGCACAATCAGGCGGCGCAACGGCCGTTATTAACACCACCGCTTGTGGTGTTATCGAAACAGCAAGACAAAAAGAGGAAATTAATAATGTATTTGTTGGCCATGATGGCATCATCGGTGCACTTGCTGAAGAGTTAATCGATACCAGCTTAGAAAGCGCTGAAACTATACGCCAGCTCTATCATACTCCCGGCAGCGCCTTTGGTTCATGCCGTTATAAACTACCTCCTATCGGCCAAAATGATGAGGTGTACCAACGTCTCTTTTCTGTCTTTGAAGCCCATGATATTCACTATTTTTTATATAATGGCGGCGGTGATTCGCAAGATACAACAAATAAAGTCAGCATCATGAGCAAAAAACTCGGTTATCCACTCAAATGCATCGGCCTGCCTAAAACTATCGATAATGACCTGATGCACACCGATAACTGCCCAGGTTTCGGCTCAGCAGCTAAATATATCGCAACTAGCATCAAAGAAGCAGCCTTGGACGTCGCCGGCATGGCACGCACCTCAACCAAAGTATTCTTAATGGAAATTATGGGGCGTAATGCCGGTTGGCTCGCTGCTGCCGCAGGCCTTGCTGCAGAGCAAGACGGTGATGCTCCTCATATTATTCTCTTCCCAGAGATCGCCTTTAATGAAACGCGTTTTTTACAACGAGTGAAAGAAGTTGTACAAACCCATGGAGCCTGTACCATAGCGATCTCAGAGGGCTTACGTGATGAACACGGTGACCTCTTAATTAAATCAAGCTCTATTGACGCCTTCGGCCATGTGCAACTTGGTGGCATAGCCAGTAAAGTCGCAGCACTCATCAAACATAATTTAGGCTATAAATATCACTGGGCTTTACCCGACTATCTGCAGCGCGCAGGCCGTCACTTAGGCTCTAAAACCGATGTTGAACAAGCATATGCCATTGGCCAAGCAGCCGTTGAAGCTGTTATTGCCGAAAAAGATAATATCATGCTGGCCATCGAACGCACCAGCAACTCGCCTTATCAATGGCAAGTGGGTGAAGTCTGCCTCAATGACATTGCCAACCATGAGAAGTTTATGCCAAAAGAATTTATCAGTGAAGATGGCTATCATATTACTGATGCTTGCCGTGACTACATGGCGCCACTTATTGCCGGTGAGTGTATCCCGCCTTTTAAAAATGGCTTACCTGTTTATGCACGCTTAAAAAAGCAAACCATCCCACCTAAACTCAGCCTATTTGAAATATAAAATTTAAAAAAACAAAAAACTAATTTTATACCAGCATATGCTGGTATTTTTTTAATTAAACCTAACCTTTAAACCCGACATTATTTAATTAGCATAACCACACCCACCCTTTACCTCAAGCTCTAGAGTATAAGCAAAAAATAAGCGCCTAACCTTATATTTATCCATTTGGTCAAAATAAAATCAACCCTGATACTTTTAATCATCCCATATAATGATTTAGTCAATCTTATTCATTTCTCTTTAATTAATTTATTATTACTTTAAAAAAATAATAAAATCATATCGTTATATATTTCACATTTATAAAATGTTTTAAAATAAAATAAACCATCTTAAACTATCATTGTATTTTCTATTTTTTTATGCAAACCTACACAATAATTATGTGTTTTTTATTTTCTATAACCAGAATATTAACCGTTAGTTTAGAGGTTTAGATAATCATATGCCAAAAGTTATATGGCTCGCCCAGGAAAGTAGAACAGCTGAGCAACAACAAGCAATGGAATGGCGCATTGCTAAAAAGCATTTAACTGGAAAACCATCAGGAACTCAACTTAATCCAAAATCCGGAAAGAAGAAAAAGGCATATGAGGACCCTGAAACAGGGGAAAATATTACGCTTACTCATCGCTATTTGGTAGGCGGTGAAGGAGAGATTTTTGTTAAATCCAATGGCCAAGCCTTAGGTCAAGGTATTTGTGGAGAAGTTACATTTGGCCAAACAGAAGATGGCCGCATGTGGGCGATTAAAGAATCGTCAACAAAGCCAAAGAACTCGCAAGAAGGCGAGATTGCTGTAGATTTAGGTAAGGCAAAAAACTACTTTAAATATCAGGGCAAGCATTATCAAATTTATCATTTTCTAGGAACTCCGCTTGATAAATATTTAAAAGAAGTAAAGCAAAGCCTAACACAAGCACAACAGTATGACCTTGCCATTAAAATGGCACGTGCAGTTTACTACTTACACACAGGGAAATACTCGAAAGAAAAAGTCTCTTATGCTCACCTAGATTTAAAGCCAGAAAACTTTTGCATCGATGACTCTGGTGAGGTTCACTTAATTGACTATGGCTTCTCAGAAGTCTTACCTGGTAAACTTGATAATGAAATAAAAGGCTCTCCAGCTTATCTACCCTTTTCTGTAGCTGCAGCGAGCAAGGAAGAGCTTGATATTATTGCTTTACTAAGAAGCTTATATCTGCCACCTTGCTTCAACGGACTAGGGAAAGTTCGTAGCAGAGAGCCTGCTGCACAGCAGCTTAATATGCAATGGATATTTAGCAGTGCAACTCTAAATCAAGATTCTGCATTATCCCAATTATTAGATACAACTAAAGGAGAAGTGGTTAACCTATCAGCGCTTGATATTACATGCCAGCTAATTTTATTAAAATATGATTTACATTCAAGCGAAAATCTTGAGAAAATAGCCGCTAATCCACAACAGTTTGAGCAAGACTGGCAGCTTTTAGAGTCTCTTGGCTTAAACCAAGCGGCATATCTCAAATGCCTGCTTGAACAGCCTGATTTAATCAATGTATTTAAAGAGCGTGCTAATAAATTTTTAAAGCTAAATAAGTTCGGCCTCAACCAGGCTGTTTATATTGAAAAAGTCCTTGATAACCCCGAGCAATTTGATCGCAATTATCAGTGTTTAAAGTCTCTAGGATTAAATCAAGCGACATACCTCAAATGCGTGCTTGATCAGGGTGGTTTAATAAATATATTTAAAAATCACACTGATAAATTTTTAAAACTAAATCAACATGGACTAAATCAGTCTATTTATATTGAAAAAGCCCTTGATAATATTGAACAATTTACTCTCCACTATCAGCACTTAAAAGAACTAGAACTTGATCAACCACCATATGTTCAAAAAATGCTGGATCACCCTGAGAAGTTTGATCAGCACTATCAACAACTAGTTGGCCTTGGGCTCAATCAACAGCCTTATGTTCAGAAAGCACTTGATGACCCTAGTGTAATACCCCAACTTGAGAAAAATAAAAATGAGTTTTTAAAACTTAATCGGATTGGTCTGAATAAACCCGTATATATAGAACAAATATTGACTAATACTAATCAATTTACACGCCACTATCAATGTTTAATAAATGCTAGGCTCGACTCGCCCCATAATATTGAAAACATTCTTAATTTTCCTGAGCAATTCGAACAGGGCTATCAACATTTAAAAGCCTTTGGGCTTGACCAGACAAACTATATTGGGTCTATGCTTAACCACCTCCCACCCTTTAATGAGCATTGTCAGCAATTAAAAAATCTTGGCTTGAGTCAAGCGAATAATTTAACTAGGCTACTTAATTTTCCGGAACGCTTTGAAAAAGACTTGCCTAGCCTATTAAAACTGCGCAAAATTTATGATGACTTATCTAATGGAATTATCTCAGATCACTTTAAAGTTCGCGGTCTGTTTGCAGGAGGGATAACCATTAACTGCCAAGGACAATCAAAACTTGTACCCCGTGGCATTGGTAATATATGGCTTGCAATTGCCAACGAACAGGGTGATTTTTATTGGATGGAAGATGTGAATGCTGCTTTAATTAAATCGACAGATCAAGCAAGGACTAGAAGCAGTGCCCGGCAACAAGAAGAAGGGCAAACACCGAACCTATTTTTTGCCACGTATAGAGACCCTAAAACACAAGCAGTATACGATAGGATTAGTCAATTGCCTTGATATATTCAGGGCAACTCCACTCTGTATTTATAGAATAGAATAACTTAAATTAATTTTGTAAATATAAAAATATGATTTGAATAATTTCGCCCTCCG
>LVCQ01000028.1 GCA_001644975.1 Piscirickettsiaceae bacterium NZ-RLO1
ATTAAAATTAAGAAGCCAGAGCAAAAGATAAGTGTAAAACTAACACTAAAATCAGCTTAGGACTCTAAAGCTGAGCATTTAATATAATGGCTAATAAATAAAAAAAGATGGTAGCGGGAGCTGGATTTGAACCAACGACCTTCGGGTTATGAGCCCGACGAGCTACCAGACTGCTCCATCCCGCAAAAGAATGATGCCCATTATACGGAGCTAATCGATAAAAGCAAGAACTAATTAAAAAAAATCAGAAAAATACATTTACTTGGCATTTTGCCAACTCTTTTTCAATCAGCCTACTCTCTCTAGCGCCAACTAACGACTATTCAGCACTTGCACCTTTTACAGCATCCAGCATGGTTTGCAGCTCACCACTTTGGTGTAATTCAGCAACAATATCGCTACCACCAACGAGCTCACCATTAATAAATAACTGCGGGAAGGTGGGCCAGCTCGATACTTGCGGTAACGTCGCCCGCACTTCCGGACTCGCCAACACATCCACATAACCAAATTTTACCCCACACGCCATCAAGGCTTGAACCGCCTGTGCTGAAAAACCACATTGTGGCTGTTGTGGCGAACCTTTCATATAGAGTAAAACCGCCGTATCAGCAATTTGGCCTTTGATCATATCAACTGTATTTTCCATCGTTTTCCACCCAAAATCTAAAATAAAAGGCCATTATACACGAGATTAATCTCCTAAAGCGAATCGATGCTTTTCAATATTTTGGTTTAAATAACACGAATGATCCTGCGTGCGTGGCTGTGGCTCGTTTGATGGGTTTTAAAAGCCACCTTTCTTTGCGCTCTCTTAAGTTTACATTTAAGATAAGATTGAAGTTAGATTGACCAGAAATCTAATCTATATCTAATTTAATCTTTATTTTTTATAAACAAGGCGAAATTATGAGTATTCATATTGATGCAAACAATGAGCAAATTGCTGACAACATTTTACTGCCTGGCGATCCATTACGCGCAGAGCTCATCGCAAATGAATTTCTAGAAAATACTGAATGTTATAATAAAGTTCGTGGCATGCTTGGCTTTACTGGCACTTATCAAGGCAAGCGTGTTTCCGTTCAAGGCACCGGCATGGGCATGCCATCGATGAGTATTTATGCCAAAGAGCTTTTGGATGATTATCAGGTAAAAAAACTCATTCGTGTCGGTACCGCTGGTGCACTGCAAGCCCATATTAACATGGGAGAGCTCATCCTCGCTCAAGGAGCCTGTACCGACTCACATATTAATCAACTGACCTTTCAATCGATAGACTATGCAGCGATTGCGAGCTTTAATTTACTCTGTCGCGCCCATCAAAGCGCACAAAATCGCCAAAAAGTCTGTCATATTGGTAATATTTTAACCACCGATCGCTTCTATGTCGAAGATCAGCCACTATACGATACACTCAAAGAGCACGGCATCCTTGCCGTTGATATGGAAACCGCGGCACTTTATACCTTAGCTGCTCGCTATCAGGCTGACGCACTTGCCATCATGACCATCAGTGACCAATTGATCACTGGGGAACGCGCCTCCTCTGAACAGCGCCAACATCAGTTCCTTGATATGGTTGAAACCGCACTTAACTGCTTTGTTGACTAGGCGCCTCTAAACTTAGAGCCTGCTGAAAACCGCGTGGTAACTTACTACCGCGGCGACTACGCTCACCAATATACACTTGCCAGTCTTTCGCAGCCAAAGTAAGCTGGCGCTTCTCTGTCCTGACCACCAACTCAGAAACCGGCATTAAAACACACACTGCAAGCAACTGCTCATCAGCAGATAACTGTAACAATTTATTACCTTTACCTTTGCTCATGTTCGCAATATTTTTAGCAGCAAGAATAAGTAACCGTCCCTCACTACTTAATAAAGCGACATAACCAGTTACATTGGATAATGTTACCGGCGCTAATACCTTGGCCTCAGCTGAGAGATTTAAAAATGTCTTGCCTGCTTTATTTTTACCATAAAGTGCACTGCATTTAGCAATAAAACCATAACCGGCACTAGTTGTAAAAACAAGGTGATCTTCAGGCTGTGCCATCACCATTTGCTGCATACTCGCACCCGTTGGTAGTTTAAACCAACGGCTTAACGGCTCACCGTAGCCTCGAGCCGAAGGCAAAAGATGAGCAAACAGCGAGTAACTGCGTCCCGTATCATCAAGAAACGCTACCTGTTGATTGCTACTACCGTGAGCGACAGTGAGATAACGATCGCCTGATTTATAGCTTAAGTTTTGCCCTTCAACCTGATGCCCCTTCGCACTGCGCACCCAACCTTTTTGTGACAATACAACCGTCACCGGCTCCGTCGGTACTAAATCGACCTCCTGTAGCACTTTGGCTTCACCACGGGAAACAATCGGACTACAACGCGCATCCCCATGTTCTTTTAGCGTTTGCTGCAATTCTTTACGCACCAGAGTTTTTAAGCGGCGTTCAGAAGCCAAAATCGCTTCAAGCTTTTCTTTTTCTGCTTGCAGATCAGTCTGCTCTTTGAGCAACTTTTCTTCTTCAAGCTTGGCTAATTGCCTTAATTTAATATCTAATAAGGCATTGACCTGAAGCTCACTAAGCTCAAAGCGTGCCATTAATGCCCGTTTTGGATCGTCTTCAAAGCGGATAATCTCAATTACTTCATCCAAGCAGGCAAAAACAACCAATAAACCTGCAAGAATATGCAAGCGTTCGTCCACTTTACCCAAACGATAGCTTAAGCGCTGACGAACGACGCCTTGACGAAATACCAGCCATTCTTGCAATAGCTCAAGTAAATTAAACACGCGCGGCAAGCCATTTAGGCCAACAATATTTAAATTAACCCGATAGTTTTTCTCTAGATCAGTGGATGCAAATAAATGCAACATTAAATCATCGACATTAATACGCTTTGTCCTCGGCGTAACCACTAAGCGTGTTGGATTTTCATGGTCAGACTCATCGCGCAAATCTGCAACCATTGGCAGTTTTTTCGCCCGCATTTGACCAGCAATTTGCTCAAGAATCTTTTCACCTGACACCTGATAAGGCAAAGCTGTAATCACTACATCACCATTTTCTTTATGGTAAATCGCTCGCTGCTTAATCGACCCCAAACCATGCTGATAAATCTTTTGGATCTCTGCAGGTGAGGTAATAATTTCAGCGGCCGTTGGATAATCCGGACCTTGAATAAATTCACACACATCCTCAAGTGTTGCTGTCGGATGCTCAAGTAGGTGCACACAAGCATTAATCACCTCTTGCATATTATGCGGTGGAATATCCGTCGACATTCCCACAGCAATCCCTGTCACACCATTTAATAATAAATTAGGTAAACGTGCCGGTAGTAATGCCGGTTCACGCAGCGAGCCATCAAAGTTAGGCAGCCAATTGACCGTGCCTTGAGCAACTTCTTCGAGTAAATTATTGGCATATTTAGATAAGCGTGACTCTGTATAGCGCATGGCAGCAAACGACTTTGGATCATCACATGACCCCCAGTTGCCTTGACCATCAATCAGTGGATAACGATAAGAAAAAGGCTGAGCCATCAGTACCATGGCTTCATAACAAGCACTATCCCCATGCGGGTGAAACTTACCTAAGACATCACCAACCGTTCTGGCTGACTTTTTATACTGCGCACTCGCATGCAGGCCCAACTCACTCATTGCATAAACAATACGGCGCTGTACCGGTTTTAAACCATCGCCAATATGAGGCAAGGCACGATCAAGAATGACATACATGGAATAATCAAGGTAAGCTTTTTCAGCAAACTCATGCAAGGCACAACTTTCAACGTGTTCATTTATCTCCATCGACATTCTTTTTATTCTCTATTTTTATCTAAATATTGATTGACTATAAATATACTTAATGTACTTATAGCGTATACAAATTCGCTGTAAAATGTAGCCTTATTGTAGACAGATGTCTAAATCTCAGCAACTTAACTTTAAATTTAATGCTAATTTATGCAACACTAGTAATGCCAAGCGGCAGCAACTTCTTTAATAAGCTCAGGACCTTGATACACTAAACCTGAATACAGCTGAATTAATTGCGCTCCAGCTTGTTTTTTCAACATCGCCCCTTCTGCATTCATAATGCCACCCACACCAATTAAAGGTACTTTGCCCTCGACAAGTTCAGCAAAGCGTTTTAATACCGTCGTTGAGCGCGATAATAAAGGCGCACCACTGACCCCACCAACTTCTTTTGCTAACGGTGAGGCAATAATCTCATCACGACTGACCGTTGTATTAGAGATAATCACGCCATCAAACTGATATTCACACACCAATTCAGCCACCGCCATTAAAGCTGGCTCATCCATATCAGAGTCTAGTTTTAATACCACAGGAACGAAGCGTTTATGCGCTATTGCCAAAGCCGCCTGCTCCTCTTTAATAGACTCAAGTAACGTTGCTAAAAATTCTTTATTTTGTAGCTTTCTTAATTCAGGTGTATTCGGCGATGAGATATTAACCGTAATATAACTAGCATAAGCATAGACTTTACGCATACAAAAGCAGTAATCTTCATGCGCTTGTTCTAAAGGTGTGTCTTTATTTTTACCGATATTAATCCCCAAAATACCCGTATATTTAGCATGTTTGACCTGCTCTACTAGGTAATCAACGCCTTTATTATTAAAGCCCATACGATTAATCACGGCTTGATATTCTTTCACTCTAAATAAACGCGGCTTTGAATTACCCAATTGCGCTTTTGGCGTCACTGTCCCCACTTCTAGAAAACCAAAGCCAAGCGTTGCTAGTGCATCAATATACTCGGCGTTTTTGTCAAGGCCTGCGGCAAGACCCACCGGGTTTGGGAAATCTAAACCCATCACCTGACACGGCTGTGGACGGATTTTCGCCTCTGTTAGTAAACCTAAATGATTTAACCACTTTGCTGATGACAGTGAGAGGTGATGCGCTGTTTCTGCTGGCAGTGCAAACAGCAAAGGTCGAAGCAATGAATAAGCTGCCACAGGTTCCCCTTAATTTTTACTTAGAGATTACTTAAAACTACTTAAAAACTTAATACAATAGCATTCTATAAAAAAAAGGAGCGCCAGCTCCTTTTTTATGCTTTATTCTTCATTTTGGATAATCTGCATCATTGACTGCAGGCAACTCTTTTAATTCGTCTAAAAGCTTTTTCATGCGCCTATCAAATTGATGCATAAATACAGTCTCCGCACCTGCCATCGGCTCTCCCACCTCCAAAGCTAAATTTGCTGCCGGCGCCTGCAACAGACGAATAATCACAAACCCAAGTAATAATACGACAAAAATAATAACCGTGATTGCAATCCACATAGCGCTACCCTAAATCTCGATCAAACGCAGAAGTCAATGGATAGCGACGCTCACGTGTAAACGCTCGCTGTGAAATACGTGGCCCCGGCGCCGACTGTCGACGCTTATACTCATTTTGACCAATTAAACGCAAAATACGCTTCACATCAACATCATTAAAGCCGGCGCTAATAATATCAACAGCACTTTGATCATAATCGACATAACGCTCAATAATTTGATCAAGTACTTCATAAGGCGGCAAGCTATCCTCATCTTTTTGATTCGGCGCAAGCTCTGCCGACGGCGGCCGGCTAATCACCTGCTCAGGAATCGCAGGTGATAATGTATTGCGATAATGGGCCAATTTAAATACACGGGTTTTCAACACATCTTTTAAGGCATTATAGCCACCACACATATCACCATATAAAGTCGCATAGCCCACTGCCATCTCACTTTTATTCCCCGTGGTCAGTAACATTTTTCCTGTCGCATTCGACACGGCCATCAGCAAGACGCCTCGACTACGCGCTTGTAAATTCTCATCGGTCACCCCAAATGGTCTCCCCTCGCCAAGTGCGGGCACAAGCGCCTGTTGTAAAGCCTGATAACTATCAGTAATCGGCAACACATGGTAGTTTACCCCAAGCATCTGCGCCTGTGCTCTTGCATCATCTAAACTCATCTGACTGGTATATTCAGAAGGCAACATGATCGCTTCAACCGCCTCAGCGCCTAAAGCATCAACGGCAATCGCCAAACTTAAGGCCGAATCAATCCCTCCGGATAAACCGAGCACCACACCATTAAAGTTATTTTTACGCACATAATCACGCAAGCCTAAAGTAATTGCTTGATAAATTTCAGCGTCTTCACTTAACACTGGAGGCAAAGCGTGTGCATACGGAATATACTCGTCATTTTCCCCACAGCGCAGCTCAACAATACGCAAATCTTCACGAAACGCCGCAGCCTGCTCTGTCAGGCGACCCGTGGCATCAACAGCAAATGAGCAACCATCGAAGATTAAATCATCCTGGGCGCCCGCCCAATGCACATAAAGCAATGGCATATTGCCTTGCTGAGCACGCTCTTTGACAACCTGCACACGCTGCTGTTGTTTTCTCAAATGATACGGCGATGCATTGGTGCTAATCATTAACTTAGCGTGATTTATAACGGCTTCAGCCATGACCTCATCAGACCATAGGTCTTCACAAATTGCCAAAGCCACCGGCACACCTGCAATTTCAGTGAGGCAATCTTGCTGACCGGGTTCAAAGTAACGCTTTTCATCAAACACACTATAATTTGGCAAACAGCGTTTGTAATAACGCTTCACTTCCACCCCTTGGCGAATTTGAATCAAGGCATTATACATCTGCCCCTGAGCAAATACCGGTGCTCCAACAAGAATATCTAGGTTAATATCCAAAGAGGCTTCAACAATCATTTTTAATGCGGATTCAATGCGTTCATGCACGTCCATTCGTAATAGTAAATCCTCTGCGGGGTAACCAGTTAATGTCATCTCCGGAAATACAACCGCATCCGCTTGACCATCAAGACTTACCGCCAATTGAATAATACGCGCTGCTTTTTCCTCAATGGCTCCCACATGCAATGACAACTGAGCCATTGCAATACGTAATGTCTGCATGAAGCTTACCTACTTTCTTTCTTTTTACTTTTGTTTTTAAACCAAAATTGTCCTAAAACGCACTTTCAATACACCATTTTCAACGCTAGCTAAACCTTCTACACTAGACTAACATCAGCTAAATTAGCTACAGGACAAACAATGATTGCAGATTATACCCGAGACTCACAAGCTGCGCCAAATTCATCTTTACAGGGCTTTAGTCTGATCGAAGTACTCATCGTGCTGGCCCTGCTCAGCTTACTCATCCTATTGAATCTACCTACTTTATCTCGGCTTAAAGAACAACAAGTCCATCAACAGGCGGCCTCCCAGCTAGAACAGCTCATTAAGCTGGGCCGTGAACAGGCTCTCTATCAACAAAGCACCATCACCCTCTGTCCAACAACAAACCAAGTGAACTGCCAAACAAATTGGCAATTCCCCTTGATACTTTTTCTCGATCAAAATCAAAATAATCAACGTGATCATGATGAGCCGGTGATCGCAACATTCACCTTACCACACGCTATTCAGCTCATCTGGAACCGCGGTAATCATTTAAGCTTTTATGGTGCAAGTGGGATTGCAGCAAGCAATGGCACATTAAGTTTTTGCACACCTCACATAAGCCGACAATTTATTCTCAATCGCCAAGGCCGCTTACGCCAAACCACACAGCCTTGCACCTTCTAAAATAAAAGCCTTACACGCTGATGAAAAACAAATTATCTCAAACTCATCGTTTTGCATTGACAGCCCGCCCAAGTTTTAAAAAAATATTAAACATACATATGGATATGTTGAGCAGCGCTTATGACAAATATGGTAAAAGACCTCCAAGAACGTAATCACCTGGTCCGTTGGGGAATTTTAATTGGCCTGGCCTTTTTTAGCTTAGCCACTCTTTTCATTTTAACCATCGATTTTAAAATTCTACGCGACCCCGATATTATTCAAAATCATCATTTTCGCATCTTATTATTTATTCTCGTGATTTACTTTACTATTTATGCAACCAGCGGCTTTATTCGCTCACTTGCACGCTATCTTAATAATCGCTATCTTGCACGCTTTACCGCGCTACCCAAACTCTCTTGTTACCAAGAGTCTTGCACCCGCAATTATTTCCCAGACAAACCCTATGATCATATCGTTATTCTATTGCATGGCTTTACCGCCTCACCACAAGAGTTTCAGTTTTTAATTAAACATCTAGAAGCCAACCAAATTCCTTATCTTTCACCAAATATTATTGGCTTTGGTATCAGCTCCACCCACCTGCTGAGCCTCGCCCATCGCCATGACTGGTACCGCACAGCCATTGAACAATATGACCTTGCCTCCTCCCTCGCCAATAAGGTCAGTATTGTTGGCCATTCGATGGGAGGGATTCTTGCCACCTTTGTCGCCATGCACCGACCACTTCATCATTTAATTTTAAGTGGTCCTGGCCTATATTCCGCACCCGGTGATTTAAAATATAAACGTTTACTTGCCTTACCGATTATCTCTCAGCTCTATATAAAAATAGTTCCCTACCTACCTAAGCCCATTCGTAAAGGCCGCCGAACCACCAGCGATACACTGGATCAAACCCATACCAGTACCATGTTTCAATATTTAGCTATCCCTATTCATTGTGTTAAAGAGGTTTTTTCTGCACAAAATGATGTTGATATTCAACAAGCCCAGTTCAATCACCTCAGCATCACCTATGGCCAGCATGACCTCACCGTTGATATGAATAAATTATTTAAACAGCTGGATAATCAAGGCATCCCCTACCAAAAAGCCAACTTTGAAAACTCAGCACATAATGTACTCGAAGATTATGACAAAGATCTCTGCTGCCAGTACATCATTCATACCTTAATGGAGACGAGCCCATCAAAAAAATCAACAGCAACACACAAAGCTACAACTGATGGGTAAGTTGCTACACTTCGCTTATCCAATTATTTTATCACGCTTAGTGCAAACCTTAGGGCTGGTGATTGGCAATATTTTTGTCGCCCAATTAGGCAATACCGCACTTGCCGCTAGTGCGCTTGCCACCAGTATTTCCATCGCTTTTTTTACTTTTGCAAATGGTTGTTTATTTAGCTTAGGGCCAAAATTCGCTGACTGCAAAAAAAGCAAGTTAATGCTAGCACAATTACTATCACAGGCGTTGATTCTCTCTATTATTTTGGGCCTATTTATTATTATAATTTTTTGCCATATTTCATATTTACTTGCTTTATTCAATCAAAACCCAGCACTTATTCCTCTCGTAAAAAATTATTTTTACGCTCTATCATTTGCTATTGTTCCTATGCTTTTAACATCAAGCTTACAACAATATTGGCTATCCCAGCATCAAGAAAAATATATTTTCTATTACAGCCTTATACGCTTAATAATTGGTATCTTACTAAACTATCTTTTTATTTTCGGCCTTAACAATCATTCAGGGTTTGGCTTTATTGGCCTTGCCATTGGCGTCAGTGTCTCATCATGGTTCGGCTTTTTTTTATTATTATTGATGAGCTATTACAAATATAGCACTGTTATCACATCTACACTCACTGCCTTCAGCCTACATAAAACATACCTGCAACCTTTTATTCACTTAATAAAAACTAGCCTGCCGATTGGCCTGCAAATGTCACTAGAGCTCATTGCCTTAATGATAGGAACACTGCTTATCGGTCATTTTGGCCACAGCGCACTTTCCGCCTGGCAAATTGTTAATCAATATGTATTACTTTTTACGATGATTCCCTTTGGCCTTTCTCAAGCCACATCAATTCTCGTTAGCGAAGAGAAAAGTAAAACCATAATCATTACTCAAAAATCTATTATTTTAGTCACGATTACTGCAATTATTACCGGTTTATTATACATTAGCGCTCCTAACCTGCTTGCTATACCCTATTTATCAACACATGTAAAAAGCAACCTGAACGAACCACTTTATTATCTTAAACCATTTTTTCAGATTATGGCTGTTTATCAGTTATTCGATAGCAGTCGTTTAATTTTAATCGGCTCCCTGCGTGGACATTTACTAACATTTCGTGTTTTTTTAATCGGCCTATTCTCTTTTTGGTTAATTGCCCTACCCATTAGTCAGTACTGTATTCATTACTTAAATTGGCAAGCATTAAGTATCCCCTTAAGCTTTACCACCGCCTTGCTATTTGCCCTTGTTTTAACCGCATATCAACTAAAAATAAAATTAAGGAATATTTATGCAACCAAATAATCTTTGCCAAAATAGCATCACTCTAAATAACCAACAAAAACAATTTGCCGAAGATAGTTACCAGCCATTACTATCAGAGTTACGGCGTGTTGCTAAGACATTTTCGACTAAAAAAAACATTTATTTAGGTGGTTCACTGGCCTTAAAAGAACCGGCTTTATTCTGCCCACAAGATAAACTCACAGGCATGCACAGTGATTTAGATATTTTCGTGGTTAGCAAATCTTTTAACGATCTAGCACAACTGCAGCAACTACCACTCTTAATTGCAGACATATCTCCAGAACTTGAACGTAGTTTTCACTTTAGTCCACTAATTAAGCCACTTAAAAATATTTATAGCATTTCACTAGAAGACTTATCTTTTGGTATTAACACACCCATTATTGAAGAAATAGCCATAGATCATACTGCCTATCAATATCCACCACAAGCAAAGTCAATGGCACATTATTTTATCTCCAAGCTATGTAGCTATTGTTTGCCTTATCGCAATACCTCACATGCGTACTCTAATCTTGATAATAATCAGGCCACACGCCATCCTATGGACACGATCAAACTTGTTTTAACTGGCTTACGATTACAATTTTATGGGGTTATTAACAATACTCATGGTATTCACTCTATCCCTGCCCTAGCAGAACAGGGATACTTTAAACAAATCATGCCAAAAGCCGATATTCTACGCTGGATTTTTCATCGTGAGCAATATGATCCAGCAGTACACCTTCCTGAGATTAACATGCCCTTCTTTATTTTAAGCTGTTGGCAAGAAAAACTTAGCCTAAATAACGCTACACCTTTTGAAAAAATCATCCAAGCAATAGAACAAAATTACTTTAATGACAAAAACATCCTAGATAAACTCGCACTTGTTTTATTTGCTGGCTGCTTTTGCCAACTTAGCCCAAATGAAAAGCACAGTGCAGTTTTTAACTCCTATCTTGATCATTATTATAACCTCTACTCTGAACCAGCACTGAATCACCCTAAAGCTCTTCAGACCAATATAAATACGGCAGAACGTGAAATATTACTCATCCAGCTCTATAACCATTATTTACAATCAACGACAAACAGCATTATTCCGCCAACATCTCACGAACAGAAAAATAATTAAATTAAATACTCACTTCATAATTAACTCCATTCTTAAACTAAGCGGCACTTACACTGCCCGCCTTGAAACTCCAACGTTCATGCTTTCGCCTTAACACGTGTTTTTATCATTTCTTGTCCACTTTCAAACAATGGTAATGATATAATCACGCAAACTTACAACATGCGTCACTCGCCATCAATGAAGTTGAATTAAAAAATATCAAGCAAAAGGTAAAATATTGTGGACTTTAGCCAAGCGGATAAAACCATTGCCAAAATTTCAGATACACTCGATGCAGATCACTTTGATCAAGTCATTCCCGCCTGTCATGACTCTATAACTTTGCTCGAGCAAGTCTGCACTGCAATTGATGCGGCTAATCAGGCAAACTACAGTAAACAGCTTTTTTTCAATGACCATGTCACTTTGCAACGTATTTTAACTACAGCTATGGAAACTATTTTTAAATGCCGTGCTATTCAAAACTCGTTTGAATTTCAAACATTACTCATCAAAGAACAAGAATTAGTCATTCATAAGGAGCCACCCCACTCTGATAACCACACCCTTCATCCAGAGCAAACACACGCTGCAATTAAGCAGCTTATTAACGCCAGTAAAACGTTTCATCTGCAATTAATTCATTTAAATAGTTTAATCATGACGCGATTAGAAAGTTAGCATTCGATCATTAAACCTGTTTTATCTCCCTAATTCTACAATTTTAGATAACGCAGTCTTAATGCATTACCTACCACAGTGACAGACGATAGGGCCATTGCCAAACTTGCCATCATCGGATGCAATAACAGGTGAAACAACGGATAAAAAACGCCTGCGGCAATTGGAATGCCAAGACTATTATAAATCATCGCCCCATATAAATTTTGCTTAATATTACGCATTGTCAGCTGTGAGATACGAATCGCATCGGCCACACCGTGAATAGAGTGACGCAATAAAGTAATATCGGCCGCAGCAATCGCAATATCACTACCGGCTCCCATTGCTAAGCTCACATCCGCTTGTGCTAATGCGGGGGCGTCATTCACACCATCTCCTACCATTGCGACCACATATCCCTGGGCTTGTAACTGTTTTACTTTTGCTTGCTTTTGCTCAGGCAATACGTCACTGATTACCTCAGTAATACCCACAGTATGTGCAATGAGCATGGCCGATTCCAAGCGATCTCCAGTTAACATCATCACGGTTAAACCTAAACCTTGCAAACGCTTGATCGCCTCGGCACTGTCTTTTCTCACTCTGTCCATCACACCGAAAGCGCCTAACAGACAAGCTTCTTGTGCTAAATACAGCACACTCATACCCTCTAACCTCTGCTGATCAATCTGCTCAAGATCAAAACTTAATCCAAGCTTCACCATCAAGCGTTGATTACCAATATAAAACTTTTTTCCCTGTATCTCCCCCATCAATCCCTGGCCTGCAATCACCTTAAACCCTGTCACCTTGAATAACTCCAAAGCACCTTCATTTGCCGCATGCAAGATAGCCTGAGCCAGCGGATGCTCAGAATCTCGCTCTAAACTCGCAGCCAGCTGCAATAACAGCAGGTTATTAACCGCATCATCTAAGCTGAGGATGCATCTTAGCTCAGGCTGGCCCTCTGTAATCGTTCCTGTTTTATCCAAAATAACATGGCTAATCTTTCCAGAACGTTGCAAAGCATCGGCATGACGAACCAATATCCCAAGACCTGCTGCACGCCCTACACCCGCAATCACCCCCATCGGCGTGGCCAAACCAAGCGCACATGGGCAAGCGATCACCAACACGGCAATCGATGTTGCAAGTACAAAAGCAGTACTCGGCGCTGGTGCTAACAATGCCCAAACAATGGCTGTTAAAAATGCAATTAACATCACGATAGGTACAAAAATACTGGATATTTTATCAGCTAAGCGCCCTATCTTAGGCTTCATACTGTGTGCTTCTTGCACCGCCTGCACCATTTTCGCCAGCATAGTATTTTCACCAATAGCTAACGCTTTAAATAATAAACTTCCCAGCTGATTTAAGCTACCTGCCACCACCTTATCACCTGCTTGCTTATAGACTGCAAGTGGCTCCCCAGTCATCATCGATTCATCAAGATAAGACTCACCCGCGATCACCACACCATCAACTGGCACCTCGGCTCCTGGCTTGACCCTAAGAATATCTCCTAGTTTTACATGCTCTACAGCAATGCTTTCATCATCTAAATCACTTAAATTTGAAACACGTATCGCCAGTTGTGGCGAGAGATCAAGCAGGGCTTCAATCGCTTTTAGCGCTTGCGCTTTACCTCGAGACTCTAAGCTGTGACCAAAATTAATAAACGCTAAAATCATCACCGCCGCATCCAAATACAAATGCGTTGCAGCGCTGGGAATTAAATATGGCATAGCAATCACCAAGCTTGAAAAGATCCAGGCTGAAAATGTACCTATGAAAATCAGAGTATCCATAGTAAAAGACAGATGCTTTAAATGGCTTAAAGCCGCACGATAAATTCTCTTACCACTAAATAGCATAACCGCCAGCGTAATAACCGCCACCCCTGACCAAAACAACTGGCCAGGTCGATTAATCTCACCACTCACCTGAAATAGTCTTGGACCCCAATAATCCAAAATAACTAAAATAATCCCAGCTATTAACGCAACTACAGCACGCAACCGATCACCAGTTGCAATGATCTTTTTCCAAGTCAATTTTTTCTCAAGCTGAAAAGACGGATTAAAAGCAGATAAAGACTGAGCGTTAGAACTCGATTCTACAGAGTAGCCAAGACTATCTAACTCCCGAACAACCTCTTCATAATTATCAGTGTTAACAATCACCTGCTCTTGAGCGAGCAAGACATGAGCTTCACTAACACTCTTTAGCGCAATGAGTGCAGCCTCAATCTTATTCACACAACTTGCGCAACGCATGCCATTTACTTTTATCTGCTGGATCGTTTTCATCGTCTATCATCTTTATATCAACTAGCCATAATACAGACAGACTAACCTTAATCTTAACATTAAGGTCAATACTTAAAGAGCGGGTTCACATGCAGCTTGATCAAGATGAAATAAACTTAGAGACAGCGCTTAATCAAGTAATGAAGTCAATGTCAGAAACTATTCCGTAAGCGTCGCTACCTCGGTAGGTATTTTGCACATCCAATGATGCAAAATCGCCGAGCAAAACGCGACGACTATAAACCCTCGGCTGCCCTCGTCACAGGGCATTACGTGCCTTGAATCGGCCACTACATACCCTGCTCTCAAATGGCGCTACGGCTCGTAAAGATTTTTAGACACTCGTTACGCTTGCTACAGACCTTACGCTCTTCCGCAACTCCGCTCTGCTAAAAATCCTCACCTACCTCGGCCTACTCACCCCGTGCTTTGCACTCCTTGGCTCGCAGCGATTGAGCGACTATAAATTGAACTGGTAAAGGCTTTAAAAGGGCTAGCTCCCTATGAAGAGGCCATAAGGTGGTGAAAAAACGAGCCTGAACGATTTAGAATAAGTCATCACTAGCATAAATTGGGACTAAACAACTACTCTATAACTAAACCGCCTTAACCTCTGGTGTAGAAACTAACCTCTAATCATTTTTCCTAGACCTTAAAAATCAAAACGAATATTTCATATTCACCAACACACCATTTAAAGATAAATTAATTAAGTGATGATCTCCTTGGCCAAGTTGCTGTTCATTCTCAGTTGAATCTACTGCCAGCAACCCATCTAAAGCTACCTTTAAGTCAAAGTGAGGTGTTAAGTGAAACGTCACACCAGGCTTCACAGATGCAGGTAATTTATCAATGAGTTCTTCAGCTAAAGAGTTATTAACCAGTGCGCTAGAACTGCTGCCGGTTACAGAGTAAAGCCCCTGCGGTTTAGGCTTTGCGCTTGAACTTGCACTGGCGACAGTATTGGCAATACTCGATTGAAGAAAAAAAGTGTGTATACTACAGACAATAATACCAACAACAGCTACTTTTCTCATTTTTATCCTTATAGATAATATTTATACTTTCAATGTCTAGTCTAACTTAAACCGTGCTGACTTCTCAGCCACCCTCTGCTGTTTTATTGCTGCTTAATTTCTGAATAATCGGACATGCTGACGCTGGCATTTGCCCTGAACAAGTCGCATTTAAATGCGTTAAAGAACGCTCTATTGTCATTAATGCTGTGATTTTTTCTTTAACTTCAGTAATTTTTTCAGCCAACTGTTTTTTTACAGCGCTAGCGGTTTTCTCTTCTGCCTGGCTTAAGTCAATCAGCTCTCTCACCTCAGCCAAAGAAAACCCAGCTTTTTTTGCATTATTAATCAAACTTAATTGCTTAAGTACATCCGCATGGTAATAACGATAGCCATTGGCTGCACGCTGCGCTTTAGGCAATAAACCCTTTTTCTCATAAAAGCGAATCGCCACTGCAGTCACTCCAGCTAACCTTGCCAATTGGCCCACAGTATATTGCCGCGCTAATGTCGTCATAAATAATAAATAGCTCTCGTTACTAAGCGATACAGCTTCATCATTGTCACATAAAAAAGCCCACAATCATGGGCTAGTTAATATTTACTATCTCTCAATGTTTATTGATATTGGCTAAGCTGCTGCTTTTTTAGCTGCTGCATCTTGAGTAAACTCAGGCCACTGATCAACCGCAACTAACATTTCTGCGATCAACGCGTTAGGGTCTGCACTAACTTTAGCTTGCTGACAGTGATTTAATAACGCATTGATGCTATCAATGGCTAGTTCGCCTGCTTTAGGCGGCAGCACCTTTGACACTTTTTTCATCCGTTGCAGTAAATTAATCAACTGCTGCAATGCGCGCCGCGCACTATCATGGCCTTCTTGATGGCTCACATGTTGTGCTTGCTCTAATACTCGGCGTACCCGTGCAGCACTGACACCTGCATCAAGGACAATAGCTCTTAATTGCTCCATTTGATAAGGCAGCATTTTTCGCTCACCTTTTAAAGCTTTTTCAGGTGGCGCTTGCAAATCCCAGACAATGCCAAACCAGCTTAATACTTTAAGCACATAATAAGTAATATCAATTTCCCACCAATAAAAACCCTGGCGCACTGATGCTTGATAATAATGATGATTATTATGCCAACCCTCTCCTAGAGTAATCAATGCAGTAATAAAGTTATTACGTGAATCATCTGACGTTAAAAAACGCTGTGAACCAAAGACATGCGTTAAAGAATTAATAAAAAAAGTAGCATGAAATACACATACTGTACTAATAAAAAAACCAACAATCAGGCCCGGCCAGCCGGCAATTAAAAAACAGCCAATCGCTAATAAAATCGCCGGTAAAAATTTATATTTATCTAGCCATACCAGCTCAGGGTATTTCTGCAAGTCTTTCACTTCATAAGGTAAGTACATGCTATCTTCATCAAATACCCAGCCTACATGAGAGTACCAAAAACCATGTCGTCGCGGCGAATGCACATCATTTTCTGCATCTGAATTACGATGATGTAAACGATGATGGTTAGCCCACTTCAAAACGCCGCGTTGCAACGAAGTTTGCGCAAGAAAGGCCAGAATAAATTGAAAGACTCGGCTGGTTTTAAAACTCTTATGGCTAAAATAGCGATGATAGCCTGCCGTCACCGCCCACATGCGAATAAAATACAAACTAATTGCTAAAACCACACTACTTGTTGTTACTCCGGTAACAAAGGCAAGTAAACAGATTAAATGCAGCACGATAAAGGGCATGGCTTCAATATAATTAATATTGTGCTTGACTTTTTTCATATAAAATTGCTCTGCCTACCATGTAAAAATTAGGAAAAATATCTTTATTCTCAGTATTATAGCTAGCATATAAGCACATAAAGCTCTGTTGCTTGCACTGCAGCAAATACTATTTAGTTGTCCTTATGATACTGGTTTTGCTTCATTTTGCAAACCGCCCCCAGCCCAGCTCTTTGAATATATAGACCTTGCTATCGCTCTAAGTGAGGGCTGGGCTTTAGACGCTAAATCATAAAATAGCAGTGCAAAAAATACTAATCACCACAATAACTCCACTCTTTTAGATCATGCATACGCTGAGGATAAAGAATGCCATCCAGATGGTCATATTCATGTTGAAAAACACGTGCATGCCAGCCTGAAACCTCACGCTCAATACGTTCACCCTGTGCACTATAACCCCAATAGCGAATACACTCATAACGCCGCACCAATCCGCGCATGTGAGGAATACTAAGGCAGCCCTCCCAATCTTCAACTAATTGATTACCGATAGCCTCAAACCCTGGGTTAATTAAAGCAGTCAAAGGAATACTATCAATAGCAGGATAACGAGGATTGCCTGAAATTTCAAAAACCAGCACGCGCAAACTGACATCAATCTGAGGAGCCGCAAGTCCTGCACCATGATTGGCATGCATGGTCTCTATTAAGTCAGCCATTAACGTATTTAACTCAGAGGTATTAAACTCACTAATAGGTTGAGCTACTTTTTTTAAGGTTGGGTGTCCAGTGAAAATCAACGGCCTAACTGCCATAACTACTCCTTGATCATATAAAACTCTATTCAATGTATTAAATGACATGGCGACGTCTATGAATATAGCGCTCGGCCATTGCCACAACGATCAAAACTAATACTCCGATCAACGCCACATAAGCAATTTTATCAAATACTTTATAATAATGTTCTGCGGCGTGAACCAAGCTGTGCACCTGTCCACCAACACTTTGCACGCTAGTCAAGCCCGCAACTTTAGCGGCGATGTAATTCGCAAAAGAACCCGTGACTAGCATATAGACCCCCGCTAAAAAGCCAACAGAGCCCGCAGGGTTTAACCGCGTAATTTCAGCCATAGCAACCGGATCAATAAATAACTCAGCAAAACCAACTAGAGATAAGCCTGCAATCACCCACAACATCGAACTTTGTCCATTCACCGTAGCCAGCTGAGCACCTAACGCAATGATAAAAAACCCTAAAGTTAAAATAGCCATCCCTAACGTCAACTTAAATAATGCTGAGGGCGTCAATCCCAAACGAGCAAGCAATCGCCATAAACCAACGACCAAGGCACCACCGACTAAAATAGCAAACGGGTTAATCGACTGAAAAGCTGCCGCTGGAATCATACCACCCAAGATATGCCGATCAACATTGCGCTCAATAAACAAACTAATTGAGCTGCCGCCTTGCTGATCAAAGGCCCAGAATATGACACCAAAAACCATAAATAATAAAATACTAATCAAAGAACGCCGATCTTTCGCATCACAGCGCAAAAATAGCCGTGCAATCAAAATCACACCAACAGTACCAATCAGTGTTAAACACCAAATCGTCCACTCTTGATATAAAATCATCGCAAAGAGCGCCACACCAGCAATCACACCGGCAACAATCGGCCCAAAGCTTCTAGCACTAATCAAGCCATGTTGCTGCAAAGGCTGCCATCTTGCCACCCCTTTATTAATAAAGTGACGGCGGCCCGATAAAAAAATCATTAACCCCAGGGCCATACCTATGCCTGCTAACGCAAAACCATAATGCCATCCCCAACGCTGAGCCACATAAGCACAAGCTAATGGCGCAATAAAGGCGCCGATATTACCGCCAACATATAAAATAGCAAAGCCACTATCACGGCGAGAGTCATTGTGCTGATACAATTCACCAAGTAATACCGAAATATTCGTCTTAAATAAGCCATAACCGCAGATAATAAAAGCTAAGGCAATATATAACGTCTGGTGGCCATCTATACCTAAGGTAATGTGGCCAATGACCATCAGCGCCGCACCTAAAATCACCGCCCAGCGATAACCCAAATAGCGATCAGCCAAAATACCACCAATAATGGGTGTCACATACACCAGCGAAGTATAACCGCCATACAGCGCATAAGCATGCGCATCTGAAAATAATAACTTTTGCGTTAAATAGAGAACAAGTAAGCCACGCATGCCATAGTAACTAAAGTACTCCCACATTAGAATCATAATGATATAAAATACGCCGCGCGGTTGGCGCTGCACCTGAGTAGGACTACCTGTTTCCACTCTGCTCCCCTTCCCCATAAAATAATAATGAACCTAACAATGTACACTGTCTCGCACAGCAAAGACAAATTTTATCTATAACTTGCTTACTCTGTATTCTGATAATCTTGATTGCAGTTTTAGATAGCAAAATTTATATAACGAAATTAGCAATATTCAACTATCCTTATAAGTAAGTTAAGAAAAGACAATCAAGATAAAAACAAGGAAGGCGAATCATTCATGAGCGAAGGAGTACTCGCTGCCGTTGATTCAAGAACACAACTCGTCGGTAAAAACCGCCTTGAGGTACTGCTGTTCCGGTTGCATAACCAACAATTATATGCAATGAATGTCTTCAAAATTCAAGAAGTGATGAGCGTTCCGGTGTTAACTCGCTTACCAGAAAGCCATCCACATATTTTGGGTGTTTCACATATCCGCGGGCATACCATTCCTGTAATTGACTTAGGCATTGCCATTGGCATGCAAAGCCTATCCAATGATCCCAATGCGGTGCTGGTGATTGCTGAGTACTATGGCACGGTTCAAGGCTTTGTTGTCGGCAGCGTTGAACGGATTGTCAATATCGCCTGGAAAGAAGTCCATTCACCCCCGCATGGCGTAGGGAAGAACCATTACTTAACGGCGACGACAAAATTAGAAAACGACATCGTTGAGGTCATTGATGTTGAAAAAGTACTCGCAGAAATCGTCATGCCAGACATCAGCTCCTCCAGCGATACAATTAATAAAGACATCGATACGAATAACTTTAATGTACTCGTCGTCGATGACTCCGGGTTTGCCAGGCGCCATGTCAAATCAGTCCTCGAGCAACTTAATGTTCAAATTACACTAGTCAATAGTGGTGCAGATGCACTGCGTTTACTCAAAAAAGAAGCCCATCAAGATAAAATCGACGTCACTAAAAAATACGCTCTAATGATTACAGATGCCGAAATGCCTGAAATGGATGGTTACACGCTGACTGTTGAGTGTCGCAATGATCCCTTGATTAAAGATTTGCGTATTATTTTACATACATCATTAAGCGGTGCCTTTAATGAGTCAATGGTTGAGAAAGTCGGTTGCGATGGTTTTATTCCTAAACTCAACCCAGAAGCGATTTTAACCGTCACGCAAAATCGCATCAAAGAGATGATCGACGCAGGTATTAACCCACTGGATGCATAACAGGCTCACCTTTATTTTTTTGTGTTGGCCAGGCCGCTAATACGGCTTTAATTAAGGTTGCCAAAGGAATCGCAAAAAATAGCCCCCAAAACCCCCATAATCCACCAAAAAATAACACAGCGACGATAATCGCCACCGGGTGTAGATTCACCGCCTCTGAAAACAATAAAGGTACCAACACATTACCATCCAGCGCTTGAATAACCGCATAAATAATCATTAAATATAAAAACTGCTCACCCACACCCCATTGGAAAAAACCAACCAAAGCCACTGGAAAAGTTACAATCGCAGCACCGATATAGGGAATCAACACAGAAAACCCAATCAAAGCTGCAAGCAAAAAGGCATAGTTCAACCCCAAAATAATAAAAGCAATATAGCTTGCAACACCCACAATAAGAATCTCTGCCACCTTGCCCTTAACATAATTACCAAGCTGCCCGTGGACTTCTTGCCACACTCGTTGCAGTAACCCGCGCCTAGCTGGTAAATAATCCGATAACCAATAAATTAAGCGATCACGATCTTTCATAAAGAAAAAGATCAGCAAAGGCACTAAAATTAAATACACTAGCCAAACAATGACACTCGGCAAAGAAGCCACCGAAAAGCTCAATAGCGTCCGACCAACATTACCTAATTGCTCCAAGCCAATACGTGTCTCAGATAGCAGGGATTGGATATCCACAGCACTAATATAATCAGGAAAACGCTCAGGTAAGAGCAAAAGCCATTTGCGACCATGCTCGATCATCCGTGGTGCTTCTGTGGCGAGCTGCCCAAACTGATGAATCAATAACGGCAAAATAATAAAAATCACTGCGGCCAACAGTGCAATAAAAATAAAATAGACCAATAAAAAAGCGGGAAAACGTGATAAACCTAAGTGCTTTAACCCCGTCACCAACACCTCAAGTAAAAAGGTAATAACCAAGGCGGCCAGCACGGGGGCAAGTAAGGCCCCTGTCAACCAAATCACCAAAAAACCAAAAATAAGCAATAAAATCAATACTGATGATTCAGGATCAGAGAAGTGGAGCTTGAACCAATTACGAATCACATGAAACATAGCACCTTCCTAACTAACTCTAGAGATATACCAAATAGCAAGTAATAATTATGAGATAATCAATATAAATAGCCGAGGCTACTTCCCAAAATTATTTTTTTTCAGCCAATAATAATAGACATTCTCTATCATTTTATGTTCTAAGAGGCTGTGCCCTGTTTGCTTTACAAATGCCAAGAAATCTTGTTCAGTACTTGGGTCTGTTGCCATCACTTCAAGTACCTCACCACTTTGCAAGGCTTTCAGTGCCTTTTTAGCACGTAACAGAGGAAAAGGGCAACGCAAACCAACCACATCAAGTATTGCATTCACTTCTTGCACAGGTTTTTGCACAGGTCGCACCTTAAGTTGATTAATTTAACCGCTAGAAAAATCTAAACCCTAAGAATACTTGATATAACCAGTGAATAAAAGCAAGAATTATAGAGATGAGGTAGTAAGCTGCTAGCTTAGGCTAACTCTAAGTGAGAAGTAAGTGGTGGGTCATGTAGGATTCGAACCTACGACCAACGGATTAAAAGTCCGGTGCTCTACCAACTGAGCTAATGACCCAATACACACACGATAATATTAAGCGATAACTTGGTCAGTGATTGGTGGGTCATGTAGGATTCGAACCTACGACCAACGGATTAAAAGTCCGGTGCTCTACCAACTGAGCTAATGACCCTGTACACACGTGACAATATCAACTAATAACTTATCAGTGGTTGGTGGGTCATGTAGGATTCGAACCTACGACCAACGGATTAAAAGTCCGGTGCTCTACCAACTGAGCTAATGACCCAACGAGCCGCTATTTTACTGGAGTTTAAAAAAAATGCAAGAGCTTTTAATAAAAACCCTCATATTACGTACTGAAATTAAACATAAAAGCAGCCAACTATAGCTTAGACAATGGCTAGATTAAGAAAAACAATCTCAAAAAAATTAACTACCAATTTCAGATAAAAAACTAAATTAAGCAAACATTAATAAGCAAATATTTAAGAGTAAGTAATATGAAGTCATATCAAAGTATCAGGTTAAATTATCACTATTCATGCTTTCAGGCTTATAGCAAACGCTTAACCTAATCGTATTGCCCGACCTTCAGACTCATTACTCTGTAAAAAAGCAACGCTACCGCATAGCTCGCTCACTCTAGCGTCCTCATCAAGTGCTCCATCAGTTTCTCCATGTGCCTTATCACATTCTTGCGAGCCTGCCGACAAGCTAGCAAAGTAAGTACCCGCTCTAGGCACTCAAAATCAATACAATAAAACACTATTTAATAAACAAAAGTATAATAACCGACAAGCTAATAAAAACCAATAAAAGAGATGAGAGACTAGTAGTGAGTAAATGGCGGAGAGGGAGGGATTCGAACCCTCGGTACGCGTTAGCATACGGTTCCTTAGCAGGGAACTGGTTTAAGCCACTCACCCACCTCTCCGAAATAAGACCAGGGTTATTATACGGCGCCCGGAGGTTTTTGCAAGAGAAAAATAATCTTAGGCTTTTATCAGTGTTTTTTATTCATAGCAGCTACTGACAACACTAAAAAAAACCGTATAATCAAACAAGGATATTAATAGCCCCGGTGGCACAGCTGGATAGCGCGATCCCCTCCTAAGGGATAGGTCACAGGTTCGAATCCTGTTCGGGGCGCCAATTTTATCAACCTATAGTAAATGCGACAAGAACAATATTACATTAAAAAGCGCAATATCCTTACCTTTAAAATGGAGTGTCTTCGTAAGCGTCGCTACCTCGGTAGGTATTTTGCACATCCAATGATGCAAAATCGCCGAGCAAAACGCGACGACTATAAACCCTCGGCTGTCCGCGTCACACAGCGTTGCGTGCCTTGAATCGGCACACTCCACCACTGTGCTCTCACATGACTCTACGGTTCGTATAGATTTTTAGACACTCGTTACGCTTGCTACAGACCTAACGGCCTTTCGCAACTCCGCTCTGCTAAAAACCCGAACCTACCTCGGCCTACTCACCCCGTGCCTTGCACTCCTTGGCTCGCAGCGCATGATCATCACCTACGATGGCAAAACCATCGACTTCAAACAAACGCACAGTCTATCAATTGAAAACAGTGATTTAATCTTCCATCAAGCAACGACCGATCAAATCCTACACTTACAGCCCCATCTAATACCCTGCATGGATGAAATTGCCGATTATATCGCTCACTGCTTTAAACATGGTGATGACAGAGTTCATTTAAACGATTACCTTGATCAATTCAGCACGACTGTGACTGCAAAACAAGGCCCTTCAACTTTAAATTCACTCTAAATAATAACGTTATAAATAATAGTAATAGCAGCCAGATCATAGCAACTGTAGCAAAACCCAACAGAGTCTCACAAAGTACTTAAAGTAAGATTCTTTAAGGCATTGCTATGGTGCTTAATCCTGACATCGCTCTAATAAATACTATAGACAATTACAAACTAATTAGCCCCTGGATCTGCGCTGCCTGCTCATACAAAGCCAACACGGCCTCACTTGATTTCACCCACTTTTTGCAGCTAATACTAATATAGTTCCCTTTTTTTGAAGGTGTCTGCTTTACCATTTGCTCTGGAAACAAAGCTAATACTAAATCAATTTGATCCTTAGGAACAATAAATTTAAATGGGTATTCCGCTGGCCAGGTATAGTTTTCTTCAAGCAACTCTTTAAAATTATCGGTCTTCATCACCCACTCACTATCTATCTACTACAAATATATCACTGAATTATAACTTAACAGGCCAAAGTTTAAGAAAACCACGCTCAATTGCAAGCCCTAACAGATAAACTTAATTAAAGCATTATAATTAAGTCGCCTGAAGTTTATTAAGTTTGTCTAAAGTGCTTTTACAAACATCGCTCACTGAGTTTGCCACATTATCTGCAACAGCACTACCAAGCACTGCAACTAAACCCACCCCTGTTACACTGCCAAGCAAATACTTGCCAACCGTCCACAGGGCTGACTTTGCATCAGGAAGAACAACAGGGTCACTCAACTTACCTGAGATTTTAAATGGCGTCACCAATGAAGATAAATTCAACGCTCGCCCTTGTGGTGTTACTACTAGGTTAATTGTATTATTTACCATATCAATACTACCAGCACCTAATACAAAAGATGATGCACTATCTAACACCAATGCTTGACTGATAAATTTCCCTTTCTCGCCTTTAAAGCTAGAAATTAAGCAATTTAATGCCATGCCTTGCTTGTCATCACCACCAACTAATAACTTAATAATAGAAGCAATCAGTGGGTTCTTAATCTCTGGGTAAAACTTAGCTCGTTGCAAGACGAATGAAGTTTTTCCAGATAAATCAGCAATTAATTCTTTTTTATTTTTTCCTTGACCTTGCAGGTGAACTGCTCCATTGAGCAAGCCACCACTCAAACCATCTCCCATCCCCAAGCTGCCAATCACTGCACCAAAATTCAAATGACCTACCTGTAATGCCAAACTCAAATTAGCAGGCAACTGACGTCCATCAAAAAATAAATCACCAGAAAGCTGACCACCTGCCAACTGACTTTGAATCTCTTTAATACTAATAAAAGCAGGTTGAAAATGATGCTGACTGTCTTGGCCCTGAGCAGCAAAATCTAAATCTTTTAGCAGACTTTCTAAATTTTTCACCTGAACGACCATGCTCAGTGAGTTCATTTTAAATTTCTTGTTTTTTTTCGATTCCACATTCGAATGAGAGAATAAAATATTTTTAAACCTTACTTTAAAATCAGTAAAGTCATTTATTCTATTAACACTCGATCTTTGCTTTGGCAGCACAGAATTTTTTACTGCTTTATTTTTTACTGCTTTATTTACATTATTATTTTTACCATAAAGTTTTACGTTACCATTTTCAACAGTCAGTAAGTTCGGTTCAAATTGACCACGGATTAATGGATATAAAGAAACGGCAACAAGCACTCGCTCAAATTCCGCACCCAGACGTTTTTCTTTTGTGGCTATAAACTGATCAAACTTAACATCATAAAGGTCAATCTCTACACCATTTTTAAAGCTAAAACTAAAGCGCCCTCCTGATAATTTAACCTGATTAAATCCTATATAATCTGATTTTAGTTTAGAATTAATTGTAAAATTAATTAAGGAAATAATAGGGCGAAAATGCAAAGCATTTAATCCTAATAAACCAATAAAAAAAATGCAGCTGACAACAGCAAACACGTTAGTAAAGCGTCGAATAGGCTTCATAACAACAACACAATAAACCACAAGTTTAAACTGTTGTAAGTATAGTCTCTTTAAGATAGTCAGCCGTATTTATTAACGATTACAATACAGCACAACAACAACTCATCATACTGCCTTGCTCCTGGATAATTACATCCTTATTATTACTCATAACAAAATCTTTAACCAATGTTGCAACTGGTGGATGTATATACGGATCCTTTTTTTCTGCTAATGGTCTTATTATATGACCTGCATCAATAAGGCAAAAATTAATACAACTCATTTTTTTCTCTATCTCAGCAAACCAATCCAGTCCCAAGGTGCTCCTTCCTTCTTTTAAAGCCTCTTTTGCAATAAGCAATAATATTTTAACTCGCGCCTCCAGTGCTCGCTCAGTAATCCACCTAACATTAACTAAAAGACGCCCTCGCGAATAAGGTGGATTATCTAGCTGTATCGAATTAACCGCTTTTTCCAAGATTTTCCTTTGTTTTCGACCAATGTCAGCCCTACTTAAAGCATCATCTAACCGCTTTAAGATCTCATATAGCCTCTCAACCCTTCCTCTAAACAAGTCTCTCTCATGATCAATCAGTGGAGTTCGATCACCTGGCATATTACTCTCCTATCTATTCAAAATACACAATGCAACAATATAAATAATGACTTCATTTAAAAAATCGACGAAGTAATCTAAGCGCTTAAATTTATATTAAGCCATTAAGCCTCATAACAGATGTAAGGATAAAAAAATTAATATTTACGTATAGATTTCGTTAAAATATGCACATCCAAACCTCAAGCAACACAGAAAATTAAATAAATCATCAATAGAATCGCCC
>LVCQ01000029.1 GCA_001644975.1 Piscirickettsiaceae bacterium NZ-RLO1
GTATTGATCATGAATATGTATATTGTTTATAAATTTAATAAATAAACTAAGACTATTATCAATAAATATTTTTTTTATTTTTCTAGGGGTTTTATTGTATTCTGACTTAGTTGGATTTTTTATATTCTTTAGAAATTTTGATCTCCAAAAACTATTAAGGAAAGTATAAAGTCTGAAGCTTAACTTTAGCTTAAATGGATATTAGGCCAAAGGTGATTTCTGTTGGTTCTTTTCAGAGCCTTAAGCTCAATTTAATCTTTATTAAGGTTAAAAACAGGCAAAATCAACATTTTTGATAAAATTATTAAATTTTTTTTATTGTTCTTTTTTAATCGGTTTTTATCCTAATTTGATAGATAGTTATCGAAATTCAATAAGTTCTGTTTTTAATTGAATTTTTTTTGCAGATTTGGGTTTTACAAAGTGAATTTACCTGGTTATAGTAGCCCCAGTTGCTTAATAGCACTTAAATGTGTATCCAGATAAAAAACATTAGGGTAAAAAGAATGAAAGTAAAAATGATTGTTGCAGCTGTAGCTGTTGCAGGTTTAACGGCGACTGCCGCAAATGCCGCTGATAATGGCAAGCTTCAATTACAAATCAACCAATTGAAAGCGCAACAAACTCAACTTCAACAGCAAGTTGCTAATCTGCAAGGTCAAGGTCAAACTGCTGGTGCTGTTCACGTTGGCGCTGTTGGCGGTGAGCTAATCTCTGAAAATAACTACGATGGCCGTGCTTTAGATCTTCTTAAATCATTAGCAAAAGCAGGCAGCAATGCACCATTATTAACTATTGGTGGTACGTTAGAAGCTGATGCGCAAATGAATCGTAACGGTACAGTTGGTTCTGGTTCTACTTCTGGTGATCCTGCGGGCCTTAACTATGTTCAAAATGGTGGAAGTCAATCTGCATTCTACTTAGACACTGCACGTATTGATATTTTAGCGCATGTGAATGACTGGGTTAACGGTGAAATCTCATATGACTTAAATGGTGATAGTGGTCTTCACACTGGTAGCCTTTTAGTGGGTAACCTCAATCAATTACCAGTTTATGGTCAAATCGGTAAATTCTACCCAGATGCAGGCTTATTCGAATTAGCTAGTGACGATGTTTATTCTTCTAACTTAGTGAAGCGTTATTTCCGTCCAGATGCTCAAAACGGTGCGTCTGTAGGCTTCTATAAAGCCGGTTTACACACGTCTTTAACAGCATTTAAAACATCTGATCCACAAAACAATGTGACTAACTATAACCAAGCAACAAGTGACTGGTCTGCCCAAGCGGACTACACCTTTAATGCAGGCCAAGTGAATGCAACTGTCGGGGCTGGTTATGTATCTAATATCGTAGCGGCTAATGACAACTTCACTGGTGCTGGTGCTGGTGTTAATGCAGACGATCGTTTGCCGATGGCAAACTTAAGTGCCAAAGTAGGTTTTGGTCCATTTGAAGTTCTAGCTACTTATGCACAAACATTAAAAGGTATGGCGAATACTACAGGTGGTACAACGAAGTTGAAAGCCTTTGATTTAGAAGGTGCTTACCACTTCCAAGCTGTGAAGCCGATGACTGTCATGTTAGGTTATAGCCGTACTTATGGCTTTGATAAAGTGGGCGTTGTTGATGCTGGCTCTATCGATGCTAATGGCCAAGTGATTGGTGGTAATAAGAAAGACCAGTGGTTATTGGGTGTAAACTCTGAAGTATTCAAAAATACGACTGTAGGTCTTGAGTATGCGCGTGTAGGTCAGCTTGATAGCACAGGTACTGACACTAACCGTTACAACGTATTGACTGCGGATATGACTGTTAAGTTCTAATTTAAGAGCTTTTAAAGTCTTAAAAAGGGCGCTTCGGCGCCTTTTTTTATGGGCGTTAATTTATTGATGATGTAGGTTAGTACTTAATTTGTGAGTGATGAGAAATGAAAAATTTAGTTTATGCACAGCGCTTGCTTTATTTTGCGGTATTGATTGCGCTGATTGTTACCTTTGCTCAGCCATTTTTAATGCCGATTAAGCTTGCTGATGTGCCTTTAATGCCGCTCGTGGTCGCTTCGATTTATTCCTTGGTTTTCACTGCAGCTTTAGCACTAGCTGCATATAAATTACCGAGCAAAGCCGGTTGGCCGCGGTTTTTGTTGGTAATTCTGTTTGTTGGGGATGTGATGCCTGCGGTAAAAAATTGGTCAGTACTTTGGCACACGACCGAGCTTTTTGCGATTCTTTATCTGATGAAGTTAATGCTGATGTTAGCTGCAGTTTTGCTAAGTTTGAGCAAGTCTGCTCGTGGTTTTTATAAATGTTAATTTGATTGATTTTATAATTAATAACTCTGTTTAAAAAATGCCGGGATAGGTTGGGATAGGTCGAGGCCTTAGGGTTAAGAGCAAATAAAGGCAAGTGCTGAGCTTGCCTTTATTATGTGCGCTTTAATTATATTGATTAAGGCTTAAGTTTAAGCCTATTTAGTGGTTTTGGTTGTATTGGGTGTGCGCTGTTTGGCTAAGTAAGTGTACATGGTTGGAATAACAAAGAGCGTGAATAAGGTACCGATCAGTAAGCCCATCGCGATGACGAGACCCAGGTCATGACGGCTGACCGCCCCTGCACCGCTAGCGATAATAAGAGGCAATACACCGACAACCATCGCCGCGGTGGTCATCAGAATTGGCCGCAAACGCATGCCGGCAGCGTGCTCGATGGCACTGCGAATATCACGCCCTTCTTGCTCTTGTAAGTCATTAGCAAACTGGACCATTAAGATACCATGTTTGGTGATCAGGCCAATCAGAGTCACTAAACCAATTTCGGTATAAATATTCAGTGAGGTCCAGCCAAAGGCCATAGGAATCGCAGCGCCGAAGATGGCCATTGGCACCGTGAACATGATGATAAAGGGATCACGGAAGCTTTCAAACTGTGCAGCAAGAACCAGGAAAATCATGATGAGGGCAAAAAAGAAGGTATAGATTAAAGCATTGCCTTCTTGAACCAGTGTACGGGATTGCCCTGAAAAATTATAGCTCATGCCTTTAGGCATCAGTTTGGTCGCTTGAGCCTTTAAGAAGTCCAGTGCTTCAGTATCCGTATGCCCAGGCATAGCAACAGCGGATAAGGTCGCTGAATTTAATTGCTGGAACTGATTGAGCGTGCCGGGTTCTACTGATGTAGATAATTTGATTAAAGTTGATAGTGGAATCAGCGCACCAGTGGCGGTTTTAATGTAGTTATTATTGAGTTGCTGTGGTGTTAGACGCTCACTATCGGCCAGTTGGGGAATGACCTTATAGCTGCGGCCATCTAGGCTAAAATAATTGATTTTTCCGCCGCTTAAAAGTGTGCTTAATGTCGAGCCAATTTGCTGCATGGTAATGCCCATTTGAGCAGCTTTGGCGCGGTCAATGGCGATATTTAATTTAGGTTTATTAAATTTTAAATCGCTGCTGCTAAACAAGAATAAACCACTTTTATCTGCGGCGGCTTTAAGCTTGGTCATGACATTATTTAAGACGCTATAGTCGGCGGTGCTCGTTAAGACAAACTGAATTGGCATGCCATCGGGGCCAGGGAGTGCAGGCATTTGGATCGCTTGCGCTTGCAGGCCAGTAATTTGGTTGAGCTTATGTTGCAACAAAGGTTGTAATTGCATGGTTGTCATCGAGCGGTCACGCCAGGGTTTGAGTACAGCACCGGAGGTGACTTGGCTAGGAAACGTACCAGCCCCTGTGGTATTGATGATAAAATAATCGGCAATGGCAGGAAAGCTTTTGTAAATTTTAGAAAATTCTTCTGAGTATTTTTCTACATAATTAATATTAGCGTATTTAGGTGCTGAGGCAAAAGTGATTAAAAAGCCCTGATCTTCATGTGGGGCAAGCTGTTTTTGCGTCATTTTCAGCATGCCAAAAATACCGACTAAAATAATCAAGCCAAAGGTGAGGACTACCGGGCGATGCTCTAAGGTATGATGGAGAATTTTTTCATAGTTTTGCTGTAAGCGTAAAAATTGGCGATCGAGCCAGTGGGCCAGGCCGCCATTGGCATTATCGGCAACTAGGAGTTTGGAGCACATCATCGGTGATAAAGTGAGGGCGATTACGCCAGAGACGATGACAGCGGCTGCAAGAGTTAAGGCGAATTCTTTAAAAAGTGCACCCGTAATGCCGCCGACAAAGGCAATCGGTGTATACACCGCAGCAAGGGTGATCGTCATGGCAATGACGGGCGAGGCGATTTCACGTGCCCCAATAAGGGCGGCTTCAAAGGGTTGCTTGCCTTCTTCGATATGGCGATGGACGTTTTCAACGACAATAATCGCATCATCGACGACGAGGCCGATGGCAAGGACCATGGCGAAAAGCGTTAACAGATTAATCGAATAACCAAAAATCAGCATTAATGAGCATACGCCGATGAGGGATAATGGAATGGTGATGACTGGAATTACTACTGAGCGTAATGAACCTAAGAAGAGGAAAATGACGACAATAACAATAGCGGTTGCTTCAATAATGGTTTTGATGACCTCTTGAATCGAAGCGTTAATATAACGTGTGGCATCGTAGACAACATTTTGCTTGAGCGATGGTGGCAAGTCTTTGGTAAGCTCAGGTAAGACTTTACGAACATCTTTAATCACTGAAAGCGGGTTAGCTGAGGCGGTGGACTGAATTGCCATAAAGACACCACGTTTGCCATTGAAAATCACTGAAGAGCTGTAATCTTCTGAGCCGAGTTCAACTTTGGCGATATCTTCTAGATGAATTAATGTGTCGCCACTTTCTTTAACGACAATGTTTTTAAAGTCTTTAACCGTATTAATATCGGTTTTTGCACTAATGTTATAAACACTAAAAACGCCCTTGGTTTGACCTGCGGCAGTTTGATAGTTGTTGGCTGTTAATGCACTGGAAACATCGGTAGCAGTGACATGCAGCGCAGCCATACGTGTGGGGTTTAGCCATACACGCATAGCAAAAGGATTACCACCTAGGATACTGGCACTGCCAACACCTTGTACGGTCTGTAATTTAGGTTGGATCACGCGTGATAAATAGTCATAAATCTGTGGTGAGGTGAGCTTATTACTGGAGTAACTGATGTAAAGCAAGGCGACAGAGTCTGACTTTTGTTTGGCAATAACGGGTTGGTCGGCATCTTGAGGTAGTTGGTTTTGCACCGAGTTGACCTGGCTCATCACCTGGGTAAATGCAGCATCGGCATTGACATTGGGTTTTAAGTAAATGCTGATTGTGCTGGTACTGGTGACACTTTGTGCTGAAATATAGTCGATACCATCGACACTGGCAACGGCTTTTTCTATGGGTGAGGTGATAAAGCCTTGAATCAGGCTTGCACTAGCACCAGAATAAGTTGTTGTAACCGTGATCACTGTGTTTTCAATTTTTGGGTACTGTCGTACTTGTAGTTCAAATAATGCGCGTAGTCCCAAAATTAAAATCATGATACTGACGACACTGGCCAGTACTGGGCGACGCACAAAAATATCTGTAAATTTCATAAATTTTTATCCGCTATTCATCTATATTATCATCAGCTCAATGATTGAAAGCTGATGATTATTTTATTGCGCTGTATTTTTTAATGCGATGGCTGCGCCATTTTCAAGCTTAAGCTGGCCGCCATCGACGATTAGATCACCGGCTTTAAGTCCTTTGTTAATGACGACTGTATTGCCACGTTGATCCCCTGTTTGTATGGAAATACGCTTCACTGTCCCTGTGGGTTCGCCTTGTTGATTTTTTTTGCCATTAAGTTGGATTAAATAGACTGAGTTACCGTATAAAGTATAGGTTACAGCAGTATGAGGTAGAGTGAGGACCCTGGGCAGGACTGGCAAGTAAATCTGCACGGTAGTAAACATTCCTGGATAAAGCTCATGTTTGGGGTTTGGCAGAGACGCTTGTATTTCAATGGTGCGAGTATTGCTATCAACTTCTGAGTTCATTGCGGTAATCGTGCCAGTAAATTCACGGCCTGCAAAGGTATCGACATGCGCGCTGATTTTTTGGCCCAGTTCAATTTTATTCATGTCTTCTTGAGGCAGCGAGAAGTTGACATGCAGTGGGTTGATTGATTGCAGACTGACGATATTTGTGCCTGGTGAGATGTATTGACCCAAATTAACATTGCGAATGCCAATTTTACCGCTAAATGGTGCACGAATGAGCTTTTGTGAAATGGATACTTCAGTTGCCAGCATTTGTGCTTTGGTTTGTTCTAGGCTGGTTAATGCGGTATCGACATCTTGGCGTGAGATGGCATTTTTTTTGAGTAATGACCGGTCACGGTCATAGGTGAGCTGGTCAAGTTTGAGCTTTGCTTTGTATTGCAGCAAATTAGCTTGTTCAGTGCGATCATCAAGCTGAACGAGGGGACGGCCTTTTTCAACAAAGTCACCGGATTGGAATAAAATACGTTCAACCTGACCAGAGGCTTGAGAGGTGACATTAACGCCATTAACTGCGACCAGGGAGCCGACAGACTGGAGGTAAGGCTGCCAGGAGGTTTCTGTGACTTTAACCGCGGAGACGGTTGCTGGTGGTGGAATAAACGCTGCGAGCATTTTCATGCCAGCTTGAATATGTCGATATATAAAAAAGCTAATGGTGCCAAAAAGCAGGACAATCAAAATAATGAGGGTTAACCAGGCCTTACGACGGCTCATAGGTAGATCTCCAATAAAAATATTTAGGGGTATATTGATGTTTGCATGGATTCTTTAAAATAGCTGTTGCTGTTATTGCAATAGCGATAGCTTAAGCAGAGGTTACGGCCGATGCTTAAACCAGTAAATAATCCGGTGGTTGTCAGTAAGATTACACTAAAAGTGAAGTCGTAAATGATCTGTGGAGCGATAGTAATTTGGTAAAATACCGTGTATTTGGTGATAAAGGTACACAGTAATAATATCAGCATGTAGGGACTACCTGGAACTGTTACGGTTCGTTGTTTATAATCTGGTTGTATGTGGGCCCGAGGGGTGTTAAAGCAAGCAATGACAAGGCCGGCAGATAAGCCTAAACTCCAGAGAATCAGTGTGTTTGATAGAGACTGTGAGCTGGTTGTTAGCGTATGCAAGGAGCTAAATAGAAATAGTGTAGGTATAATCGTTAAGCGGTAAATAGAGTGCGTTGACGGTGATAATGCATTAATACCGCGCTTTAGGAAGGCGATTAATAAAAGATAGACCCACAGTGGTGTATGCACTAAAGCCAGATAAAGACTGTTATTTGTATTTATCATGAAAATTGTATAGACCTAATTATTTTGACGTTATCACGTTACCTATGTATATTATATATGTTTTATATATATGTAAAGTTAGGTTCTACACTTGCATATGTGGTGGGGAAGATAGTGGCCAAAGAAAGCAAGTCACGTTATGCGATACTGGGTGTGTTAAGTCATCGCGGCGAGCTCTCAGGATATGACATTAAACAGTTTTTATTAGAGCGTGCATGCTATTTTTGGGCAGAAAGTGAGTCGCAGATTTATCCGAGCTTAAAGCGTTTAATGGCAGAGGAGTTGGTGACCTGTCGCGAGGATGCGCATGGCGCTCGAGCGCGTAAACTTTATAAAATTACGGAGTCAGGCTTAATCGCATTGCAAGCGTGGTTAAAAGCGCCGTCGATTAAATATCAAATTCGCGATGAGCTTATTTTAAAGCTTTTTTTTGGTTGCCATGTCGAGCCTGCGATTATGATTGAACACTTGCAAGCTGCACGTCGGCGTGAAATAGAGTTTTTATATTTAGTCAACCGTGCACTGGATAATAATATTGATCACTGTTTAGAGGGTATGCCGCAGCATGAGTATGTACGTGCTGTTGCACGTGGCGGGCAACGTTGTACGCAAGCGACAATTGAATGGTTAGATGAGACGATTAACACTCTGCAGAGATTGGGAAAAAAAGCACATCTTAATTAATCTTTTGCTAACGCTAATTCAGTATGATCAGTGATAGAGTCGAAGAATAGCATAATAGTAGCGTATGATAAGAGTATAATTTTTAATTTTTTTTACATCGTGTTAATTGGAGAATGGAATGTTAGCAGAAGAGCGCCAAATGATAGAGTCTTTAAGTACACGTTTGCATGAAGCTGGTACTAAAATTGAAAAAGATCAGGAAGCTGCAGCGCTGATTGAAGAGAAAATTAGTAGCCAAAAAGATGCTGTCTATCAGTTAACCCAAGCGACTTTATTACAAGAGCACGCCCTAGGTCAGGTGCAGCAGCAAATTGCTCAGTTACGCGCAGAGTTAGCTGAGCAACGCCAGCAGGCGACAGAGCAAAAGCCAAGTGGTAGCTTTTTAGGCAACTTATTTGGTGGTAGTAAGCAGCAGGCTGTGCCGCCACCTGCTGCTGGCTTTGCTACAGGGAATAATTCTATGCCAGGACAACAGCAATTTGCCAATAACATGAGGCCTCAGGGCAGTGGTTTTATGGGGGGTGGTGTTGGCCAGCAAAGTGCTGGCGGTAGTTTTTTGCGTAATGCTGCAGCGGGCGCTGTTGGTGTTGCAGGAGGTATGTTTTTATTTGAAGGATTAAGTCATTTATTTGGAGGCAATACAGCTCAGGCTGGGGGCCCCTCTGAGGTGATTAATGAGACGGTCATTAATGAAGCAACACCTACTGAGAGCTCGGCTGCAGGGCAAATGGATTTGACTGATCAACAAGGAAGCATTATGGATACTGGTGGCTTTGACCAGGGCACGTTTGATAATAATAGTTTTGGCGATTTTGGTGGTACAGATGACTTTGGTGGCGGTGATTTTGGTGGTGATTGGTAAGTGTGTTAGCTGATTAAGTATTAAACTAAAATTTTAAGATTTTAGTTTGTTTTTAATCTATTACTTGAGTGGCTTTACAATTCCCCCCAGCCTCATATTGTTACGGCAATTAAGGAAGCGAGTGACGATTTAGATAAAGTTTTACGCTTGATCAACCAAGATCCAAGCATTGCAGCTAATGTGTTAAAAACAGTGAATTTTGCTGCTTTTGGGGTGAAAACAAAAATTGGCTCTATCGAGTGGGCCGTGATGATGCTTGGGATTAATCGCGTTAAAACATTGGTTAATACCCAGGTTCTGCATAGTTTGTTGGGGGGCGAAAAATACTGACATTATGCTATTTTGGGATGAGGCCAATGATATTGCGATGACGTATTATTTATTAGCCACAGAGTTAGATCGTGTTTTATCAGCGGATGATGCGTATAGCTTAGGGCTATTTCACAAATGCGGCATTATTTTGCTTGCTATAACAGTGATGAAGAGAGGGATTTAACCTCATTAGAAGATAGTCGTTACCAAACCAATCATGCTGTGATTGGTTACTATGTTGCGAAGGGTTGGCAACTGCCAGATGTTATGGCAGAAGTGATACATTACCACCATGATTGAAACTATATGCTTCAGGGGCTGACTCAAGGTGCTGAGCAAGAGTTTAAAATGTTAGCGTTATTAAAAATGGCAGAGCATATTGTCGGTTTATATAAGTCGCTGGGTCAGAGTGATACTGACCATGAGTGGTCCAGAATTCAAGAAGAGTGATTGGACGCTTTAGATTTAAGTGAATATGAATTTGAGGAACTCAGCGATTTGGTTTATGACAAAATGACATTAGACTCTTAAAGGTTGAGGTTGGCAAAAATCGCAAGAATGGCCAGTATTTTGAAAAAAATCAAAAAAAAAGTTGACCTGCAGAGCTAAATTCATATAATAGCAAAGCATTGCCGATGGCTATGTAGCTCAGCTGGTTAGAGCACAGCACTCATAATGCTGGGGTCCGCAGTTCAAGTCTGCGCATAGCCACCACACATCCTTTATATTGCTTCTTTGTCTGTGAAGCATTTTGAAATTTATTCTATTTGTCAGCAATCTCTTGATAGCAGTTCTTCAGCATTAAGTCCATAGCTTGAAGCCCGAGTGCTCTGGCATGATTGATATTACGTTCTGGAATTTTCTCGGGAGTTTTGACTTTTTTAAGCGTTTGTTCAAGGCTGGTTTCACGAATTAAATGCAAAGTTGGATAGGGTGAGCGGTTGGTATAATTTGCTGGGTCATCAATGTCAGCATCGGCAAAGCAGTAATCAGGATGGAAGCTGGCAATTTGATAAACCCCTTCGTAATTGTGTTGTATAAGCTGATCGTTAGCACGGTCTAATAGGTTTAAAAAGCGCTCGAACTGGTTAAGGCCATATGGAAAAATAATTAGCGTGGTTTCTGTGTTGGGGTGGGTATCCAGATGATAACACTCTTGGATAAGAGCATTGAGTAGAGTCGCGTGTTTTTTTTCAGGAATAACTTGATAGCGAATGCGATTGTGTCGAAATTCTTTTAGGGCAAAAGGGCAGAAATTATGGCCGATAACGACTTGCTTGAGCCAATCTCTCGTTGCTGCAATATATTTGTCTGTATTTATGCTTGTCATAAAGGGTACTTCTAGAAAACTTTTTCAGATTTAGACGCCTGATGATGAGTGGCAAGCTGTTGCGCGGTGAGTGCAAGTAGGTCAAGTGCCATCAGTTCATAAAGGTCTTCTAATTGGTTAATAATAAAGTAACTGGGCTGAATGTGATCATAGCGGTAGTCTGTTGTCATCACTGTAGTAATATCGAAGGGATGACGCAAGGCTTCTTTACTTTCTAAAGAAAATTGTGTTTCTTGAATAGATGATAAAATACCTCCACCGTAAATGCGCAAACCTTGATTTGATCTTATTAAGCCAAACTCGATTGTAAACCAGAATAAACGCTCTAACAATTTTAACTGTTCGCCGGAAGCCTGTAATGCGAGCTTACCGTAATATTCAAGAAAATTAGCATAGGCTGGATGAGTAAGTAGAGGGCAATGGCCAAATATTTCATGGAAGATATCAGGCTCTTTCAGGTATTCCAGGTCTTCATAGCGACGGATAAAACTGGCAGCGGGGAATTTTTTATTGGCAAGCAGGCTAAAGAACTGGTGTGCTGGAATAATGGCTGGCACTGGCTCTATACTCCAACCGGTGAGTTTCTTTAATGTTTTTGAAATATCTTGTGGTTGGGGAATGTGATCAGCCGGTAGTTCTAAGAGCGCTAGACCATGAATAAATTCATCACAAGCACGGTTTTGAATAATTTTTTTTGGCGTTGGAATAGGGTATGCCACACTTGATGCTCGTCCATTGAAAAATCAATGAAACCATTCGCATCAGGTACTTTTGCCTGATAAATATGCATAATAGAACAGCCCTTATAGCCATTGAGCAAAACTACTAATGGTTATATTTTATTTTATAAATTGAAAGGTAATATTTTTTCGCTAAAGATTAATAGCAATAATAAGGGCGGTGAGAATAATGATAAGCAGCAGCGATAACCACAGGAAGGGCGTGGAATAGAGCAGAAGAGAAACTGCTAAGCTGTTGCATGATGGAAACCCCGATCTACTAAGTTACTTAAATCATAAAAACATTAATGACTGTTGCTGTCAAGGTTTAGCCGAGTGAGTATTAAATTTATTTTATACCATTATATATATTAACTTTAAACTTTGTTATTTAACATAAATCAAGCGTGGATGTTTAATCATGTTCGCAAATTATCGTTCTAAAGCAAATAAATTTGAGAGAGTATTACTCTTATTGGAGCTCGTGTGGTTTAGTGCACTATTCTTAGTTACTATCATATGGTTATACAGAGTAAGCACGGAATTTAATCAGCTGGCCAACTGGACTTTCTCTAAAGCAGGCAGCATACAATATATTTTAAGGCTGAATGTATAATAAATTATCTAGAACTTTGCTCTTTTTAACTAAACTTAAGCGTATGGATATAGATAATCTGTAGTACAGTGGAATATAGAGTCGTATGCGATTTTTTTGGAAGGACCGTTCTATATTACTCACTTTAGTCGGTTATGGTGGACTGGCAAAAGAGGAGCCTGCGGTTGCTGTGCGTTGGTATCAGTACTTTTTTCGTGTGAGGATGTTGTTCCTTATCTTATTGATGACTCAATGGTACTTGGAGCTGCGGCATGCGCTTAATTTGCAACAGGAGTTTATTGCAAACTTAACGATCTGGAGTTTTTTTGTTATTGAAACGTTGACCTTGCTGGTATTAGTTCGGCATAAAATTGTCTATTTGCGTCGACAGTGGGTCAATATTTTAGTTATTTGTGCTGGGTTATTTTTATTAATTTTTACAGACTACTCTGATACAGTTTGGCTGCAATTTTTAAGATTGTTATTAGTGGCCTGGTTGTTGATTCCTTGGTTAAAAGTCTGTTATCTATCATTGACGGATAACCGCTTAGGAACAACGCTTGTTGCTGCTTTTATTATCATGATTTTTGCGGGGATTTTAATTTCAGCTGTAGACACGACATTTCCAACACCATTGGAGGGAATTTGGTTTGCTTGGGTGACAGTCTCTACTGTGGGCTATGGAGATTACGTTCCTTCGACATTGGTGGGAAGGATTTTTGGTGCTGGGTTGATTTTAATGGGGATGGCTTTATTCTCAGTAATTACCGCTAATTTTTCATCGATGTTTGTGAGCAAGGGCATGCGCCAGGATTTTAATATGGTCCGAGAAGAAAGTGAAAATATTTTACAAGGTATTCATGCTGAGACAGAAGAAATTAAACTGGTTTTAGAGCGTTTGCATAGTATTAAAGTCGAAGAAGATGATATCTTGGCCAATGTTAGGGAGTTACGTGGCCGCATTAAGCATATTGAAGAGGCACTCGATAAAAAACAGCGTTTTGGTCGACGTGTTTGGCGTAGGTGATAGAGCGCACAGGTGCAAGGGTTAAGATAGCCTAACCTAAGCCCCTGTTTTTTTTATTTGCTATTAGCTATTCACTTTTAGGGGCCCGTGCAAATAACTCTTGAACTGCCTGTTGTATCGGCAATTGCTCATAGAGTACACGATAGACTTGGTTGATAATTGGCGTGTCGATCTTTAGTTTTTGAGCAAGCTGGTAGACCTGCCTGGCATTATGATAGCCTTCGACGGCTTGAGCAATATTATTTTCAGCTTCCTTGGCAGTTTTACCTTGACCGAGTGCTAAGCCAAAGCGGCGATTACGTGACTGATTATTAGAGCAGGTTAATACTAAGTCACCTAAGCCAGTCAACCCCATTAGGGTTTCTGCTTTTGCTCCTAAAGCTAGACCAAAACGCATGATTTCTGCCAGTGCACGGGTGATGAGTGCTGCTTGCGCATTGGCACCATAGCCAAGGCCTGAGGCAATGCCTGCAGCAATCGCCATAATATTTTTAACTGCTCCGCCGATCTGAGTGCCCGTGACATCATGGTTAGTATAGGTACGGAAGTTATCTTGATGAAAACGTTGTACCCAACGAGCTGAATGATCATGGTCATGAGCGGCAATCGTGATTGCAGTAGGTAGGCCGGCAGCGACCTCTTTAGCAAAGCTTGGACCTGAGAGCACAGCAAAGGGTTGCTTGTCCGAGAGTGCATTGATACACACTTGATCAAGAAATAAGCTTTGGTCACTCACGCCCTTACTGGCGGAAATAATATCTGTATATTCGGTAATATGTGACTTGATGGCCCTTAGGCTGGAGGCAAAGGCATGAGAAGGAACAGCGATCACTAGGGCGCCGCTAGCTTCAACTGCCTCTGCTAAGTGCTCATGATACTGAATAGATTTTGGGAGTGTTACGTCAGGTAAATATTTGGTGTTACAACGGCTTTGTTTAAGCGCCTGCATCTGCTGCTGATCGCGCCCCCAAAGATGAGTTATGTGGCCATTGCGTGCTAATGCGCAAGCAAGCGCGGTCCCCCAAGAACCCGCGCCGATCACAGTAATCGCTTCTTTTTCCATACTGTGTTTATATCCTTACGTGTTAATTTATTTAGTGCTGGACTTCACCACCAGCGGCTTGTTTGTTTTGATTTTGCTGCTCTTCTAAGTGTTGCATATAAAGTGCATCGAAGTTAACTGGTGAGAGTAATAATTGTGGAAAGCCACCTCGATTGACAAGGTCTGAGACAGTTTCACGCGCATAAGGGAACAATATATTAGGGCAAAAGCTGCCAAGCGCGTGGTGTAACTGATCTTGAGGAATATTTTTGATACTAAAAATCCCAGCTTGATGGACTTCGGCTAAAAATGCAGTCTCGTTATCGTTTTTAACGGTCGCAGTGACGGTTAAAATAACCTCGAAGGTATCTTCAGCCAGGTTATTCGCTTGTGTATTAAGTTCAACATTAAGTTCTGGGTCCCAGTCTTTTTGAAATATCGCAGGTGTGTTGGGTGCTTCAAAAGAAAGGTCTTTCGTATAGACTTTTTGAATGGCAAATTCTGCTTCTGTATTTTCTGTCCCAGGAACGACTTGTTGTTCGGCCATTGCGATTGGCTCCTTATTACTTGTGTTTTATTAAATTAACTACTGAATTATATTTTTTGAAATTATAAAATTTGCTTTCAAGTGTAGAGAACTAATTGTCTTGAAGCAAGGCATCAAGTTTACCGTCGCGCTCTAACGCATATAAGTCATCGCAGCCACCGACATGAGTTTTGCCGATAAAAATCTGTGGAACAGAGCGGCGTTTGGACTTTGTCATCATTTCTTCACGCTTGTTTGGATCTAAGTCGATACGGATTTCATCGACCAGGACACCCTTCTCAGTAAGTAAGCGCTTTGCTTGTACACAATAGGGGCAAACTGCGGTGGTATACATGATGACATTGGGCATTTTTATTCCTTAGTTTATTTATGTAATTTATTTTAAGTCAAATTTATAAATAGTTGGTATTTAGCTTAGCATGGTTAGGCTGTTGTTATTTAACAAGAGGGTAGCTGTCTTTTTTCCAGCTTGTTAGTCCCTCGGCGAGGCTATATACCTGCTCAAAGCCTTTTTTCTTTAAAAGGCTGCCTGCTGCGGTTGAGTGTGTACCACTTTCGCAGATAAGAACAATGGGTCGGCTTTTGTGCTTTTCAAGCTTGGGCAGAAATTCTTCTAGCTGGGTTTTTGGATAGTTGCGCGCGTTGGCGATATGGCCGTTGGCAAACTGCTTACTATCACGAACATCGATGATAATGCCTTTTTGACGATTGATGACGAGAGTTAGATCTTGTGGTGATAAGCGTTTAACTCCGCGTGAACGTAAGCGAAACTCATGGAACAAAAACAGGATGAGTACAAGGATAAATAGGCTGACAAGAATGTAATGTTCGGTTAAAAAAGGGATGAGCTTATCCATCTTTATAACTACCTTTTGGTTGATTTAATCGCCACAGTATACATGATATTCGTGATGGGTGGAGAGCCTGTCGATTTTATTATCACCTTGTCTAGTTGAGATAATGTTTTAACTGCTGTTGGTCAGGTAATGACTCAAGATCATTATGCACTAGGGGTCGATCTATTTTGGAACACTTGCATCTTGGTTTTATCGGGAATAAAAGAAAAAATCTAATCGTTAGTCTATTGATTTTGATTTTGTTATTGTCTATATTCGCCCTTAAAGGAAAAAATATGGCAAATTTTCATACACACATTACTGTTGCTGCTGTTGCAAGTGTTAGCGTTGCAATTATTCTTGCGGGCTCTGGGATTGTTGAGCCGGGCTTTGCCGTTTTACTTTGTGCGCTTGGTACCTTGGGTGGTATTTTGCCGGATATTGATTCTGATCATTCGACATCGATTAAAATTATTTTTCACTGTTTCGCTATAGGGCTTGCTTTTTTAGTAACGTTTGCGTTGCTCTCGCATTACTCTATTTTAATCTGCCTTATTGTTTGGTTTGGTGTTTATTTGGCTGTTCTTTTTATTGTGCAGCCTATTTTTAAAAACTTTACTGTCCATCGGGGTGTGATTCACTCGATTCCTATGGCGGTTTTTGTCGGTTGCTTGTCAAGTTCATTTTGTTTTTATTTCTGGAAATATGGTGCTCGAGAATCTTGGCTGGTGGGCATTTTTGTCACTTTTGGTTTTATGGTGCATCTGATTTTAGATGAGATGTATAGTGTTGATCTGTCAAATGCATATATCAAGCGTTCATTTGGCACTGCTTGTAAAGTGTATAGCCAGCAATTTATGCTTTCTTTTGCTATTTTATATGGTTTACTAGTAGCTTCGTTTTTTGTTGTACCACGTTATATAGTGTTAAAGAACGAAATATTTACGTTGAAAAACTACCATAAAATAGAGTCGCGGTTGTTACCAAGTTTGACTCAGGCGAAGTCGGTATAATAAAGCGCTATAAAACTGTGTAGGGGAAGGTGAATAAATGATAAGTGATGTTTTAAATCAAATTAGTGCATCTGCTGCCCATTTCAGCCAAATCCTGTTTTATGTCAATGTGATTTTGCACTTTCTTTTTGCTGCTGCGATTGCGCGTGATGCGGGGAATTTACATAAACGGGGCTTGCCAACACAACTGGTTTCAGGTTTTGTTTGGGCATTTGCGACCTTACTCGGTGGTGTGTGGACGGCATTCATTTATTGGTTAATGCACCATTCAAGCTTGGCTAGACGCTAAGCGTATGCAGTTAATGAAGCGAAAGCGGCGTGTGCTATCTATATTATTATTAAGTGCTGTTGTTGCCTTAGCAGCGGGGGTTAAAGCGTCTTATGCTAAAGAAAAAACTCAGCTGGCGCAGTGTTTAACGCCTAAATTGCTACAACTTGCAAAAACAACGCAAGTTGGCTTAATCGCTGAAGACCTAACAGACGGTGAACTACTTTATAGTCAAAATGCGACACAAAGCTTTTTACCTGCGAGTGTGATTAAGCTGGTGACAGCGATTGCTGCACTTGCTTATTTACCGGAAGACTATCAATTTAAGACGCGTATTGATCTTGCTGGTAAGCAAGTGGGGCAACTTTTTTCAGGGCAAGCCTATATTAAGTTTGCAGGTGATCCCAGTTTTAAATCAGAATATTTGACGCGTTTTGTGGAAAAGTTATATACACAAGGGGTGCGGCGCTTTAATGGCAATATTATTATTGATCGTCATGATTTTTCTGCACCTGATGCAGCGCCAGGCTGGTTGGTCGATAATATGCATATTTGTTATGCTGCGCCGATTAATACCTTAATTTTAGATGAAAACTGTCGGCGTACGGTAATTTTTACTGAGAACCATAAGGTAATTATTAAACCAGAATTTCCACTTAGTTTTAGTAATCAAGTTAAAATAAGTGATGATATGTCCCTGCCTTGCCGTCTGGAAATTGGCGTTAAGCCGGGTAATCATGTTGTCTTTTATGGTTGTATGCAGCCGCAGCAGTCTTATCGTTTAGCTTTGGCGGTGCGTGATCCATTAGATTATTTAGTCCAACGTTTACAGCAAGTATTTAAGCAACAGGGGATAACCTGGCATGGTAAGGTCAGCGAAGGGAGTAGTGCTAAACAAGGGAATGCTTTTATATCTTTTCATTCACAACCGTTGGGTCTAATGATTGAAGAGATGCTGGCGACGTCGAATAATATTATCGCTGAGGCTTTATTAAAGAAGTTGGGTCAATTGTATTATCATCAACCGGGCAGTTTTACTGATGGCATCGCAGCTATTAAAGCTATTTTAACCGATCAATTACATTTAGATACAGAAAATTGGTTATTGTATGACGGCTCAGGGTTGTCACGTTATAATCAAGTGACGCCAGAGCAGTTTAATCAATTATTGATTGCCTTGTATAAAAAGCCAATGTTGTATAAAAAAGTATATGCTGTATTACCAAGACTAGGTGTAGATGGTCGGTTAGTCTATTACTCAGTACCGCGCCATTTAAAAGGAAAAATACGGGGTAAAACGGGATCGATGCAGGGAGTAAGTAATTTAGTTAGTATTGTTAAGTTAAGCTCTGGTCATGATGTTGCTGTTAGTTTGTTTTTATCACCAGGCTTAAATAAGTTCAAAAACTATCGCAAAGTGCAAATGAATCTTTTAGACTGTTTCGCCTAATAGTTGTTAAAAAATAAGATTTAATTAATGAATTTAATAAATAAAGCCATGGCTGTTATGAGCACTGTAGTGATTATGTGTTCGTTAAATGGAGGATTTGTATATGCGACTCCCTTACAATCGTGTCTTCATGAGGTACTTGCACCTATTACATCAACTCATCATGTTGGTCTTTATGTACAGAGTTTAAATCATGGTAAAATCCAATATGATTACCATGCAGAGCAGTCTTTTACTCCAGCAAGCACGCAAAAAATTCTTGTTGCAACTGCAGCGTTATTACAGCTAGGTTCTCATTATCAATTTGAAACAAAAGTTGGTTATATTAAATCTCAGCTTAAAAACCATATATTAGCAGGAAACTTATATTTTAAATTTAGTGGTGACCCGACATTAACGCGCTATGATTTGCGGCAAATGCTCGCGGAGTTAAAGCGGCAAGGGGTTCATCAGGTCAAAGGCTCTATTGTGGTCGATCAGTCTATTTTTAGAGCACCACTGCGTGCACCAGGCTGGCTGGTAGATAATTTGCAGATTTGCTATGCAGCGCCTATCAGCAGCATTATGATTGATCAAAACTGTGTACATGCAGTCCTCAGTGCGAAAAAAGGCCGGGTGAAACTTTCTTCAAATCCTGATTTTAAGTTGATTAACCAATTGACGGTAATGGCGTATGGCAGTCCATTGTGTCAGCTGCATTTAAATTTTGATAGAAATAATAACTTATATGCAGATGGCTGTTTGCGACGTAATCGTGAGGTTTATCTGGCATTAGCTGTGAATAATCCACAGGATTACTTTAGCCAACTTATCCAAGAGCAAGCTAAGCAGTTAGGCTTACACTTTCGACGTGGTGTGAAGGTTGTTTCAGGGTATTATCCCGCTCATTCTCCAACGCACCCTCATTTATTACTAGCTGGATTTAAGCATCATTCGGTAAAACTGCGTGATATTATTCATCATATGCTCAAAGTGTCAGATAATATTGAGGCCGAGGTTTTAACTAAGTTACTTGGCTATACGCTTTATCACCAAGCGGGTAGTTGGGATAATGGCACGCGGGCAGTCAAGCATATTTTAAGGCAAGTACCTGGCTTAAATAGTAAGCGACTGACTATTTATGATGGCTCTGGATTGTCACGTTATAATTTATTAACACCGAAAGAGCTTAATGCTGTCTTACAGTTTGCTGCACAGCGCTTTGGTTTAAAATCAGATTTTGCTAATAGCTTATCTGTGCCGGGGGTTGATCATACCTGGGCAGGCAGTTCGGTTGACCCAAACTATCGTGCGTTGGTTAAAACGGGTTCGATGATGGGAGTGCATAATCTTGTTGGTTATATTGAGCCCACACGTGGCCGAGCCATGAGCTTTGCTTTTATGACGAATGGAGTTGATCAAGCTCATCCACTGAACTATCGGCAGTTGACGCAAAAAGTGTTAAGCTGTTTGGGGCGCTTTGCTGGATGATCGTTATGGGTCTTAGCTACCTCTGTATTTTTAGTGTAGGCGTTAGTGTGGGTATGTTGGGCTTAGAAACACAGGTGAACTTGAGTTATGGCAGAAAAGCAGTTTGCAGTCACAGGCTATATTGTTAATTTAGCACGCAATATTCCAACAGTATGGCAAGATACCACAGTGACAAGTGCAGCGGCAAGCATCGAAGTCTATGGTGATGATACGCGCTTGATTCTTTATTTTGTTCATACTAATGATCCTTTAGGTCGTTGTGCTTACTTGCCTGAGCAAAATGTTGGCGTGAGCTTTATGACTATGGAGCAGTTGCCTTATTATCTAAAGCTATTAGAGTCACGCAATGTCATGGCTTATTTGGACAGCAAAATGCCAGAGCAAAATGGTTTGTTTATGAGTATAAATTACTCAAAGTCGTGTTGAGCGAATAAGCTTTAAACTTAAAATAGTTATAAAGCAGATCGTAGATAAGGTTAGAGTTAGGATTAGGATAGGTGAGGTCAGGTCAATGAAATTGGGTTTTTTGGTGGCTATATGTTTAGGTGCATTGACTTTGCAGAGCGTGCAAGCCGCACCGCTTGCAGTGGTTGATTTAGTGAAGGTGAATAAAGAATCTTCACTGATTATTGCTAAAAATAATAAACTTGTTGCTGCTGAGAAAGCAAAAAGTACCAAGCTATTAAAGATGCGTAATGCACTGATTGATTTGTCAGCGCAAGAGAAGAAAGCCATTGCTGCAATTAGCGATGAGAATAAACGTACAGAGGCGATTAAAACCGCACAACTGAAAATTACTTTGGCAGAAGAAAAATTGAAAAAAGAAGCGCTCGAATTACAAAAAGCTCAGCTTGAAGAACAGCGTGATGCACAAAGGTCAATTAATCATATGCTAAATATAACGTTGGCGAAGTTGGCGCAAAGTAAAAAAGCACCTTTTGATCTTCTGATGAATAAGCAAGCAGTGCTTTATGCAGGGGGTAGCGTAACTGATTTAACACCTCAGCTGATCATTGCATTACAAAAAGCGCCGACTAAATAAACTAATTTAAAAAGCAGAAATTAATAAAGTGATTAATTAAATAAGTAATTTAGATAGTGTATTTAAAGAATATTAAATGATGAATTATGATTTTTGTGATGGTTTAAATGCCAAACAGCGTGAAGCGGTAATGGCTTCTGAGCAAGATATGCTTGTTTTGGCTGGTGCAGGCAGTGGCAAAACACGGGTGCTCATTGCGAGGATTGCGTGGTTGGTTGCTGAACTTGCCTGCTCACCACGTGAAATTCTTGCACTTACGTTTACGAATAAAGCAGCATTGGAGATGCGTGAGCGCCTTAATCGCTTGCTAGCATTGCCAGCACAGGCGTTATGGATGGGGACCTTTCATGGTATTTGTCATAAAATCTTACGTCGCCATAGCCAAGCGGCTCATTTGCCTGATAGCTTTCAAATCATTGATGCTGATGATCAGTTGCGGCTGATTCGCCGCTTATTAAAGGCCAGTGAGTTGGATGAAAAGCAATTTCCACCGCGGCAGCTGCAGTGGTTTATTAATCATCAAAAAGATCAGGGTTTGCGTGCGCATCATGTTAAAGCCGTGGGCCGTCAAGATCGTCAAATGCTAGTTATTTATCAGCGTTATGAAGCGGCTTGCCAGCAATCGGGACTGGTGGACTTTGCTGAAATTTTACTACGAGTTTTTGAATTATTAAAGCACGACGCAGCGATTTTAAATCACTATCAAACACGTTTTCGTCATGTGCTCGTGGATGAGTTTCAAGACACGAATAGCCTGCAATATGAGCTATTAAAGCTGATTAGCCAAAAGCCAGGGAATTATTTGACGGTGATTGGTGATGATGATCAGTCAATCTATGGCTGGCGTGGTGCTTGTGTAAAGCATATTCAAGATTTTCAGCGCAATCATGCAGGAGCAGTCATTGTACGTCTGGAGCAAAACTATCGCTCGAGTGCAAATATTCTTGCTGCAGCGAATGCGGTGATAGAGCCAAATAGTGATCGGATTGGTAAAAATTTATGGACAGACCAAGCAGAAGGTGAATTAATCTCTATTTATAGTGCTTTTAATGAGATGGATGAAGCACGTTTTATTGCTCGCGAGGTTAAAGTGTTACGTGAGCAAGGTGTGCCGTGTCGAGAGGTTGCAGTATTATATCGTTCAAATGCACAGTCGCGGGTCATTGAGGAGGCTTTTTTACAAGAAGGGTTAGCCTATCGTATTTATGGCGGACAACGCTTTTTTGACCGGGCAGAAATTAAAGATGCTTTAGCTTATTTACGCCTAGTGCAACGGCGTGATGATGATAGTGCCTTTGAGCGCATTATTAATACACCCACGCGTGGCATCGGTGATCGTACGGTGCAACTTTTGCGTGATCAGGCTAAATTACAAGATGGCTCATTGTGGCAGGCATTGTGTCAGGCGATTAAGTTAGGCACTTTAGTCCCTGCGCGAGCGACGCTTGCCCTAAAACGCTTTTATGAGTTGATTGAGGATCTAGCCAAGTGTGTTGAGAATACCAGCTTAGCTACACATGTTGAGATGATGCTAGAACGAGTGCAGCTAGATCAAGCCTATATTAAAGAAGGCAAAGAGCGCCATCAAGCGCGCCTTGAGAACTTAAGTGAATTAGTCAGTGCTGGTGCAGAGTATGAACGTTATGGTGAGCAAGATGAATCGGTTTCACCTTTGCAAAATTTTCTCGCTTATACGGCCCTTGAATCTGGTGAGCTACAAGCTGGGCCAAGTGAAGACTGTATTCAAATGATGACGCTACATATGGCCAAGGGTTTAGAGTTTTCCCATGTTATGCTCTGTGGTATGGAAGAGGGGATTTTCCCGCATCAGATGTCGATGAATGATCCAGAGCGCTTGCCCGAAGAGCGCAGGCTTTGTTATGTTGGTGTGACTCGAGCGATGAAAAAACTCTATATTTCGCACGCAGAAGCTCGACGTTTGCATGGCCGGGAAGCCTATCACCAACCTTCACGCTTTTTAGGTGATATTCCTGCTCATCTTACTGAAGATGTGCGTTTTCAAACAACCGTGTTAAAGCCGCAGATAGTTAAGTCTTCATCTTCATTTTCATCGCAACCTCAATCTCAATCTCGGCAATTTAAAAAAAGCGCTTGTGCTCGCTTTCGTTCTGGGCAGGCGGTTGCCCATAAAAAATTTGGCAGTGGCGTTATTCTTGATGTGCAAGGTGATGAGCCAAAGTTAAGGCTTAAAATTAGTTTTAAGCACTTTGGCGTTAAATGGTTGTTAGCTGATTTTGTTGAGCGAGTTGCCTGATTGGCAACTCGCTGTCTAATAGATCCATTAAGTTAGATTAGCTTAGCCATTGTTAGTATTGTTGCTGCGTTTATTCAAAAGCATTTGTGCGTATTGTTTTTGCTCGGCAGACACTTCTTCGACTGCTGTTCCTTGTAGATTAATGCGCTGGTTGTTATTTACCGTAGCGTGTAGGTAACTATTACCACTGGTATAGTATCTTAATGCACCAGATAATGCTTTTTTGGAAATATTGTTGTCCGCTGCCCAGGTAGCAAGTTCATCTTTAATACCGGTTTTTAATGGCTTGCGGTTGTGTAGATCAAAGGCCGCTGGAAAGGATTGTAGTAGTAAGTCCATTGCGTGAATATTGGCTTGCTTTGCCTCAGCCAATTTTTTCGATTTTTTAGCGTCGGCTTGATGCTTTAGAGGATCAGGCTGATGCTTAGCCAGAGACATTGCAATTTTACCATCGATAATTTTAAAGGCTGACTGATCTTTTTTGGCTGGACTTTCTATACTCATCGTTTTTTATCCTTTTGGGATCGCTTGATCTGTACAATATAACTTTATCACTGTGTCATCACAGAATACTTCTTCCTAGAGGTAAGGGTGTTGTTGGTGTTTTTCAAGAGATAGCTCAATATTTTTCACTATATATTGCTTTTAATGCTGCTTTTTTAAATAGCCCGAGGCTTTGTATGTTCATCATAAAGAGACATAAGAAAAATCGGTGCAGTTGACTATACTTTTAGTTATCTATATAGAGCTAATTTATTTAAAGGATGAATGAATGAAAAAGGCAGCTTTACTTGTTTCTTTTATGGCGTTATCACTGGCAACTGTTACAAATTTTGCAGCACAAACTTCAGTTGCAGTGACTGCACATGTCTATAAAGCGCTGACGGTGACACAGTCTCAGGCGATGGATTTTGGTGATCTATATGTGACGACAGGGAGCTCTGCAACGAAAACAGCCACTGGCGCGTTTCAAGTGGCTGGGGAGGAGAATGCATCTATTAGTATTGACTACCCTGATACAGTGACGTTGGCAGGGCCTGCATCTTCATCATTGACGGTGGATATACAGACAAATGATGAAAATGAGACATTGAATGGTTCAGGCCAACTGACGAAGAGCTTTAGTGGTGAAGTCACTGTTAATGCGACAACTGCTGCAGGTGATTATGCAGGAACAGCAACGATTACAGTGACTTATGTGTGATTAAACCGCTTGAGCTTAAACACGATTTATTAAAGTAGTATCTCACCATGAAATACGGTAGTGGCAGGGCCAGCGAGATATAACGGATGATCATTGCCAGCCCAGCGTACTTTTAAATGGCCATAACGCAATTTAATGTCAACGGTTTCGTCTACTTCATTTAATTGGCGTAAGGCCGCCATACTGGCACAAGCGCCGCTACCACAAGCAAAGGTTTCGCCGACCCCACGCTCAAAGGTACGAACGATTAACTGACCTCGATGCACTTTCTCAACAAAGTTAATATTTGCTCGTTCTGGAAAGAAGGGGTGTTTTTCAAGTGTTTCACCAATGGTGGCGACAGGCGCCTCATGAATATCTGAGACATGTAAAACAGCATGTGGATTACCAACAGAGAGTGCATAGCAACGTAAGCTGCCATATTGTGTTTCTAGTGTATAGGCTGTTTGCTGTGCCTCGGCTTGGCACGGAATGTCCCGGGGAGTGAACACTGGAGCGGCCATTTTCAATTCAATCATATTATTAGCTGATTGAGTGAGTTCGAGTAAACGGTTTTGGGTACGTATTGTGATTTGCTTTTTAGTGCTTAAGCCTTGCTCGTGAATAAAGCGCATCAGGCAGCGTGCACCGTTCGCACATTGGCCGACTTCTTTGCCATTGGCATTAAAAATACGGTAATAAAAATCATGGTTGTTACTTTGCGCTGGAGCGACTATGAGTATTTGATCACAGCCTATCCCTAAACTACGATCACTTAACTGGCGTAGTTGCTGCATATTTAAGCTAATATCTTGATTAATGGCATTAAGGACGACAAAGTCGTTGCCAAGTCCGTGCATTTTTGTGAATTTTAACTTCATTGGTGTGATCTGGCTTAGTGAGGCGATTAAGGTGCCTGGGTTGTTGGGATTGAGTGAGTTGGGATGTATAAAGCACCTTTTTGTCCACAACCTGTGAGGTTTAACATCAGTATGGCTGTGATAAAAACAGTGAATATTATATAATCTCGTCGTTTCATCGGGTTTTCTCTATGGTTTTATACTATTATCAGTTAAAAATAATGGTTTTGTTATTGTGAATAAACACTCGATCTTCAAGGTGAAGACGTAGGCCACGGGCAAGAACATTTTTCTCGACATCTTTACCGAGACGGACCATATCAAAGACACTATGACAATGATTAACTCGGGCAATATCTTGCTCGATAATTGGCCCTGCATCAAGTTGATCGTTGACATAATGACAGGTTGCACCGATTAGCTTGACGCCGCGCTCAAAGGCTTGATGATAAGGCTTGGCACCTGCAAATGCGGGCAAAAAACTATGGTGAATATTAATAATTCGCCCCGGATACTGTTGGCATAAAAAGGCTGGCAAAATCTGCATATAGCGAGCAAGAACAATGAGGTCGGGTGTGTGTTGGTTGATAATAGTTGCGAGTTTTTTAAATGCTGCTGATTTGTTATTTTTAGGAATTGGCAGATGATAATAGGGAATATTGTGCCATTTGGCTGATTCAGCGAGGTCTTGATGGTTGGAGATAATACATGGAATTTCGATGTTGATCTCTTTGCTGCGCCAGCGGTATAAAATATCTTCCAGACAATGTGATTGGCGGCTGACCATTAAAATAACGCGCTTTGGCTGTGTAGGGTGAATGAGCTGCCAATTCAGTTGTAGCGCATGACTGATATGGCTAAGTTCTGATGTTAATTGGTCAAGTGCAGTAAACTGGCTAGGAAAGCAAATATCATGGCGCATAAAAAACCAACCCGCAGCTCTATCTGTGTGATGATTAGCTTCGATAATATTGCCTTGATAATTTGCAATGAGCTGGCCGATGGTGGCAACAAGGCCGATTCGATCAGGGCAAGCGATCGTCAGGCGGATGGCTGTATTTGCGTTAATTAAACTGCTGTTTGTTACTTTCAAAGCGCATTTCTGCCATTAGTTTTGCAAACCCTGCTTGATCGCATTCGATGAGGCATTGAGTTAAGTATTGAAACTCCTCATCACTATATTCAGTGATATTGCGTTGACACTCATCTAGGACATCGGCAATGCCATAGGCCCAGTCTTGAATGCTTTGTTTGAACTCATCATCTAAATTCACTGTGTCTGTCATACTGCCTCTCTAGATTTAAAAATTGAAACTGATTGACCCCTTGCATTGCAATATTACTCTGGTCGTTTCTTTCTCACAAGAATTCTTAAAGAATTTGCTTGTTCTATCAGTTTGGCAATTTTAAAATAATCATCATCTCAGGATGAAATAAAATAATAACAGGGGATTAGCAGATGGATGCTGTTTTAGATGATTGGTTTTGGGATTATAAAAAAGGCCAAATTGTTCTTAGAAATGAGTCCGGTGATATCAGCGTAGAGACTAAAGTAGCGATTAGGCGAGAAGATTGGTCTTGGCCGTATCCTGTTGACAGTGAGGAATGGTCTAGAGTGTGTGTGGGCTGCTTTAGAATGCACGGTAAGATTGCAAACTCCACCTTACAAAAATGGCTGCATAGTGAAGAGGGTGAGCGTTTGATTCGCCGTCTCGTCGCTCAACAAAAATTTGGTTAAGCTAAACTA
>LVCQ01000030.1 GCA_001644975.1 Piscirickettsiaceae bacterium NZ-RLO1
AACCCATTGTTTCATTTCAGCTCTAATATTCCCTAAGTTTTTATCTGCAGAAGCCATTAAGTTCTTTATAAACTGTTTGGTTTGGTTCTTGCCGTGGTTACCATGCGTCTTATTCCAGCCAAAATGACCGGAATTGGTATAATCGTAAGCAGCAGTTAAGGCTTTTTGTAGGTGAGTGTTATCTTTCACTTGCTCCCAAGTCTCTTTAACGCTGATATCTGCATCATGGAGTATTAATAATGCTTTTGCTAGGTAAGGGGCATGTTTAATTGTTTCTAAGTGTTCAGTTATATTGATTTCTGGATTATTAAGAGCAATAGTAAGTAAAGTGACTCTAGATTGAGGATCTTTTAATACTTTATCACATTCATTTTTTTTCTGTTCTAGTTCTTCTTTAAAAGAGGGAGAGTCTATTTGATTTAATTGGCTGAGAATAAAAAATTTCACTGCTACTAAGCTGTAGTTATTAAGGGCTACTTTTATCGCATCAGTTTGGTTTACTGCTAAGGCTTCTAACTGAGTAATATGATCTCTAAATTGATCAACTTTTTTAGCGATGGCCTTGTCTTTTGATAAGTCATCACTGGCGGCTAATTCCATTTCCCTTTTGAAAAGCGACTCTACTTTTGGAGTAATTGCTCCGCAAGCGTTTTCAACTTGATTTAAAAACCAGCCAGCATATAACTTTCTGATTTCTTTATGTTCATTTAGGCTTTGTAAGAACTCTTTTTCTTGCCACTGATCATTCCCTCGGGGGTCTGGGTAATCGTCACGAGCCATTGCAATTGATATAGAATGTTCATATAAAAGAAGTGTATAGTTCCATCTTATTGCATGCAGTCGAGTAAGTTGTAATCTATCCGCTGGTGAGAGGGCAGAATACTCTTGGAAACTAAATTGAACTCTAGCATCCCAATTTTTTTCTGTTAGTTTATTTTGTTTTTCAATAAAATCAGGGTCAATCATTTGATCTTGTTCGAGTGTATTGAAATAAGACTGACCAGCAATAGCATATAAAGGCATGCCTTTAAATCTACTATTTTTTGTATCTAGAGAAGTATTTAACCCAGGGTAGATTGGCTTCATATGTAACCTTTTAAATTAAACGAGTAATAATCGGCGAATGTGAAAATTTAAATATTAATTTAAATAATATATAGTATTAATTAAAACTCCATAATTAAAAAAATATTTTTTAAAGCACGAAGTTGAAGTGGTTGGTATGCAAGGGGGTAATCATTTCGATTTATGCTGAGTATTAAGTTAAATTTTTTATTGACTTTAGTAATTTTTAATTGCATTAATTTATTGAGTCATTTATATTTTAATAAATTATGGATATATTTGGTGATCGTAGCTTATATATTTATATTTTTTAATATAAAATATTATATATAGAAAATAATAGCTAACAGTATTGGCAATTTAAAGAGTATTTATGACAGACATCAGCACAACAGCAGCAGCCTCTTTAGTCGAGGTGAGTGTTCGTAAAATTCAGCGAATGATTAAGCTAGGTGAAATTTCTGCTATTCGAAATAGCAAAGGTTCTTGGCGTATTGACCTTTCAGAATTAGGCCGTGTGTTTGGTCTTACCATAGATGAATTGAGTGAGCGACTCTCAACGATAGAAATACGAAAAAGTACAAGTGCTGGTGATAAAATTAATACTGAAAACTTAGAAAATTTAGCGGCTTTAAGCCAGGAAGTTGAGCTTTTAAAAAGCCATATTTTTAGTAAAGATGAGCAAATCACATTACTAACAAAAGAAAAAGAAGAGCTTATGCAGCTTCTTGAGCAGCTGAAAAAGCAGAGGAAGAAAAAAGGATTTTTCTCTAAATTATTTAGTTAATAGCTTTAGAGTTGATGTTTTTACATGATTTAGCAAGGCTGTTAATTATACTTAAATTTCAGCCGTCAAGGCAGCTGGGCATGCTGCTTTAGCCATCTGATAAGATTTGGATTACAGCTAAAATAAATACTCTAGTGGTTTACCTGTAATCGCACTTTTAATCAATCACCTAACTTTAATGGTTAATCCTAAACCTGCTAAAGCTATAGCAGATGCAAAAGTAACTTAAGCGATGTTTAGTTAGAATTTTCTCTATGAAGGATAAAATTTATAGTGAAGGGTTTTTATATACTTGTTTTATTTATGGCTGTCCAAAGGTATCAATGGGTGAAGATGATCTATAGTCGCGCAAGTTGCTTTCATTGAGTTCTAGATTTAGCCGCCAACAGTTTTATTAAAATTTATTTAATATTATATATTTTTTAACATATTTTAGTATAACTAATTGGCTTTCTTTATATAAATATACATTTTATTATTTAAATAATGTTATAAATATTTGTATTTTTAAATGAATTATTTTTGATTTGTATGTTTAATATCTTAATTTTATTTAATTAATTTATATAAACACTGCAGGTGTTAGTTGTGTTTTATTTTTTCATAGAAATATTATAAATTTTCGTATTGTTTTTGCATATGTTTAATGTAATTGTAGATTTTCTATTCCACCTTTGAATTTTTTTATTTAGTAAGAGGTAGAAAATTTTAAATTCGTTTAGAGATTGAAAAAATGCCTAGAGTTGTCTGGAAAAATAAAGAGCAAGAAGATGCAGAGTGGCGAGTTGTTAAGTGCTATTTAGGGGAGTATGCGGGAACACAGCTTGGTTCAAATCACAATGATAAAACTATTTTCATTGACCCACTAACAAAAAAACAGGTCTATTTAACTCATCGTTATTTGCGTGGTGCTGATGGTGAGATTTTTGTAAAATCAAACGGCAAGGCTCTCGGTGTAGGGACATTTGGTAAAGTTACTTTTGGTCAGACCGAAAATGGCCAAATGTGGGCAATTAAAAAGTCACCAACAACCGTTACATTACCAGAAAAGGGTAAGGTCAATTTACTTCCCTCACTTCTAAAAGAAAGTGATATTGCCGTTGACCTTGGCAAAGCAAAGCGGCCTTTTCAAGGCAAAGATGGTAGTAAATGTTATCAAATTTACCAATTTTTAGGGACTCCACTTGATAAACACTTGAGTGAAAATGCGCTTGACGAAGAGCAGCGATTTGATTTAGCGATTAAAATAGTACAAGCAGTTTATCACTTACATGTTGGGACCTATGCAAGGTCTAAGGTTTCGTATGCTCACCTGGACCTAAAACCTGCGAATATTTGTGTTGGTGATCAGGGTCAGGTTCATCTAATCGATTATGGTTTTTCAGAAAACTTAACAGGGACTTTGAGTCGGTTAAAAGGAACCCTTATTTTTTTACCACAGCGGCCGGTAGGTACAAGTAAAGAGGTATTGGATGTTTTTGCTCTGCTGCGGACATTATATTTGCCGGAGTTATTTCGAACACCAAAGGGCTGGGTGACTCGAGCGGATTCACATAAAGAGGGGGTCGTCTCTCTTTTTAGTTATGACTTTGCTGAAAAAAATAATTTAACATTATTATTAGATACCTATGATGGTAGAGTTAAAGATAAATCAATTATTTTTATTTTATGTAACCTTATTTTATTAAGATGGAGTTTAGCTGTAGATGCCAATTTAAAAAAAGTGTTAGAACGACCGCGGGAGTTTAATGAAAACTATGAATGCCTTGTAGCACTTGGGCTTAACAGTGCTGAGTATGTACAATCAATTATTACAAACCCTGACAGCATTGGGCGATTTAAACAGGAGCAGAGTAATTTATTAAAACTTAATCAGTTGGGGCTTAATCAGGCAGTCTATATTAATGCATTACTTGCGTCGCCTAATTTAATTGACCAGTTTGAAAAATACCAAGGTCAATTTTTAAGGCTGAATCAGCTAGGATTGAATCAGGTAACATATATTCAACAGGTGCTTGAGCACCCTGATCAGTTTGATAAAGATTATTGTTACTTAAAATGCTTTGGTTTGGATCGATCTGAGACTGTGAAAAAAATTCTTGATTACTCAGATAGTCGATTGGCTTTAGTTGAAATTTTATTAGAGGCAGCTTTAGATAAAGCGATTGAGGATTGTGAGCGAAGGAGAAGTCAGAAAAAATTAACCATTGCTACGTTTTTAAAGTCAAAAATAGCGATTGATCCTGTGAATATTATTCTAAAAAATGCGGTACATATACTTTCTCATCGATCAGGTCTATTGAAGTCAAAATCATATGAAGTGGCTATGCCATACTTATTAGAATGTAAAAATTTATTAAATATCAGTGAAAAAGATTGGGGGGATGTGCTGGCAGCACGATATAGTTTTGGTGAATTTCATCCAGAGCATGAACATCGAACCTTTAAATTTTATGAGCAGTATATGGATAAACATAATGGCCGCCTCGATGGCTTGAACCTGACTGTTCAACCCCAATAAATTCGAGATATTTTTAAAAATATTAATTTTTAATATTAATTAATATATAAATTTTATAAATAATTATGATTATTTATATTAGAAAATAAATATTAGTATACATCAAGATGATCTGCATCATTTGACGTTGGTGTTGTGGTAAGTTGATTTTTAATGGAGATATATTATGAACCAAGGTATTTTTATATCTAGATTACTTGCTTATTTACATTCAGAGCACCAATTTTTTGGTGGACAAACATACGATAAAGACGACAATGCGGTTCAAGAGGGTTATCAAGAATATGAGCCTGCGCAGTCAAATCGTATAGGTGAGTATTGGAATTTTCTGGGGCATGATTTGAATGGCAAGGATAGAGATTGGCCATGGTCTGCTGCTTTTATTTCATTTATGTTGCAATTAAGTGGTGCTGAAAAATTTTTTAGAGGTTCGATCCGACATGCCGATTATATGAATCAAGCGATACGTGATCGTGATAATTCAATGGCGCTTTATAATGGCTTTAAGGTGAATGAAAAAGAAGTAAAGGTGGGTGATCTACTAGGTTATGGTAGGGCAGGTGCTGGCGTGAGCTATGATAATGCGCTTGCTACAGGGCGTTATACCTCTCATTGCGATATTGTAACTTCCGTGACTGATCAGGAGATTATCGTTATTGGTGGCAATGTTGGTGATTCTGTAACAGCCAGGCCTTATATTTTATCTAATGGAAAATTAGACGAAAGTAGGCGACCTTGGATAACTCATATGAGTTTAAATCATGTTATTTCAGAAATGATCTATTAAGAAGCGTGAGGTTTTTTAAATCTATTTAATTTTAGTGAAAGGTGAAGGGTTATTTGGGTAATTGCTGATGAGTTGCTCCTTTAGCCCGGTCACTTTAAGTGAAACATGTTGTGATTTTGACATGCCTTAATTTATATATTGCATATATAAAAAATGTCATTTTTTGAATAAATTTTTTATAAAGATATATAGCATATTTGATTAACTTTGATGTTTGTTAATTTAGATTATATTTTTGTTTGCTGGTTTGGCTGTGATCAGTAGGTTTTACCCTGCCTGTTTATTTTTTTCAATATAAAATTTAGGTGAAATTAGTGATGTTTGATTTTAAGAAAGATTTCTTTAAGGATCAGTTTAAAAAATATCCTGAGTTGTTAGCATTCTTATCGTCGAATGTCGACGTTGCAGCTGATTATTATTTAGGGCCAACGACAGCTTGGATGGGTGAGCTTTATGCGGCAGCGGCTGAATATTTGCCAGCTGCTCAAGTATTAGGGTTGCCATTACCGATTCAAGAGCTATTAGAGTATGCAACAGCAGATAAGCGCAGTTTAGAATTAGAGCGTATCATGTTATCGTTGATGTCTGCTTATTCTATTGCTTCTGGTAATTATCTTTTTTTTGCCTTATCGCCGGTTGTCTCTGGCGGGAAAGTGAGCCAGGACCAGTTTAAGCACCTATCTGAGTTATACAATTATGCAGAATATAAGCCTGTGGTTGATCTTGCATTAGTCATTGGTGGTTTAGGAAAAATTAGGCCACTGCGTCAACATATCTGTGCAGAAGAAGGGATAGAGGCTGGGGATTCAGATCAATTTATCACAGCCTTAGTGCAAAAAGGTCAAGCCGTTTGTGCTAAATATTTGCCTTCGCTAGCGAAACTAAGTCCAGAAGTATTTTCTGAGCTTGCTAAAATCAATACAGGCTTTCAGTTTAGTTATTTTGCCCACGCAGAGTCTACAGAGCGTGAGTTAGCTAAATTAAAGCAGGTGATTGATGAGCATGGTGTAGACTACTTATTGTTGAATATGTTAGTGCAATGCCTAGATGTCGCCGGTGCGGCAGCTCATAATGGTGGCAAACTGTTATTAAATCAGGCAATGACTGAATCTTATTTGGATTTTCTGTTGCCGATATTAGAGCAGTTAGAAGATCAGACGCCTGAGACGGTTTATGAAGTTTATTTGAAAGAAAGAATGGCGCAGTGTGGGCTAGGTGTTGACCTGTTAGCGCCTTTGACAATGGATGAGCGCGTGCTGGGCCGGCTGCTTTGCATGCTGCGAATGACTGAGCCAGCACCTGCAAAGGAATTAAATCAAGCCTTTATACAACTTAAGGACACGCCTGAATTTGTAGATAACCTTGAGACTCTCGCTCTGTATGAAGCAGATCCTCGCTTGCAAACACCGGCTTATATGTCGCCATTGTTGGTTGCTTTAGCAGAGTCGCCAAAGGTTGCTGAATTAGCGAGAAGTCAGGGTAAATCTCCTCAAGAAATGGCTTTGGGTATCGGCCTAAGGATTATTGCCTGTTGCTTAAAAGAGCATTATGCACGAGTTCAAGCGGGTGAAGTAAGCCAAGAGATTCCTATTAGTTTTAATGACCTTACGCGCTTCATAAAAGAGGACGCCTCAGCATTGGAATGCTTGATGTTGCCTGTATTTGATGGCTTGGTTCCCAATCATGTTGAGAGTCAGCCAGGTAGGAAGCCGTCTCTTGCTATATGCCTGCAGTTATCAAGCGCTTTGAAGCATATTAATGGAATGCAAAAAAAGTTACTCCATTCTGTGGATCCTGCACGTCAGCGTAGTTTAGATAGTGCTTTTACTGCAATCGAATTTGGTGTTCGTGCCGCTATATCAGCAGAAGCGAGTATAAAAATTTTACAAAGTTTGCAAAACGAGGTTCAGCGATTGGTTTGTGAGCCTTCTTTAGAGAGTACTGTTGTTAGATTAAAGCTAGAAGAGTGTATAAGCTATTGTAAGCAGTATATGCTCAATGCTATAGAAACCGCGATTATAAATAAAGCACAAGGGCGTGGCTTTGATCTTGGTATTGGTGGTAGTCGGCACCGAATTACATTGCCTGATGGTCAGGAAACGCAAGTGCCAGAACGAGTGGCTTTGATCATGGAAATGATTCAAGATGCTGGTTTGAGTGTAGATGCGAAACTAGGCTTCATTAAGGAATTGAAAGCGACTGCAACGGCAGGGCACCGTTCTAGTACATGTTTCTTCTTTGGTAGAACACAAACGTCGACCAATACCTTCTTGGCTAATCTGGAGTGTGGTTAAGTCTCCTCTAACTAAAAAATAAAAAAATTAGTCACTGTTCGTCATTGTTTGGAGTGTAGAAACAGCGATGATTTAAGTTTTTCTATTGCTTTTTGTGTTGAATTTACGTAGAATCCTTGAAATTTTATTCGTTGAAAAGCCGCGGAGGGTTCCTGATGCGTATCACTCAAGAAGCATTGACTTTTGATGATGTCTTGCTTGTTCCTGCTCACTCTGAAGTCCTGCCTAATCAAGTTCAATTACATACTCAATTAACGCGTAATATTCGGCTAAATATTCCACTAGTCTCTGCTGCTATGGATACGGTGACTGAGGGACGCATGGCGATTGCTATGGCGCAAGAAGGGGGTCTTGGCATTGTCCATAAAAATATGTCGATTGAAGAGCAAGCGCAGCAGATCCGCATGGTAAAAAAATATGAAAGCGGTATCGTTAAAGATCCAATCACCGCAACGCCTGAGACGACAGTACGGCGTTTATTAGAGCTGACTAAACAGCATGGTATTTCTGGTGTTCCTGTTCTGCAAGATAATCAACTGGTTGGTATTGTCACCAGTCGTGATGTGCGTTTTGAGACGAATCATGACCAGCCGATTGCCAATATCATGACGCCAAAAGAGCGTTTGGTGACCGCAGGTGAAGGGGCAAGCCGTGAAGAGGTGCATGCATTATTGCACCAACACCGTTTGGAAAAGATCCTGGTGGTTAATGAGAGTTTTGAGCTAAAGGGCCTAATTACGGTTACAGATATGATGAAAGCTCAGGAAAACCCATTGGCCTGTAAAGATGATTTAGGTCGCTTACGGGTTGGTGCAGCGGTGGGTGCTGGAGGAGACGCGGCTGAGCGTGTTGCAGCCTTAGTTGATGCTGGTGTTGACCTGATCGTAGTCGATACGGCGCATGGTCACTCACAAGGAGTGCTTGATCGTGTAACTTGGGTGAAGCAAAACTACCCAGCGGTGGATGTGATTGGTGGTAATATTGCCACCGCTGAGGCAGCAAAGGCTTTAGTTGCAGCAGGCGCGGATGGGGTGAAAGTCGGTATCGGTCCCGGTTCGATTTGTACTACACGTGTGGTCGCAGGTGTGGGCGTGCCGCAGATTAGTGCTATCGCCAATGTTGCTGAGGCGTTAAAAGGTACGGGTGTCGGTGTGATTGCTGATGGTGGCGTGCGCTATTCGGGTGATATTTGTAAGGCAATTGCTGCTGGTGCTGATTGTATTATGGTTGGAGGCTTATTGGCTGGAACCGAAGAAGCGCCAGGTGAAGTGGTATTGTTTCAGGGGCGTTCTTATAAGTCGTATCGAGGGATGGGGTCACTTGGGGCCATGAGTCAAGGCTCGAGTGATCGTTATTTTCAAGACGGCAGCGCGACAGATAAGCTGGTGCCAGAAGGCATTGAAGGACGTGTAGACTATAAAGGCGTGATGCGCAGCGTCGTACACCAGTTAATGGGGGGGCTGCGTTCAGGTATGGGTTATGTTGGCTGTGCGAATATCCAGACCATGAAAAATAAAGCTGAATTTGTGCGTATTACCAGGGCTGGCATGCGCGAAAGCCATGTCCATGATGTTACTGTGACTAAAGAGCCGCCGAATTATCAAGCACGTTAAGGCCGTGTCTCTTGTTGGCTTTATTGTCTTTGTTTATAGAGTAAAATATTTTAGCTTAAGGTATAAAAATGGCGCAAGATATTCATGCTGATCGGATTTTAATTTTAGATTTTGGCTCTCAGTATACCCAGCTGATTGCCCGCCGTGTACGTGAGCTTGGGGTCTACTGTGAGTTGTTGCCCTTTGATGTGGATACTCAGCGGATTGGTGACTTTCAGCCTACGGGGATTATTTTATCAGGCGGACCTGAGTCAGTGCACGATATGGACGCGAGTGTACGTGCGCCAAAAATCGTTTTTGAATTAGGTTGCCCAGTGTTGGGTATCTGTTACGGCATGCAAACGATCGCTGAGCAATTTGGTGGTAAGGTGGTCGCTTGCGATAAAAGTGAGTTTGGCTATGCTGAAACGCAGATTATCGCGCCTTCTTTGTTGTTAGACGGTATTGAAGATCGCATTAATCATGACGATCAAGGTGTGTTGGATGTATGGATGAGCCATGGTGATCATGTGAGTGTGTTGCCAGAGGGTTTTAAATCAGTGGCATCTTCTAAAAATGCACCGATTGCGGTTATGGCCGATGAGTCGCGTCACTATTACGGTATACAGTTTCATCCTGAAGTCACTCACACGCGTCAAGGGGCGCGCATTCTCGAACGTTTTGTGCGTGAGATTTGCGGCTGCCAGGCTTTGTGGACGCCGGGTAAAATTATTGAGGGCTCAATTGCTCAGGTGCGTGAGCAAGTGGGTGAAGATGAGGTTATTTTAGCCTTGTCAGGCGGGGTTGATTCATCGGTCGTTGCAGCTTTATTGCATCAAGCGATCGGCGATAAACTCACCTGTATTTTCGTTGATACTGGCTTATTGCGTCTTAATGAAGGTGATGATGTGATGCGCATGTTTGCTGAGCACTTTGGTATTCGGGTGATCCGTATCAATGCTGAAGCACGTTATTTAACTGCATTAGCAGGTGTCAGTGATCCGGAACAAAAGCGTAAGGTGATCGGCCGTTTATTTGTTGAAATTTTTGATGAAGAAGCGGCAAAATTAACCAATGCTAAATGGTTAGCGCAAGGGACGATTTATCCTGATGTGATCGAGTCTGCAGGAGCCGCGTCAGGTAAAGCGCATGTGATTAAATCCCATCATAATGTTGGTGGTTTACCCGAAGATATGAAATTAGGCTTGGTTGAGCCACTGCGTGAATTATTTAAAGATGAAGTACGCAAAATTGGTTTAGAATTAGGTTTGCCGTATGAGATGGTCTATCGCCATCCGTTTCCAGGGCCGGGCCTTGGTGTGCGTATTTTAGGTGAAGTTAAAAAAGAATATGCAGATTTATTGCGTTTAGCGGATCATATTTTTATTGAAGAGTTACGTGCTGCGGGTTGGTATGAGAAAACTAGTCAGGCGTTTACGGTCTTTTTGCCAGTGAAATCAGTTGGTGTGGTTGGTGATGGTCGGCGTTATGAGTGGGTTGTGTCATTGCGAGCGGTAGAAACTGTTGATTTTATGACAGCACATTGGGCAGAGCTGCCTTACGAATTGCTTGGACGGGTGTCCAATCGCATTATCAATGAAATTTCGGGAATTTCGCGTGTGGTCTATGATGTTTCTGGTAAGCCACCGGCGACGATTGAATGGGAATAGTGTATAATGGCGCTCTTTAAAAAGAGCGCTTTTTTGTTATATGAAGAATGACCGTGATGAATATTGGATGCAGCGTGCTTTAGCGAATGCAGCGCGTGCAGAATGTCTGGGTGAGGTCCCTGTGGGGGCGGTGGTTGTGGTTGGTGATGAGTGTATCGCTGAGAGTTATAACACACCGATACTCTCACAAGAGCCGACTGCGCATGCTGAAATTCAAGTCCTAAAGCTTGCTGCTAGTCGTTTAGGTAATTACCGTCTTGATCAGGCTGAGTTATACGTGACTTTAGAGCCGTGTATGATGTGCACTGGGGCGATGATTCATGCGCGTATTCAGCGTTTAGTTTTTGGTGCCTATGATCCGAAAACTGGTGTTATTTGCAGTGCAGCGCAGTTGTTGAATGCGCCTTATCATAATCATCAGGTTGATTACTGTGGTGGCGTATTAGAAAAAGTCTGTGCACAGCAATTAAAACATTTTTTTAAGCGCCGTCGTCTTGAAAATCATACAAATCGCCACCATCAACATCAATACCAACAACAGCAAATACAAATAGCTAAACCTAAACCTAAATTTAAACCTAAAACCTAGTGACTTTACTTAAGTGACTTTTAATATAAAGAAGGGTTAATAACGATGTTAACATTACGTGGTATGCCTGCTTATTCTAGCTTTTCGCTGCAAAAGTTGCTTAATAAAATTCAAGCTGTTGTGCCAGAAGTTGCTGAGCTTTATAGTGAATATGTGTATTTTGTTGATGTAAATAGAGAGTTGGCAGCCGATGAGAAAAACAGTTTAAACTCACTTTTGCACTATGGCGAGATGGCACCGGTACTGTCTCCGCAAGGTGAACTTCTTGTGGTGATTCCACGTCCAGGGACAATTTCATCTTGGTCGTCTAAAGCGACGGATATTATTCATAATTCAGGCTTAATTGACATTCAACGTGTTGAGCGTGGTTTGGCGTTTTATGTGCAAACTAAAGAGGGTCATGGGCTGTCAGCAACGCAAAAAAATCATATTAAAAGCTTAACCCATGATCGAATGATGCAAGTGGTGATTGATCGTTTTCTTGATGCTGGGGTGTTATTTGCCAAAGAATCGCCACGACCATTAGGCCATATTGATTTATTAAATCAAGGTCGCCAGGCTTTAGCGCAGGCGAATCAGAGCTTAGGTTTGGCTCTGGATGAGAATGAAATTGATTATTTATGTAAAAAATTTATTGAGTTAGAACGTAATCCGACCGATGCTGAACTGATGATGTTTGCCCAGGTTAATTCTGAGCACTGTCGCCATAAAATCTTCCGTGCCAGTTGGACGATTGATGGAGAAAAAAAGCCGCATTCACTATTTGGCATGATTAAATATACACATGAAAGTCATCCTGAGTGGACCTTAAGTGCGTATCATGATAATGCGGCGGTGATTGAAGGCTATGAAGGGGTGCGCTTTTTCCCTGAGACCAGCAGTCATATTTATACGAAAAGCTTAGAAGCGACGCCGATTGTGATGAAAGTGGAGACGCATAATCATCCGACGGCTATCTCGCCGTATCCTGGGGCGGCAACTGGAGCAGGTGGTGAGATTCGTGATGAGGGAGCGACGGGACGAGGTGCTTTACCTAAGGCCGGTTTGGCTGGATTTTCCGTATCGAACTTAAATATTCCAGGTTTTGCTCAGCCGTGGGAGCAATCGTATGGTAAGCCTGAGCACATTGCTTCAGCCTTGGATATTATGATTGAAGCACCGCTTGGGGCAGCGGCATTTAATAATGAATTTGGCCGACCAAATTTATGTGGTTATTTTAGAACCTATGAAAACCAATATTTAACGCATGAAGGCATAGAAATACGGGGTTATCACAAGCCCATCATGCTCGCTGGCGGGATTGGGGTGATTCGTCAAGAGCACATAGAGAAAAAGCGTTTTGCTCCTGGGACAAAGATTATTGTTTTGGGTGGTCCGGCTATGTTGATTGGTTTAGGCGGCGGTGCGGTATCATCGATGAATCAGTCAGATAGTAATACTGAATTAGATTTTGCCTCGGTGCAGCGTGATAATGCCGAGATGGAGCGTCGTGCGCAAGAGTTGATTAATCAATGCTGGGGCCTTGGTGAGAAAAATCCGATTTTAGCCATTCATGATGTGGGTGCGGGTGGTTTATCGAACGCGGTGCCTGAATTAGTTGCTGATGCTGGATTGGGTGGGCGCTTTGATTTACGTGCGATTCCAAATGATGAGCCAGGCATGTCACCCTTAGAAGTGTGGTGTAATGAAGCGCAAGAACGCTATGTTCTCGCCGTGTCAGAAGATGATTTGTATACTTTTAAGACGTTGGCTGAGCGTGAGCGTTGTGTGTATGCTGTGATTGGTGAGGCGACTGCAGAGCAACAGCTAGTGTTAACTGATGGTTTACTTGGTGAGCGTCCGGTGGATATTCCATTGGACTTGCTCTTTGGTTGTTCAGAGCAATTGGCACGTACAGCCGTGACTTATCGATCAGAGCAACTGGGTTTAGATACGGCAAGCTTGGATTTAGGTGAAGCTGTTGGTCGTGTTTTGCAATTGCCAGCAGTGGCCGATAAACGCTTTTTGATTACGATTGGTGATCGCTCGGTGACTGGACTTGTGGCTCGTGACCAGCTGGTCGGCCCGTGGCAAGTTGCCGTTGCTGATGTTGCGGTGACGGCAACGGATTATGAGGGTTATTATGGTGAAGCGATGGCAATGGGAGAGCGTGCCCCCGTCGCCTTAATCTCTCATGGTGCTTCTGCGCGCCTTGCTGTGGGTGAGGCGATCACTAATATTGCTGCCAGCAGTATTGAAGACTTATCACGGGTGAGATTATCTGCCAATTGGATGGCCGCCGCCGGTCACCCGGGTGAAGATGCTGGGTTGTATGAAGCGGTTGAGGCCATTGGTCGTGAGCTTTGCCCGACTTTAGGCGTGTCTATTCCTGTTGGTAAAGACTCGCTATCGATGAAAAGTGCTTGGCAAGAGGGTGATGAGAAAAAGTCAGTCACTGCACCACTTTCTTTAGCTATTACGGCTGTGGCGCCCGTGACTGATATTCGTAAAACCTTAACGCCAGTACTTTGTAACCAAGGCGAGACAGATTTAATTCTAATTGATTTAGGCCATGGCAAGAACCGCTTAGGTGGTTCGGCATTGTGTCAGGTTTATAATAAAATTGGCGTAAATGCACCAGATTTGGATGATCCTGCGTATTTGTTGAACTTCTTTAAAGCGATTCAGGCATTAAACCAAGAAGGCCTGCTGATGGCTTATCATGATCGTAGTGATGGCGGTTTATTGGTAACGGTTGCTGAAATGATGTTTGCCGGTCATGCGGGTGTAGATCTTTATTTAGATGCCTTAGGGCGTGATGCGATTGCTTCTTTATTTAATGAAGAGCTTGGGGCGGTGATTCAGATTCCACATGATGAGATGGAGTTTGTGATGACACGGCTTGCTGAGTTTGGTTTGGCGGATTGTTGTTATCATATTGGTGAGACAGCCAATCATGACCAATTAGTGATTTCTCATCATGCAGATGTGATTTTTGCTGAAAATCGTGTGAATTTACATCGTGCTTGGGCTGAGACGAGTTACCGAATTCAGGAGATGCGTGATAATAGTGAGTGTGCCTTAAGTGAATTTGATAGCTTACTCGAAGAAGATAATCCGGGCTTGTTTGTTGATCTGCCATTTGATCCTGAGGATGATGTGGCTGCACCGATGATTGCAACAGGCGCTAAGCCGCAAGTGGCCATTTTGCGTGAGCAAGGGGTCAATAGCTATCGCGAAATGGCAGCTGCCTTTGATCGTGCTGGCTTTAGCGTGATTGATGTGCATATGAGTGATTTAATGGCAGGACGAACTGACTTAAATGGGATGCATGGTTTAGCGGTGTGTGGCGGCTTTTCGTATGGTGATGTGTTGGGTGCGGGGCAAGGCTGGGCAAAGTCGATTTTATTTCATGATAAGGTGCGTGATGAGTTTAAAAACTTTTTTGAGCGTACCGATACGTTTAGCTTTGGTGCCTGTAATGGTTGTCAGATGTTATCCGGGCTAAAAGAGCTTATTCCAGGTGCAGCATTATGGCCTAGCTTTGTACGTAACCGCTCAGAGCAGTTTGAAGCACGCTTAGTGATGACCGAGGTGATGCCAAGCGCAGCGATTTTCTTTAAGGATATGGTTGGTGCGAAGATGCCGATTGTCATCTCACATGGTGAAGGTCGTGCGCGTTTGAGTGATGAGTTGGGTGTGTCTAAGTTGGCAGATCAGCAATTGATCAGCTTACGTTATATCGATCATAATGGTGGAGTGACAGAGCGTTATCCTTATAATCCAAATGGTTCTCCACAAGGAATAACAGGCGTGTGTTCAGAAGATGGTCGAGTAATGATTATGATGCCGCACCCAGAGCGTACTTTCCGTTCGGTACAGATGTCCTGGTGCCCACCAGAGTTGGCTGAGAATAGCCCGTGGATGCGCATGTTTCGTAATGCCCGTGTTTGGCTAGGCTAAATTAAAATTAAGTTTGAATCGAGTCTTGTCTTAAATCTAGACAGTGGCTATTGATCCTTACTTTACGAATCGCTTTTAATACTTCAATACGTGCCAGCTTTTTCAGCTGGCCCCCTTGCTTTGCTAAGGTTTTCGCTTTTTCTATACAGCTGGTTTGATAAATCGGTGGAATATGATTAAGAGCTATTGCCGCAATGTCTTGTATACAGACTTTACAATGACAAAAATCCTCGAGCTGGTGTTTGATAATTTCGTCAATTTCTTGATAAACAAGTTGAATTGCTAGGTTTTCGAGGTCTTCATCAGTATAGGGTAGGTACACAGTATCCATTGTCGAGTCTATCCTTAGGCCATGATTCTAGTTCTGTCGCTTTATAATGTTCAGTATAGATGATTCCTTACTTAGTCTAGTGTGATGTCTTTGTAGTGATGTTTTTGTGAATGTATTGGATTGGTGATTGTATTAAAAAAAACAGTGGGGCTTATGTCTTTTTCAGTGAGATTTATAGACTGTGTTAGCTCTAAATTAGGGATTGCCTCCAGTGGGCTTATTATTTCCCAGTCTGATATTTCATATTGTGAGAGCAAGCGTATTGCCATATAAATGGTATTGGTGATAGCAGGCATTCGACTGGAGTATTTTGTTTTATTTTGGGGTGGTACTTTTAATAAAGAATATAGAATCTTAGTGTTTTCTGTAATTTGTGAATCTGATGTAGATTTAATAGACTTTAATTGATTTACTTGATTAATAATAGTGGAGTTGTCATTTTTTTTATATCTAGAATAATAATCTATTAACCCTGTTTTTAATAAATAGATTGCTTTATTTATTTGTTCTTTCATCATTTATTTGCTATCCATAAGCGTATTGAGGTTTAATTGTTATCGATATTAAACGTTTTTAGGGACTCTTCAACAGTGTTTTGATGCTCTAGCATTAATTGTGATTTTGTATATAAATTGCTATTTTTATTGGATTTATTCATGTTGTTAAGTAGAATAGTCTCTCGAATTTTTTTTGATTCCTCGCTACTAAAGCCTGAAAAACGACTGCGAAGATGATGGGCATAATTGACTGGAAATCCATTATTTATACAAGAGTTAATGAGTTTGCAGCTGTTGATTAATTGAGCATTAAATGATCGATCATTCCAGTTTGATGAGTGTGAGGTGATACGCATGAAAACTTCAATAGGCGTTAATTCTTTATTTTTAAGTTGCTCTAAGCAGACACCGAGTTCAAATTCCCTTGTTTGTTGATAGTTGTTATAGCCGATAGTGTTTTTAGCTTTATTGGAGAGATCAGTTATTTGTTCTGTCATTTCTTCGCTTATATATGCGGAAAGGTTATTGACTAGCCCGTAGCCACCTGTTGTTAAAATAGTTCCAAATGTCTTTTCAATTAAAGGCTGAAATCGATTTTTATATTTATTTGCAGTCATTTCAAGGGCAGTTATTATGTATTCATATGAGTTATTACCAGTTAAATTATTTAAAGTATTTTTTATACACATTTCTTTTTCTTTTGATTTAATTGTTTTTATTATGTCTTGTGTTCTTTTTTCTTCAATAATAAGCTCTTTTTTTAATTTATTTTTTTTGCTGTTAATATTTATACTATTGTTTTTCAATTGATTGTTTTTATTTGGTAGATCTAGTAATAAATCATAATCAGTTAGTTCTTCGTTTTTATTTGTCATTATATTATCTTTGTCTAATGCGAATTTTTTATTGGTATTATTGTTGTTTATTTCTTTGTCATTAGAGATTAGTGTGTCACTAATTATATTAGTGTTTTTATTTTCTATTAATGTTTCTTTTTTCTTGGAGCTAACATTGTTAGTTGTTTTAACTTTGTTGGCCTTTTGTTTTTTTGGCATGAGTATTATTCCCTGTTAATTTTATTGATGACTATTATTTTCTCGCCATTGTTTTTAATTATTAATAGGATGCTTTAAAAATAAACAGTTAAAATGTTGATTTTTTTCAGTAGGCTAGTTTTAAAGGGTGAGTTTAAAAAAACATGTGTTTTTTATATGGATTTTGTTTTTTGTTACAATAATATAGATTTTTATCGTTAATGGAAAAGCAGCTTGGCTGTGAAAAGGTATTATTTCATGTTTTTCACTATTTCATATTTTTTTGATCGCTATGGTGGTACCTCTCAATTAGAATGTGCACCGGGTCAGATAGCTGCTCTAGTCTTGTCTGTAAAAAGTAAATTACATGGTTTTTTATCGAGTAGTTTTAATAAAAACATGCAGGAAGGTTTAAAGTTACCTTTAGTTTCTTCTTGTGATTTTTATAGAAAATATAATAAAGATGTCAGTATAAAATCATCATTTAGGATGATTATTTTTTATAATATGGCATTTTTTTTTATAATGTCTCAGTTTAATGTTATTAAAAATAATATTAATGATGACAGTGAAAATTTAAAGTTTATATTAAGCTGTATTGGAACTTTGGCAAATCCGATATTTAAGCTAAGTTATGGAGTAAGTTTAGGAATTGTTAATTTATGCGCTATAGCAAAGCATATATATCAGCATGATATATATGCTGAAAATCATTTAGAAAATGAACAAAGTATTAAAGACTATATTAAATCGATGATTAGTATCTTTGCTTTTTCAAATATATCGATGTATACACAAGAATATTTGCAAAATAAAATGTTAAACTATTTTTTTGGTCAAGATAGTTTAACAACACAAATGACAAGTTTTGTATCATCAGCATTGCTGTCAGGTTATTTGTTTGTTTATTTGAGTTTATCTTATGAAGACTCTTTACCTGATCATAAATTAACACAATTGTCAAAAGCGAATGGTTTTGCTTGGTCTATTGGATCGAGTTATCAAGCGTTTTTTACTATTTTTGAGCGCTGTCTGCCAAGGTCATTAGCATTTGCCATGCAAAATGTACTTTATGAGTTTTATGTTTTTGCCGTTTTATTAAATGGTCAAGTAAGCTATGATGAGCGGTCTATTAATATTTTTAAACCTGCACTACTTGGGCAAAAGTATATTGCTCAGTTAACTAAAACGCTTGCTAGTTATTGTGCTAATCCGAAAAAAGAGCCGCGACGTTTGGTTCAAATGATACTTAAGCTGTCTGCCCGAATATTGAATGCATTTTCTCAATTGGTTCCTAAAAGTCCTAATATTATTAACGCACCTTTTTATCAGCTTACTACAGAATATAAAAAACAAATTCTGAAAGGGGAGGGTTGGCTGCAATGGCTTAATTGTTGGGGTGCACCACAAATTAGTCTTGCCTGTTTGAAGTTAATTTATAGGCTGGGTATTAATAGCTCTCAGCCTGTTAAATTTTTAGCAAATATAGATGAGGGTGATTTAAAAAATGTTATAGATGAGTTTGAAAATGTAGCTAAAAATTTTAAACAACAAAAAGGTTATCTTGATTTATTGGGTTGCAAAGAAAAAGATATAAATTTTATTGAGAATGACGCTGATGATTATCTGATTGTTGAATCGTTAGAAAAAAATGATACTAAATTAAATCAAACTTTATTGAATTGGTTGCTGTGTATTGAAGATAGGCCTTTGCAATCATGGGAGTTGGTGGATAACAAGAGGGTGCTGCAGGAGGATAATCTAATTGATGAATATGTGATGGTGGATGAGCGTTGTAATGGTCAGTTATTTCATCAACACCACCATCGTTCTGATAACAAAAGTTTGAATAGTTCAAATATGCAGTGTGACTCAAATATATTGTAAAGTTTTTTTGCAGATTTTCGCTGATTTGTTGACGTCAAAGATGAGTATTGTTTGTAGGCGTTTTTACTCTTTTTGATAAGGATATTAGATAGCTTTATTGTAAGTATAGTCTTACAAGGCATTTAAGTTGTTGTCAGCCAATAGTTTTTAGAGGTTTACTCTTTTGAGTATAGTCAAAAAATAATTATTTTTTAAAAAAAGTCACTGGAGTCAAATTTTATTTGATTTTATAGTGAGTTATGTAAAACAAGATAAGTCTAGGCAAGGAGGCCTCTATGATTAATCAAGTCGATCAAAGCAAAGCCGCTTTAGAGTTAAATGATTCGTTATTGTTAGAGGAGTCTATTAATGATGGAGGGGTAGCCGAGCCTAGCGTTGAGAAAGTGAAAGAGAGCAAATTAGAGGATAAAACCACAGCTAAACCTGCACAGCGAGGAAAGCGTCGAGAAGCGAATCAAGAGTCCACAGGAAGTCCAGACGCAACACAGCTGTACTTAGGTGAAATTGGCTTTTCACCCTTATTGTCTGCTGAAGAGGAAGTGTATTATTCCAGGCGCGCGCAGCGTGGAGATCAAGATGCCAGACGGCGGATGATAGAAAGTAATCTACGCTTAGTTGTTAAAATTGCTCGTCGCTATATTAATCGGGGTTTATCTTTATTAGACCTCGTTGAAGAAGGCAATTTAGGCTTAATTCGTGCGGTTGAAAAATTTGATCCAGAGCGTGGTTTTCGTTTCTCAACTTATGCGACTTGGTGGATTCGCCAAACCATAGAGCGGGCGATTATGAATCAGACACGAACCATCCGCTTGCCTATTCATGTGGTAAAAGAGTTAAATTTATATTTACGTGCTGCACGCCAGTTATCACAGCTGCTTGATCATGAACCTAGTGCTGAAGAGATTGCGGAACTATTAGATAAGCCTGTAGAAGATATTAAAAAAATACTGGTTTTGAATGAGCGGATTTCCTCGGTTGATAGCATGTGGGGAGATGAAGCTGAGAAATCGTTACTTGATAGTATCGCAGAAGAAAACAGCGCATCAGAGCCGGCTTCTTGGATGGAAAGTGAGGATATTAAAGAACATTTGGATCAATGGTTGAATGACTTGACTGATAAACAGCGTTCGGTGGTGATGCGTCGCTTTGGGTTGCGTGGTCATGAAGCGGCGACTTTGGAGCAAGTAGGGCGTGAGATTGGCTTAACCCGTGAGCGTGTTCGTCAGATTCAAGTGGAAGCGTTAAAGCGCTTACGTGAAATGCTTGAAGGACATAACCTGTCCAGCGAAATGTTGATGGTATAAAGCCGATTGACATAGACATAAGCTTATAGAGAGAGGGCTGGAAAATAAAAAAAGTCAGCAAACGCTGACTTTCAGAGGACCTAGGCGGCAAAGTTTTGCCGTCTACCTTAATTACATCGGGCAGTCAGGCTTAAACTTTAGCCAAAATCTACTAGACGTGCTATTATAATGATTTTTGTTGAACATGCAAGAAAAATAGTGTTTTGGCTGTTCCAATGGCTTGTTTTAGCTTAACTTTCAATGGATTAATTGAAGGTGAAGGACAGTCAGGACTGCTATAATTTTTAAAAGATACAATGATTAAGGCATGAACGGGCAATGAAAGGTACTATAAAGTTTTTTGATCGTAAGCAGCAATATGGCTTTATTGTTTGTGATGATATGAACCAAGATATTTATTTTAAAATGGAAGACATACTTAATGTGCGCTTAATTAAGCCTGGCATTGACGTTGCTTTTGATTATGAGTCTTTAGAGGGTGATCGCTTTCGCGCTTATGATATTCACCCGATTAGCGACGAGGTTATAGCAAAAGCGGCTACAGCAAATGCGGTGGGCGAAGGTGTTTCTGTGCAGCAGTGCGTTGCGATGGCAGTTACATCGGCATTGATTACTTTCGTGGTTGGTCTTGTGGTTGGATTTGCAGCTCATCAGCTCATTTAGCACTACAACTACAATAGGCAAACTGATGGCTTTAAAGGTGCTTTAAGCACCTTTTTTATTTTGCAGTGAATGTATAAAAGGGTTGATGTATTTGTGTTAGAGCTTAAAGCGCTGACTAAGACTTATGGCATGAAGACGGTATTGTCTAAAGGGGCACTCTGTGTGGCTCAAGGTGAGTTTTGTCTAATATCTGGAAAGCCAGAAAGTGGTAAGTCTGTGCTATTAAAAGTTATTAGTGGCCAGGAAGAATGCACTGATGGCAGTATTTTGATTGACAATCAAACGATAAATAACGCACAGAAAAATAATTTTGTATTGATACTTGCTAATTATAGTTTGCACCCTGAATCAACGGTGTATGAAAACCTTGCTTATCGTCTTTACCTTAAAGGGGTAAAGCGTCAGCAAGTTCGTCAACGTATTGATGTTGTCGCTAAAAAAATGAATTTAACGCACTTATTAAAAAATTACCCAAAAGATTTAAATATATTTAGCTACATTCGTATCGTTTTTGCTAGAGCATTGGTACAGCAAGCTCGGATATATTTACTTGATGAGCCTTGGCATGACTTGCCATGTGCTTTGAAGAAACGTTTAGCGCGCTTACTTGGTCATTTACAGCAAGAAGGTAAATTTTCAGTGATTTATACAAGCTCTTTGCTACTACACGAAGAAAGTCAATTTTTTAAGAAAATAGACCAGTGGGTCAAGTTAGAAAATAGCCAGCTCATTTCTGTTCATTGAACAATGAGCAAGAATCATGAGATAGCTGCATAATTTTTTTACTAAGTGAGTGATTGGTTTATGAAACAGCAAATATCAGGAAAAAACCAGTATTATCGTGTTTTAACAATTGCTGGATCAGATAGTGGTGGTGGCGCAGGTATTCAGGCTGATTTAAAGACATTTGCCACGTTAGGCTGTTATGGCATGAGTGCAATTACGGCGATTACTGCGCAAAATACCGTTGGCGTCCAAGGAGTTCAAGCGATTCAAGCAAAGTTAATCCGCGCTCAAATTGATGCTGTAGTTCATGATATTGGTATTGATGCGGTTAAAATTGGTATGCTTGCAAATCAAGATATTATAAACGTTGTGACCGACTTTATTCGGGATGTCGATGTCCCTGTTATTTTTGATCCGGTGATGGTGGCAAGTTGTGGTGATACATTAACAGCCGCGGCACATATTGATTTATTTAAAGAGTTAATGGCCTACTGTACGTTGGTCACGCCTAATTTATATGAAGCGTGTTTATTCACGGATAGTGAGATCAAGAGCCAAGCAGATATGTTAGACGCTGCTAAGACTATGGTTGATGAGCAAGGTGCAAAAGCGGTACTAATAAAAGGTGGGCACTTGCCTGATAATATATTAGCCGATTTACTTTACCATAATGAATTAAAAGTGTGGTTTAAGCATGAAAAAATTGTCACAAAAAATACGCATGGTACCGGGTGTACACTGTCCTCTGCAATCGCAGCGAATATGGCAAAAGGCCAAGAGCTTAGTCTAGCAGTAGCAGCAGCCATTGACTTTTTGCAAGGTGCAATTGCTAAAGGCCAGGGATTCTGTTTGGGAAAAGGCCATGGTCCAGTTTATCACTTTTATCAACACGAGTATCAAGATTAAGTTCAATACAGTTTACTTGATATTTTACCGATTTATCTGTATCTATAGAAGAAGCGATGTGATTTTATTAAGGATAGCCAACTGCATGGACACACTCATTAAAAAAAAACCAGCACAAACTTCTTCTTCTTCTTACTTTAAAGAGGGTGTTTTATTAGGGTTATGCCATGGCATTATGGCAGATAACCAAATTCTTGATGAAGAATTGATTTTTTTAAAAGATTGGATTTACTCTCAGATTGAGCTAACAGAAGAGCACCCAGGCTCTGATATCGTTAAATTAATTAATATTGCTTTAGAAGAACATCCTGTGCGTCCTGCAACGATGCAGAGTCTTATCGAAGGCTTTGAGGCAATTTTTAGTGCCTATCAGAACCGTGAGGACCCCTGGGCTTTATTTATCGGCCTATGCTATGGTGTGCTTGCAGATGATGTGATTGCTCCTGCAGATATTGAATTATTATTAAATTGGCTAGAAGAGCATCCTGAGGTTAAAACACAGCCACAATTAGAGGTGCTATTGCCATCTTTGTATCAAACCCGTACGGCAAATTTGTCTGTGGATAAAGTGAAAGTTGAACTATATGACTTTATTCAAATGTTAGATAAGTAATTACTATTATCGAGGAGATAGATTGTGACTGCGCGTATTATATGTAAGTAAAATTATTATAATTACAGAATTTAACTCTATTCACACCATAGTTTTTTGCTTTCTTTAAGAAGTGAGAGTTTGATCATTTAAGGAATGACTGTGACCATAATATGGTGATAGCGATATCAAAAGCATGTAAAATTTAATGTGGTATTATTTACTTTAAAAAACAATAATTAGATTGTCGTTATGTCATATATTTTGGAGCAGATCGTTAGAAGAAGATAGTGAAAATATAAAGCTATAAGGCATGTTCTTGCCGTAATAAACGGTAAATGTTTATATATAGAGCTTAACTAAAGTGCATTAGATTGAGTATCAATGAGTAGCCAGATACTTTGGCAAAGTCTGAGTATGATATACTCTCTTTACTCTTATAACTATTTGCTTTTAATGAAGAAATAACTGCGGAAGCTAATTAGAACACATGAATGATTAATTTAATTGAGGATTAAAAACTTACCTCTGTAATTTAATGAAAATATGCAATTATTCATATTTTTAAAAAATAATTTATAAAATAAGCTGGTGAATGAAAGGTGCAATACTTCAGGCAGCGCTTGCGCGCCAATAGATACACGCTTAGCGGTAGATAAAAATCTTATATTCGCCCTATTATTTTATTTAGTAAATAATTAATTAAAAATTAATCCTATTGAATTTTATCACTATTTTTCTCTAAATTAAGCTACTTGATCATTCTGCGAATACCATTGAAGTGGTGGTGATAAAGTAACTTAGCCTGATAGTTTTTGGCATAACAATTGTAAGATGGCTAATGAGTAAATCAAAATAATTAATTTAGTGGATGATTGGATGAAGTTTATTCAACGCTCTGAGGTTATCTTAAGTGCATATTTTATTGATCGAGATGGTCAAGGGGATACTTTTGAATTTGCCCTGAATGATAAATTGAAGGTTATTTCTGGAGCTTGTCAAGATTTTGTCACTGGTAAAATGCACTCAGTGCAAGTAAAGGACTATTGGGACACTTTATTTGAGTTTAATTATATCAGTATTCAGTCAAAAGTTTCTTCATCAGCGACAATTAGACGTTTTACCGAGTTGCTGAATCAATTTGGTATTCGTTTATCCCCTCCAGAAGACGCTTATGATGAAACACTAGATTTTAATTTATTAGGCGAATTACCAGATATTGTCCGTTTTTATATTCGTCCAAATAATGAAATTATTTTTCTCTCACCAGCGTCAAGATTTAAATTAGTTGCTTGTTAAATACCATAGAGAAGTTAAATTAATTTTGTTTTTTTTGTGATAAAGGTTGACATTCTTTTTTTAGAGAACTATTTTCGCTAATAGGAGCTAAAAACTAGGGACGGTATTATGGCGACAAAAACTTCCACTCGTAAACCTGCAGCGAAAAAGAAAGTAGCTGCGAAAAAAACAACAGCTAGAAAGAAAGTTGTGGCGAAAAAGCCTGCAGCGAAGAAAAAAATAGCTACAAAAAAAACAGCAGCTAAAAAGAAAGTTACGGCGAAAAAAACCGTAGCAAAGAAAAAAGTTGCAGCGAAGAAGCCCGTGGCTAAAAAGAAAGTGGCAACAAAGCGATCTGCTGCGAAAAAGAAAGCAACGGCGAAAAAAGCAATGTCAGCAATTTCTCAACGTTATACAGCAAAAGATACTTTCCGTCAGATTGCAGAGGAAAGTGATTTAAGCTTAAAGCAAGTTGAGGCTGTTTTTGATTCGCTTAAAGATATTGCGTATGCTCATTTACAAAAAAGAGGCGCCGGTGAATTTATTTTACCAAAACTGGGTGTAAAAATGTTTCGCAGCAAGCGTAAAGCAACCAAGAAACGCATGATTCAAAGCCCAACGGTTGGGCAAGTGATGGTGCCGGCGAAAAAAGCACACTCTGTTGCACGTGTTTCTGCACTAAAAGCACTTAAAGATATGGTGTCAGACTAGTTATCAAGGCGAAGCTTGATTGCTAATCATCAACTATAAAAACAACAAAAGACAGTTAATTACTGTCTTTTGTTTTAAGTGTTTTAACCTTAAGTTACGATGCTTAGAAAATATAAAATTAATCTACAGTTATAGTTATGCATGTTGAGCATGACATTTTGAAATTCACTGTATCAATGAAAGTATAATTTTTTCAAGTAGATATTTTGGGTAATAGGTAATAGCTCTATAAT
>LVCQ01000031.1 GCA_001644975.1 Piscirickettsiaceae bacterium NZ-RLO1
GCGATGGCCTTGTTTTATTATTTTGGAGTGATTCCTTGCTAAACTCATCAACCTGAATCATTTCCCAGCGTGCGTGCTCATAACGTTTTAATAACTCTAGTTCTTGTGCTGATAGCGCACCGCGCTGACTTAATTGCTCAATCTGTCCTTTTAAAGCGCCTTTGGCAATTTCCCCTGCCTTAACCGCCTGTTTGACTTTAGCTAAAACAGATGCAGCTTCTAAGCGCAACTGAAATGCATATTCAACACAGCCAACTGCATCATCTGGCATATGCTCAGGAATATAAACCAACGCAGCAAAACGACGACGCACTTCCGTATTTTTTAACATATCTTGTGCGACTTTGTGGCCAAGGTGATCCTGCGGCATTTTATAAGGCTTACCCCAAAAGAATGTTAAACGTCGTAGTACACTGGCTAAAAAGCGCTGGGGGAAGTTTTGATAAAACTCATCAAAGGCAACTTGCACCTGATATAAACAATACTGCACAGCCCACTCTACATAGATACACTCTTGCTGTGGCTCCCCTTCATCAGCATAACGCTTTAATGCACTTGAAGCCATGTACAAATAGCTCATCACATCGCCCAAACGAGCAGAAAGGCGCTCTTTACGCTTTAATGAGCCACCTAAGTAAAGCAATGCCACATCCGCAGTAAATGCAAATATTGCACTCATACGACTAATTTGCTGATAATAACCAGCTAAACGGCTTTCCGGTACTGCAATCAACCTACCAACAGTTAAGCCATGCCAAAGACTACGGCAGAAATTTTTAAATAAATAACCAGCATGAGAGAATAATGCCTGATCAAACTCGGCTAATTTACCATCACGTGCAGCATAAAATTCTTTACGTAAATACGGGTGTGCACACATCGCTCCTTGCCCAAATAAAATAAGATTACGCGTTAATATATTCGCACCTTCTACAGTGATACCAATCGGTACACTTTGATAAGCACGGCCTAAGTAATTACGTGGGCCAAGCAAAATACCACGCCCACCATGAATATCCATCGCATCATTAATCACCTGTCGACTCATCTCGGTCATATGATATTTTGCAATCGCAGAAGCAACCGACGGCTTGATCCCTTGATCAACTGCCGTAACTGTTAAACGCCGACACGCATCAAGCAGATAGGTCAAGCCACCGATACGTGCTAAAGCCTCTTCAACTCCTTCAAAATGACCAATTGATGTATTAAATTGCTCACGCACTAATGCATATGCACCTGTCATCACAAAGCTTAATGCACCGGTTGCTGTCGCACAGGCTGGCAATGAAATAGAGCGGCCAATCGATAAACACTCCACCAACATCTTCCAACCTTGACCAGCACGTGCTCGCCCACCGATAATCCAGTCAATAGGAATAAAAACATCTTCACCACGCACAGTGCCATTCATAAAGCACATATCTAGTGGAATACCACGATTGCCTATATTAACACCCGGATGATCATGTGGCATTAAGGCACAAGTAATACCAAGCGCTTCCTCCCCATTTAATAAGCGCTCAGGATCATAAAGGTGAAACGCCAAACCAACCAATGTCGCTACTGGTGCTAAAGTAATATAGCGTTTATTAAAAGTTAAGCGGATACCTAATGTTTCCTCGCCCTGATAATGGCCCATGCAAACAATCCCTTTATCTGGAATTGAAGCTGCGTCACTACCAGCCTCAGGTGCAGTTAGGGCAAAACATGGAATTTGCCGACCTTGTGCCAACTCAGGCAAAAACTTATTTTTCTGCTCATCCGTACCATAGTGATAGAGTAACTCCCCTGGGCCCAATGAATTCGGCACCATCACTGTCACCCCAGCACTTGAGCTTTTTGAAGCAACTTTCATCACAATGCTAGAATGCGCATAAGCAGAAAAGCCTTTACCTCCATATTTTTTATCAATTACCAAACCAAAAAAACCCTGATCTTTCATAAATTGCCAGACTTGTGGTGATAAATCTTTATCTTCATGTGTTGCTTGCCAATCATCAATCATCTGACACAATTGTTCAGTTTCATTATCAAAAAAGGCCTGTTCCTCTGTGCTCATTTTTGAAATCGTTAACGCCTGAAGTTTCTGCCAATTAGGCTGACCTCGAAAAATATCAGCTTCGAACCAACTATCTCCAGCATTAAGCGCTTCTTCTTCCGTTTGTGACACCGTCGGCAAGCTCTTTTTAAATATTCTTAAAATTGCTGAACTAATAAAACGACGACGTATGGGCCTTAATGTATAAATCACAGCAATCGCCAAAAAAACCACCCAGATAAAGGTTTTAATCAACACACTGCTTGTACCCAAATAGCTCCAAATTACCAATAATATGGCTCCAGCAATCGACCAAACAATCATCCGCGGGTTAAACAAACCGACAATAAAAGTCATGAGAATCAAAGTAATAATGATTTCAATCACAACATAATCTCCATTTACATTATCAAATATACCAAATGCTCAATTATATTTTAAGTATACGAATTGTTGCGCATATCTGCATAACTATAAAAATAAACTCTCATAGCTTACACATTAACAACAAAATCTGGCTATGAGTGTCCACCAAAAAACTGCATTTTCAGTGTGTTTATTTCATAATTTACAGGAAAATCTTTCCATAAAACCATTACTATGACTAAGTTTCATGCTTGCAATCTATCAATGAATACGCCCTGTTTTTATAAAAATAATAATAAAATTAAAGCGCCTCAATTACCGCAGCAGCACCCATTCCTATTCCTATACACATCGTCACCATGCCATATTTTTTCTTTTCACGGCGCATGCCATGCAACAAAGTTGCAATACGAATCGCACCCGTCGCCCCCAGTGGGTGACCTAGTGCAATCGCACCGCCTTGTGGGTTAACAATCTCAGCGTTTAAATCTAACTGATTTGCCACCGCAAGTGATTGTGCTGCAAACGCTTCATTTAGTTCCATCCACTCTATATTATTAAGGGACAACCCCGTCTGCTTAAGCACTTTAGGGATAGCGGCAACTGGGCCGATCCCCATATACTCAGGCTCAACTCCAGCAACTGCATAACCAACAAAGCGGCCCAACGGAGTTAGACTATATTCATGTAGCGCTTTCTCACTGACCAATAATGTAGCTCCAGCTCCATCACTCATTTGCGATGAATTACCTGCCGTTACTGAACCACCTTGCATAAACACCGCCTTTAATTGTGCAAGCGCAGCTAAGTTTGAATCTGGCCGTGGCCCTTCATCTTGACTTACTAAAATACTCTTTTTAATCAACTGATTACTCTTTAAATCAGGACAAGTTCTCACAATATCCATCGACAAAATTTCATCACTAAAATAGCCGTGCTCAATCGCCATAACTGCACGACGATGACTTGTTAAAGCAAATTCATCTTGCCTTTCACGGCTAATTTGGTATTTATCAGCAACTCGCTCAGCAGTTAAGCCCATACCATAAGCAATAGCAACATCATGATCACCATCAAATAACTTAGGGTTTGCATTCGGTTTATTACCACCTAAAGGCACCATGCTCATACTTTCCACTCCGCCACTTAGAATCATATCTGCTGTACCACTGCCGATACGGGCTGCCGCTAGTGCTGCAGTTTCTACACCCGAGCAACAAAAACGATTGACCGTCATTGCCGGCACTGAATTAGGTAAGCCAGCTAACAAACTCCCCATACGTGCGACATTCATCCCTTGCTCAGCCTCTGGCATCGCGCAACCGATAATAACATCATCAATGTTTGCAGGATCAACGGTAGGAACCTTTGCTAAAGTGTTAGCAATGACATGAGCGAGCAGATCATCTGGGCGAGTATGAGCAAATATGCCTTTATGCGCTTTAGTCACAGCAGTACGATTTGCAGCAACAATATACACTTCTTTAACTTTTTTCATTCCATTATCCTTAATTTAATCCTTTAATATAATCCTTTAATATTAAATTAATTGCGCAATGGTTTACCCATTTCCAGCATATACTCAATGCGCGCCTGAGTTTTTTCCGTCTGTAATAATGATAAAAATGCTTCACGCTCTAGGTGTAAAAACCATGCTTCATCCACTTGCGTACCTGCATCTAAATCTCCCCCACAAATCACCTCTGCAACCTTAGTGGCAATTAAATCATCATGTTCAGAGATAAAGCGTCCATCTTTCATATTTACAACCATCATTTTCATCATTCCAATGCCTTCACGGCCAATCACAGGGATTTTAGATCTTAACGGTGGACGATAACCAGACTCAACCAGAGTGTGAATATGCTGCTTTGCTATATATAAAATTTCATCCACATGCATGACCGTAATATCAGCACCTTGCAAATAATGCATTGATCTAGCCTGAGTTGCACTTGTCGCCGCTACAGCCATCGCAATGTTTTTAAAATAGCGTTGCACTTGCTTATAAGGATCAATGCTCACTGATGCACGTAGCGCCATCTCTTTACAACCTCCTCCAGCAGGAATTAAACCCACACCAGCTTCAACTAAACCAATATAAGATTCAAATGCTGCAACAGTGCGGTCACAGTGCATCATCAGCTCACAGCCACCACCAAAAACATAGCCACGTATCGCTGCAACCACAGGAATCTTCGTATAACGCAAAGCCAGTGCCGCCTGCTGGAATTTATCCAAACTTTTGCGCATAGCTTCTATCCCCTCAGTCCTAAATAACTGAGTAAACTGTCGTAAATTAGCCCCAGCACTAAAATGCTCACCCTGTTGCCAAATAACTAAGCCTTTACTCGTTTTTTCCGAAATCGCAATTGCCATCATTATCCCATCTAATACATCCTCACCAATCACAGACAATTTAGATTTAAATGACAAAATAGCGATCTCATCACCTGTCGTCCATAAATGAACACTTTCACTTTCATGTAATATTTTACCTTGTAAAGCAGATTCCATAGGTACTCTTTGCGGACTTAGCTGGCGTCTATAAACATCAAGTTCAGCACGGGCAATAAATTGATCAGTAACTGGTGCATATGCCCCTTGTTGATTATATACTCCCTCAAATTGAGCAACACCGTGCACCCATTGTGGCAAACTCGCTCGGCTTAAGGCTAAACCCTTTGCAATGTCTTCTTCAATCCAGTGAGTAACTTGTTGCCAACCCGCTTTTTGCCATGTTTCAAATGGACCATTCTGCCAGCCAAACCCCCAGCGTAGCGCGAGATCAATATCACGAACAGTGTCAGCAATATCATCGATATGATAAGCGCAATAATGAAATAATTCACGATAGCATGACCAAAGCAATTGGGCTTCAGGCAGCCTTGATGCCCGTAATAAACCAAAACGCTTTACTAGATTTTTTTCTGCTAAAATAGTATTGATCTCATCTGGCATTTTACTGTTCGCAAGGCGATAATCACCTTTTAATAAATCGATTACATACAGTGTCCCGTCTACTTTTTTATAAATACCCGCGTGTGTTTTTTGTCCTAAAGACCCTTTCTTTACTAAAGTATTAATAAAATCAGGTAGTTGATAAAGCATAGTCCAAGGATCATCAGCCAAGCCTTCTTTCATGGTATTCACCACATGAGCAAATACATCCAAACCAACAACATCCGCTGTACGATAAGTCGCACTTTTCGCTCGACCAATTTTGGTTCCTGTTAACTCATCAACAATTTCTAATGGCAACTGGAATTTTTCTGTATAATAACCAATAACCAACATTGAAAATACCCCCACCCGATTAGCAATAAAATTAGGTGTGTCTTTTGTACGAATCACATTTTTACCAAGCGAGCTAACAAGAAAACTCTCTAAGCCATCAAGTAATTTTCCCTCTGTATCCTGATGGGCAATCATTTCAACCAAAGGCATATATCGTGGTGGATTAAAAAAATGTACACCACAAAACTGCTCTTTAATGCGCTTTGGCATTTTATCAGCCAATTTATTAATACTTAACCCTGAAGAATTCGTCGCTAAAATAGCACTGTCTTTAAGATAAGGAATTATTTTTTCAAATAAACTATTTTTTAAATCCATTCGCTCCGCAATAACTTCTAGTACCAAATCACAATTTTTAAGTTGCTCCAAATCAGTTTCGTAATTCGCCACAGTAATTTGTCTAACAACATCAGCAGCAGCAAAAGGTGCTGGCTTTAGTTTTTTCAACGCCTTAAGTGATGCATTAACACGCTCATTTATATCTTTACCATCAGTAGGTAGGTCAAATAAAACAGTTTCAATATTGCTATTTGCAAAATGTGCAGCGATTTGAGCTCCCATAACTCCAGCACCAAGAACAGCTACTTTGCCAATATAAAGCGGTTTCCTACTCACTACTTTCTCCCTCACTATCACTCCATAATTCTTCCATAGTGACCAACCAACCAGAAGAGACTGCGTGGCCACTCAAAGTAAATTTAATTCTTACATTTATTTATCCTAAGATGCAAGGATCAAAAGCTACAGCACCTGCAAACAATAAGCATTTTATAAATATATTAATGAAAAAATAATTCATATAAAATACACTAAATTTTACTTAATAATAAAAATCAGTATATTTTATTTTTTATAAATTCCACATCAATCAAAAGGCCATCTCACCAGAGACAGCCTCAAAGTGTTATTAAGAGCCTAATAACGTTTAATTTGTAGCCTTCAAATTTTTAAAATTCCTTTGGAGTGTTTTATCATAGAAACCTGATGCTTTCACTTTCTCTAAAGCACGCTGCCAATCCTCCGGCTTCAAATGCTTAGATTTTTTGCTTGTAGCAATCCATAGCGGCAAAACTTGCAAGCTTTTTCCCCAAATTAGTTTGATAGATGCGCTATATCCATCTGCATCCCAAGCAGCTAGTGCCTCAGGAATCCCCCCATATATAAATGGCACTCTTTTGTTATACAGTAATTTGTACATTTCTTTATGTTTTAAAGCAGCAAAATTTAACTCTATGCCTTTTTCCTCAGCCATGTAGCGAAGACGTCTCTCTTGAGGTGTTCCAACTAACACACCAAAACGCTGATTTGACTTTAGTGTTGCTGCTTCTTCATAACTATTAATTAACGTTCCGCCTTCTGTCGTAATAAAAGCAACAGGAATGTCAAACAGTTTACACAACCACTTATATTTATCTTCTCGAGCTTCAGTTCGTGCTAATGGAAAAATGACCACATCATCATCTGCCGTAATCGTTTCAAGTTGAGCTCTTCGCCAAGGCAAAAATCTTTAACTGGTTCTAAGTTAAGATATTTTGTCATCTCTAAAACTATTTCCAGTAAAAACCCTGGACGCTCTGGGTTTGATGACGCCCAAACAGGATCATCGCCCATTTTAAGTATTACTTTTTCTTTTGCATATGAGCTAGTTAAAGCAAAGACTGAAAATGTAATGACTGTATATAGTATTATTGGTAGCCAAGCTATCTTGTTCACAGTTATATGTTTGCATGATTTAAACAAGTCTACCCCTCCACTAAAATTGTAAACAGCTATTAATAAAAACATTCACCAATGCACACCCTAGATGATTAAATAATACGACCGAATTAACTCTTCTGCAGTTAGTTGATATTAGCTTGACCAATAGATAAAAATTTCTGACACTTGCAGATTTTTTTTAGAAAAATGAGCCAAAACATTGCACAACATTACTTTTAAAAGAGCCCTAAGAAACCATCATATCAATGAGCCTTTATAAAAATGCTCAATCGACAGTAATTCATCCTAATAATTTATCAATACATTTGAACTTGGCAAGGTCATCTCTTAACTAAAATATGCAGGTTAACTACAGTGTCAACCTGCACGATTTATATGCTTACTTTTAAATCAATCAGAAACAACTTCTTCATTAACTTTTTGTTTCTCATCAACGGGCAGACAAAATTCTTGATACTCTAAAACCAGTGCTTCAGCAGGTTCCTGTAAGCCGGATAAAAGATAAAGTAAATCTTCAGCATGCTTAAGCTTCACTGTTTGATCCTCAAATTCCTTCACACGACTCACCGCTTGGTTAGCCTCAAACTCACCAACCTCCTCAACAAAAGTATCAATCAGGTAAGCCTTGCCAATCCCATGTTTTTTAACTGCATTCATCACGGCAAAGGCTTCTGGTTTGCGTGGTAATCGTGTAGCGTTAAGCATGCAGTTATCAAATAATACAATAAAATCACGCGTTTCAAACAAAGCATTTAATACATGGCCATTAAAATTATCTGGGCGAGTAAAAAAAATAACACTTTCAAAGGTGTGATGTTCTAGCAACTCAACCATATTGCATTGATGAGTATATGTACTTGCATAAGCAATGCGCTTAATCTCTTTTGTCATCGTTGTTCTTTCCTTGAAAATAAAATATTCCCTAATAAAAAGCATAACCTGAGAATAACAGAAAGCCAAACTCTAGTTCACTCTTCCCTCACGAGCCGATCTATTACTCAACCATGACTCAACTTATTATTAAATTTAGAACAAATAGTAGATCTGAACGACCAAAGTCATTACCAAACGCTCTCTAGCAGACGCAACACATCATTATTTATTAACAGAACCATAGTAAATACATTTATTTTTTACCCAAAAATGTCATCAGGATCAAACATTAGGGTCATGATCAGACTAGCATCTAACATGAAGAGTTATTTATATCTCAGTTGGTTTTAACAAAAACTAAAAATAGGTTTCTAATAAACACAAGCATTCAAGCATGAAATAAATAACCAAGATAACCTTTTATTTCATCTCTTCACTTATTTTATAATTATGATTACGAATAAATAGTTAATTTAATTGATTTGCAGGGATTTTTATAAGAGCTTTCTGCTCATCCCAAAGATCTTCATCAAAAAAGCTCATCAACATATCTTCAAAATCATCAATACTATCTTTTGAAATAGAACGCCCTTTCGTCATGGCAAATGTTTTTAATAATTGAATGAGTATGCTTTTTAATGCGCCCACCTGTGTAAATACCAATGCTTCAAAGATGCTCCCCGTCGAATCCCCATGTCGCTCCCTGTATTCATTCAACTGCTCATAGGTCATGCGGTGCAAAGCATCTGTCATCTTCTTTGCATATTGCTCTGTTTTCACTTTCTTAATCAATTCAACCACATCATCATTTTGATCACTCATGTTAACTGCCACTCCTACTGGTTTTATCTAAAATTATGCTAATAATTAATAAATTTAAGCTTTATTAATTTGCAATTAGGGACCTTAAGATTGATTTTTGAAGAAGGATTTATACTATCATAACTGAATAATTCAAACCACCACCAAACAATCAAAAACGACAAAAAATAAAACAATATAGTGAAAAGAAAGAGTTTTTAAATCTATTTAAAAAGAACAAAAAATCACTGGAATAAGTTATATATAAAAAATTCAATCCATTCCCCTTATTACCATGGTATTTCGGCTATGAGATTTTATTTAAGCAATTGCAACTAAACGCTCTAGCTGCGCTCGTGTCATATGCTTCCACTGCTCCACCTGTTCTCCACCAAAGGGCTTTATATTATAAAGCTGCAAAGCTTTGCCCATGACACGAGAGAAAACAGGCGCTGCCGAAACACCGCCATATTTACTAAAATGGCCTTTTTGGGGGTTATCAATAAAAACAACGGCTGCAAACTGTGGATCATTCAAAGGGGCGATCCCTGCGAAAAAGGCATCAAATTTATCTTTGTAAAAGCCATTCGGTCCAACTTTATGCGCTGTCCCCGTTTTACCTACAACCTGATAATTAGGCACATTGGCCAAAATCCCTGTCCCTCCTGGCTCAACGACAGTATGCAACATAGCCAATATAGCTTTAGCCGTAGTCTCTTTAATCACCCTATAGCCAATCGGTGCTTTTTCCCGTTTTAATAAGCTCATTGGCAACTCAAGGCCTTGATTGGCTATCGCCGCATAGGCCCTAACAATCTGTAACGGGGTCGCTGTAAGGGCATAACCAAACGTCATCGTTGCCCAAACAAACGGGCTTGGCGTATTCGACATCGTTGGCACATAGCCCATGCGTTGACCTGGAAATTTAACCCCAGTCATCTGCCCTAAACCAAAATCACTATAGGTTTTATAAATATTCTCTGGTGGGAAAGACAAAGCAATCCTCGAAATACCCACATTACTCGACTTTTTCAATACCCCTGTTGTCGTCAACTGACCAAAATTTGCATCATCTCGCACTCGATGGTGCTGTATATAGTACCAGCCTGGGGAGGTGTCTATGGGTGTTGTTGGTGTATAACGCCTGCTATCTAAGGCCATGCTCATAATCAAGGGCTTAACTGTTGACCCGGGTTCAAAAACATCCGTTAACGCACGAGCTCGTACCCCACTGCTCACCCGATCACTCAAATCATTTGGATTAAAACTCGGCACACTTACCATCGCCAATACTTCACCCGTACGCACATTAACTAACACAACCGTACCAGATTCCGCTTTATTATCTTCGACCGCTCTTTCTAAGGCTTTATATGCTTCTGTCTGCAAACGAATGTCTATGCTTAACTGCACATCCTCACCACTATGAGGGGCTTTAAGTTGATCAAGTTTTTGAATAATTTGCCCTTTGCCATTAACCCGTACTTTTTCTTTACCTTCTTTATCCATTAATAAGCCATTGTGCTGCAATTCAATGCCATCACGACCTTCTCCAGAAAACCCTGTAAACCCAACAATCTGCGCTACACTTGCGCCTTGCGGATAAAAGCGCTTAAACGAAGGTACAATATAAACGCCAGCAACCCTAGCTGCTGAGATATCTTTCACCATAAACGGTGGCAAATCCCGTTGCCAAAACCAATAACGTAAAGACTGATGTGAACGCAATACGCGCCACAATTCATCTTTACTGATATTACCTGGCGCAAGCTTGGCAATCTGCTGAACTGCAATGGGGTTTTTTAATAGGGTTACCGGATCTAAAACGATAGAATTAACCAAGCTGCTCACTGCCAAAGGTACGCCATCACGATCTAATATCATACCCCGATAGGCATTGACATTGATAAAACGTGTACTTTGTGTCTGCCAGGCTTTCTCTAAAAAAGGTCGATTAATAGATTGTAAATAAATCAAGCGCACCGCAACCGCAATTGCAATACAAGAGAGCAAACTAATTAAAACCCAAAAGCGACCGCGCAATGTCATGGCATTATTATTTTCAAGACCAACTAAATTATTAAGAAGGCTAGTATAATCACTCTACTTTTAAAGTACCAGATAATCATTTAATTCATCTGGTTCATAAATATGATTTGTTTTTTTTATATTGAACCTCTCCTCGGTCTAAAACCAGCGTTCTATCCATCTTTGCCGCAATCTCGACATCATGTGTTACCACAATAAAGCTGGTATGAAGCTCACGATTTAATACCTGCATCACCTCCATGACCTGTGCTGCAGTTTCTTGATCTAAATTTCCAGTTGGCTCATCGGCTAAAACACAAGCCGGTTCGGTCACCAAGGCCCGTGCGATCGCAACACGTTGACGTTCACCGCCTGAAAGCTCACCAGGTCGATGGCCAGCACGGTGGCTTAAACCTACTTGATCTAATAGTGCCAACGCCTGTGTTTTTGCCATGTTAGCTGGCTTTTTTTGTATCCACAGTGGCATCATCACATTTTCAAGCGCACTAAATTCAGGTAATAGATGGTGCAACTGATAAATAAAGCCCAAGTGTTGATTACGCCAAACCTCAGTTTGCCGACGGCTTAAGCTTTGCAAAGGCTGGCCTTTCACACAGACCTCTCCTTTACTCGGCTGATCTAAACCGCCAAGTAAATACAATAAAGTGGTCTTACCCGAGCCTGAGCTTCCCATAACTGCCAAAGACTCAGCAGCTTTAACCTCCAGGCTAACTTCTTTTAAAACATCCACCGTGCGATTGCCATCATTAAAACTACGGCCTAACCCCGTACAACTTAAGACAATCTCTTGATTATTTTTCTCGTTATTTTTATTCATAACGTAATACCTCGGCAGGTTGAATACGACTGGCGCGCCAAGCCGGATATAAGGTTGCAATAAAGCTCATAAGAAGGGCTGCCAAAGTAATGTGCACCACATCAACCCATTCAACTTTTGATGGCACAAAATCGATGTAATACACACTAGAGCTTAAAAATTGCACATGAAATAAATTTTGAATGAAATTTACAATTTCCGTCACATTAAATGCCAGGGCGACTCCACCAATCACACCAAATATAATTCCCATACCACCGGTAATCATCCCCTGCACAATAAACGTATTAATAATCCCAGCAGATGACATCCCCATGGTTCTAAGTATGGCAATATCCGCTTGCTTATCCGTCACTAACATCACCAGTGTAGATAACATATTAAATACCGCAACGGCAATAATCAGCAATAAAATGAAAAACATCATGGTTTTTTCCATTTTCAACGCCTGAAATAAATTAGGATTTTGTGCTGTCCAATCCATTGCTGTCATGCTCAATGGCAAACTTTTTGTTAATGCGCTTACCACTTGAGGGGCTAAGTATAAATTATCTAAACGTAATTGTAACCCCGATACTTTGCCTGGCATATTAAAAACACGCGCAGCATCATTAATGTTCATTAGTGCATATGAGCTATCAAATTGGTAACCAACATGAAAGATACCCACCACAGTCACTTGCTTTAAGCGCGGTAAAAAACCGACGGGTGATAAACTTGCACTAGGCACAACGACTAACAGCTTGCTGCCAAGATCGACCCCTAAATTTTCAGCCATATTTTGACCAAGAACAATACCATAATGGCCTGTCTTTAAATCACTTAACCGACCCGAGACCATTTTACTGGCAAGGGGTAATACTGTTTTTTCAAGTTTAGGATCAATACCTTGAATTATCGCAAAACCATTGGAACCATTAGCGCTTAGCATACCCTGACCATTCACTACGGGTGCAACCCCTTTAACATGCTTTAATTTGATCAAGCGCTGACGCCACAATGACCAATCACTGATTCCTTCGCCATAGCTTGATACCGTCACATGTGGGACCATACTTAATATACGCGTTTTAATTTGCTCATCAAAGCCGTTCATCACCGAAAGTACAGTAATCAATACCGCCACCCCCAGAGCAATGCCGATGGTAGAAACTAGGGAAATAAAAGAAATAAAATGGTTCTTACGCTTAGCACGCGTATAACGCAAACCCAGCCGTATCGGTAATTGCATAAGCTTTAATAACTCTTCAACTAATTAAAACGAAAGAGCATAATAACCCGATATATACAGAAGAATAAAGCCTCGTTATAATTTTGACCTCAAGTATAAGCATAAACAAGTATCAGCATAAAATTGATTATAAGGATAAAGTGGGAAAGTACATGGCATACCAATTAATCCCAGAGTGGGCGCCACAACAAGCGGTGATGATCACCTGGCCACACCATTATAGTGACTGGGCAGATAAGCTAGCAGATGTTGAGCCAAGCTTTCTTGCCTTAGCAAAAGCAATTAGCGATTATCAACAGTTAATTATTATTTGCTATGACAGCGAACACCACAATGAAGTCACTCAAAAACTTTGCGCTTTTGCTATTAATCTTGAGCGTGTAACACTTTATATTATTCCCAGTAATGATACCTGGTGTCGTGATTATGGCCCCTTATCTATACAAGACAATAGTCACCCTGAGTCTCCTACTCAGCTAATCAACTTTTGCTTTAACGCCTGGGGCAATAAATTTGCCAGCGACCTTGATAATCAAATCAATGGCCATCTTGCCCGCCAGCAAGCATTTTGGCCACATACACTCATAGAACACACCTTGATTCTTGAAGGTGGCAGCATTGAGACCGACGGCCAGGGTACTCTACTTACCACCAGCCGTTGCTTGCTTAACCCTAACCGTAACCCCCAGCTATCACAATCTGCCATAGAAGCCATGCTCAAAGAGAGTCTCGGTTTCAAGCGCATTTTATGGCTTCATCATGGCGAATTGGCCGGTGATGATACCGATGCACATATCGATACTTTAGCGCGTTTTTGCGACCCCCATACCCTTTGCTATATTCAATGCACAGATAAAGATGATGAGCACTTTGATACGCTTTACCGTATGGAGCAAGAGCTAAAAGCCCTAACAGATTATCAAGGCCAACCTTATCAGCTTATCCCCCTACCTTTACCACATTGCTATAATAGCAACGGTGAGCGCTTAGCTGGCAGCTATGCAAATTTTTTAATTACCAATCATGCCGTTCTCGTTCCAACCTATCGAGTAGCAGAGGATCAAATTGCCCTACAAGCTTTAGCAACTTGCTTTAAAGATCGTAAGATTATTCCTATCGATAGTCGGCCATTTATTGAACAAGGCGGCAGTTTACACTGTTTAACCATGCAAATTACCAAACCTGTCTAAACAAACAATAAAATGATTATTTTTAATAATTTCTAAGGATTCTTTCATGACAACTGAGCGCACTACAGGTTCTATTCACGTTGCTTTGATTCAACAAAAAAATCAAGTGATCTACAGCAAAACTTCACAGATTGCATAAATAGCATCCGCCGCGCCGCAAGCCATGGCGCCCAACTGATTCTTTTACAAGAGCTACACAACTCACTCTATTTTTGTCAAACAGAAGATACTCACTACTTTGATCTTGCCGAAACGATTCCAGGGCCCAGTACCAACGCCTTAGGAGAACTTGCCAAAGAGTTAAATATTATCATTGTGGCCTCTTTATTCGAAAAACGAGCCATTGGACTTTATCATAATACTGCCGTTGTTTTAGATAGTGATGGCAGTCTTGCCGGATGCTATCGTAAAATGCATATCCCGGATGATCCGGGGTTTTATGAAAAGTTTTACTTTACCCCCGGAGACTTAGGTTTTCAGCCCATTCAGACCCAGCTTGGCAAACTGGGGGTACTCGTCTGCTGGGATCAATGGTATCCAGAAGCTGCGCGCCTCATGGCATTAGCTGGTGCAGATATACTACTTTACCCAACGGCTATTGGCTGGGACCCAAACGACACGCCAGCAGAGCAAGAGCGCCAACTTAATGCCTGGATTCAAGTACAAAAAGGCCATGCTATCGCCAATGGGCTTCCCGTTTTGGTGAGCAACCGCACTGGTTTTGAGGCGTCTCCTGATACTCAAGCATCAGGTATTCAGTTTTGGGGTCATAGTTTTGTTGCCGGACCACAAGGCGAACTGCTCGCTCAAGCCTCCAGTGACCAAGAAGAAATACTCACTACAACTATCAATCTGCAACGCAGCGAATCGGTTCGCCGTATCTGGCCCTTTTTGCGCGATCGCCGCATTGATGCCTATGAAGAACTCACACGCCGCTTTCGTGACTAAAATTAATAACATAAGTCAACTGAACTCATGCAGTTTTTTAATACACTGGGTGAGTGATAAATTATTTTAAAACAGATAAACAACGACTAAAAAATAACATTAAATTAAGTTAAAAGGATCAACACTGCCAATGCCTGTAATCAAACGTAAAGCCATTCTCAGCCTGCTTATTCTGGCAGTGCTTAGTTATATTTTTACTACTGCATATGTTGAGCATATTGCGGATCAAACAGCCAAACGACTGATCCAACATATTAAGCTCGATACTCCAGCGATTTTAAGCATTAATTACGCTAAACTCACAGCCAGTCCATTGACTTTATATAACAATACCGTAGCAATTAAAAATATTGTCATTGTCTTTAAAGACCAGCCCAATAACCCACTTATTATTGGCCAACTTTCATTGATTTCAGCAAAACTGACCCCGCAACATAAATTAAAATATTTAAAGCTTGCCTTTGAAGACGTTCATTTTAGTCAACAATTTCACTATAAAAATCTACCCGCAGCACTGTTGCATTATGGTTTCTTTCATCAGTTAGCAAATTATCTTAATAACAAATCACCCTATTTTTATAGCCGTTTTAGTTATGATGCCAACACCCAACAGGCCGAATTAATCAACCAAATCACCCTTGATGGAGCAAATTATTACCGCTCACAAGAGCGCTTAACTCACTTTCATTTTCAACTCTCACACAATACCAGCAACATTAACACCTTATTGAGTGATTTTTTGCGTGCTAGCGCTGCCAGTCAACTTGAACAGTATTCTGTTACCGTACGAATTCCAAACTTTACTCCCCCAGCGATGTTACAAAAATCACTACACCACTATATAGGTCGAACGATTGATAACAGTGAATTTATCGGCCAATTTGATTTATATAAAAACAACGAAACCAATCAATTTATCTTCCGCCGGGGTGATCAAGAGCTAATCAATGCATCTATCCGTCAAGTTTATCCAACCCCACCTCGATTTAGCTATGGCCAACCACCTGCCTTAAATCCTAATAATAATGGCCGCCTTATACTCGCCAAAGCTACTTTCCCGGCACTAGAGTCAGGGCCTAAGCAAACTCCAATACAAAAAACACACTTAAAGCAAAGTCAAGTGCTTATCAACGCATTGGTGTCAGAAAAAAACAAAGCCCATTATAATCAAGCATTAGTTAACCTGGTCTCTGGCCAACATACAGTTGCAATGCAATTCCAACCACAGCAAGAAACCATTAGTGCGTATCAATTCTATCGCCTACTTGCACACATTGGCCGCTTGGCTTTGCAATATCCCAACCAACCTCAAGCAACACTGCCCCAATTTAAGGAAACACTAACACCTTGGCTGCAAGATATAGAGATTGACATATCACATTAACAAAAGTACAACGGTGTAGTAATTTGCTAACAAGACTTCAAGACTCAGAAATTAATCATGAAAAATAAACAAATCATCTCTTCTTTACCGCAAAAAAAAGGGCCTCGTTAAAGCCTATGGCAATGCCACAGGTGCAGCAACCGCACTGCTCATCGCTGAAGCCCTCCAACAACATGATGCTGGCCCTGTGCTAATCATTGCCGAAGATAGTTTAATGGCAGATCAGCTCGCCCGTGAAGTTCCATTTTTTCAAGATAGCCAGAACGAAAACAAACCAGCCTTACACTATTTCCCCGACTGGGAAACCCTACCCTATGACCGCTTCTCTGCCTCAGAAGGCATTCGCTCACAGCGATTAAAAACACTGTATGACTTAAAATATCAAGCAAATACGCATTGCATTACTTCTATTAATGCCGTTTTGCACTATATTGCACCCGTTGATATTTTATTAAAGTCAACCTTACTGATGCATGTCGGCGATAAAATATCCCTAGAAAATTTTCGCCTAGAACTGGCAAAAGCAGGTTATCGCCATGTTGAGCAAGTCGTCGAACATGGTGAATTTGCTTCCCGTGGCGCTTTACTCGATATTTTTCCAATGGGTGCACAAACCCCCTTTCGTATTGATTTTTTTGATGATGAAGTCGATAGCATCCGCAGATTTGACAGTGAAACACAACGCTCTATCGATAAAGTGGCTCAGGTTCAATTACTGCCAGCCTATGAACACCCTTTTGATGATGCAGCCAAACGAGTGTTTCGCAACCAGTGGCGCGAGCGTTTTATTAGTGGTGATTTAAACCGCCACCTCCCTTATCAAGATTTAAGCCAAGGCTACCTCCCCGCCGGTATCGAATATTATCTACCACTTTTTTTCAAAGAAACTGCAAGCCTGTTTCACTATTTAGCAGAAAGCACTCTCATTATTACCAGCGGTAACTTACAACAGTCAATCAAGCAATATTGGCAGGAATTATCCAACCGCTTTGACCAATACAGCCATGACATTGAATATCCATTATTAAAACCCAATGAAATCTGCCTAGATGAAAGTACCTTTTTTAATCAATTAAAAAACTTTCCACGCCTGCATGTTCAAAGTGAGCCATTACAAGAATCCGCCGGGCGCTATAATTTTATTACAAAAACCCCGCCTGATATTGCAGCCAATCCATCCTTGCAATTCCCATTGACGAACTTTAAGTCATTTATTCAAGAACAGCTTGATTCAAACACTGGCAACAATCAACGTATTTTACTCTGTGCCGATAGCATCGGCCGCAAAGAGATCCTACTCGAACAACTAAAACAACACCAACTAAAGCCACACGCAGTTCCCTCATGGCAAGACTTTTATACTAATAAAGATAACAAAGATAACTTTGCAATTACCGTACAGCCATTAGCAGAAAGCGTCAGTCTACCTGAGCTTGGTGTTACCATCATTACCGAAAGTGCTTTATTTGGCCAGCATACGACCCCACAACGTCAACACGCTCGTCGTGTTATTGACCCAGACAGCATCATTAAAAACCTGACCGAACTTAAGATTGGTGATGCTGTTGTCCATATTGACCATGGCATCGGCCGCTACTTAGGCCTACAAATCATTGAAACTGATGGCCAACCAGCGGAGTATTTAACTCTCGAGTATGCCAATGAGGCTAAACTCTATGTGCCAGTGACTTCTTTGCAGCTGATTAACCGCTACAGCGGTGCAGCAGAGTCAGCGCCAATGCTTAATTATTTAGGCACAGAGCAATGGAGCAAAGCACGCCGTAAAGCCATAGAAAAAGCCCGTGATACCGCTGCAGAACTCCTTGAGCTCTACGCTAAACGTGAAGCACAAAGTGGCTTTAGCTTCCCCACACCTGATCATGATTATCAGCAATTTGCCAATGAATTCGCCTTTGAAGAAACCGAAGATCAACAAAAAGCCATTAATCATGTCAATGCCGATATGCACAATAAGCGCCCAATGGATCGTTTAATTTGTGGCGATGTCGGCTTTGGTAAAACAGAAGTCGCCATGCGTGCGGCCTTTCAAGCAGCCAATCATGGCAAACAAGTCGCTGTTCTTGTCCCAACCACCCTGCTTGCTCAACAGCACTACCAGAGCTTTAGTGATCGTTTTGCCAACTGGCCCATGAAAATCGGTATACTCTCACGTTTTCAATCCTCCAAATCTCAAGATATTATTAAACAAATTGAACAAGGCCAAATCGACATTATTATTGGCACACATAAATTACTAAGTGAAGGTGTTCAGTTTAAACAATTGGGGCTATTGATTATTGATGAGGAACATCGCTTTGGTGTTCGCCAAAAAGAGCGCTTAAAAAGAATACGCCATAATGTTGATATTTTAGCCCTCACGGCAACGCCAATTCCGCGAACACTGAATATGTCTATGGCCGGTATTCGCGATATGTCGATTATTGCAACACCTCCAGCCAAACGTTTAGCTGTAAAAATCTTTATTCGTGAACGTCAAGATAGCCTTATTCGTGAGGCGATTTTGCGGGAAATTCTGCGTGGTGGCCAAGTTTATATCTTACATAACAAAGTGGAAAGTATCGATCGCATTGCCACTGAAATACGTGAGCTTGTCCCTGAAGCCAAAGTCAATACCGCTCATGGGCAGATGCGCGAACGTGAACTTGAAAAAACCATGAGTGATTTTTATCATCACCGTTTTAATGTGCTCATCTGTACGACCATTATTGAAACGGGTATTGATATTCCTTCAGCAAATACCATTATTATTGACCGCGCCGATCATCTAGGCCTTGCTCAATTGCACCAATTGCGTGGCCGCGTCGGCCGCTCTCACCATCAGGCCTACGCTTACCTACTTACCCCACATCCAAAGTCAATGACCAGTGATGCGAAAAAGCGCTTAGAAGCACTCGCCGCAGCCGATACATTAGGCGCTGGCTTTATTCTTGCCACGCATGATTTAGAGATACGTGGCGCGGGGGAAGTTTTAGGTGAAGGTCAAAGCGGCCATATCCAATCTGTCGGCTATAACCTCTATATGGAGATACTTAATCGCGCAGTTAATGCCATGAAACAAGGCAAAACCTTGAACCTGGATGATAATCTTACTGAACAAACAGAAATTAATCTTAATATTCCAGCACTCATCCCTGATGATTATATCCCTGATGTCCATATGCGCTTAACCCTGTACAAGCGCATTGCCAACGCTGAAAACAATCAAGCACTTGATCATTTGCAAGTGGAAATGATCGACCGTTTTGGTCTGCTTAGCAAGCCTTGCCATACTCTTTTTACCGTTACGCGTTTAAAGCTAACAGCTCAAGCACTTGGTATTAACAAAATTGAAGCGAATGCAACGCAAGGCCGTGTAATTTTTGATAAAGAGCCGAAGATCAATACCACAGCACTGATTTCGCTCATACAAAAGCAGGCACATATTTATCGCTTAGAAGGTGCAGATCGACTAAAGTTTAAAATAAATATGGCCGATCATGACCTACGTCTAACAACCATTGAAAACTTACTTAAACAACTGACTGAATAAAGATATGTGCTAACTATAAAACAAAATAGCAGTGTACTATTAAAATAAAGGATAGCAATCATGAGCAAGCAAAGAAAACAACAAAAACACCCTAGTTTTGTCTTTTTTTTGTTGCCAGTGGCTCTACTCTCTGTTTTTCACCTTACTCACGCTCAAAAACCAACCCAAGAAAATAACTGGTATAAAGTTGAGCTATTAGTTTTTGAGCATAAAGGAAAGCTTGACGAGCAAGGCCAACATGTCGTGCCACTGACTCCTCCTAAAAATGCGATTCATCTTAATACTTATCTGGATAACTCTCTGGAGGCAACCAGTCCATATTGGTCCCCTCTGCCCGCTGATGACGCATTTAAAGAAAGCACTCAACATATCGTTAAACGCCCGGGTCAATACCACATTCTTTTTCAAAGCGCGTGGCGACAAAGTGATACTCAAAAACGCCCGTTCATTATAGAAACCGGCGAGAACCTCACTCCAATTGCTATCGCTAAAAAAGAAATCATCGTATTAAAAGGACCACTATGGCAACTAGAAGGCAGTTTGCGGATCAAAAAAAAACGCACTTTCAACACCCATATACACTTTGCCTTCCGCTTACTAAATGCCAAAGATCAGCTCGTTGAATATGATATCAATGAATATCGCAGCTTAAAGTTTAATCAAATTCACTACTTTGATAATCCAGCCTTTGGTATTTTAATGCGCATAAGCAAAGCTGATCCGCCAGCAGAAAATATAAGCACGACGGATAGTCCAATACAACAGCCAGAAAACACATTAAACTCTTAATCATAGGATAAGCCATTTTGTAAAAAATTTTTATTCGCTTGCCTTTTTTTAAAAAACCTCAATAATATTAGTCTTGCTTAAAGCAAGCTATTAAGATGAGTTGATAATTTAAATTAAGGATGTTTTCTTGTTTACTATAAAATTCAAGCAATCGCTAACATTAACCTTTATTATTTTTTTAATTATATTTTCCTTTAAAAATAGTCACGCCAAAACAAAACACACTGAAAAATTAGAAGATATTTGCTGGATTTTCAAAAAACACCCAACTTGGAAAAGCAGCGCATATAAGACAAGCCGACACTGGAAAATACCAGTGAATATCCTCATGGCAACCATTTACCAAGAATCTCGCTTTCGCTCTCATATTAAATCTAAAACGTCCAGCGCCTATGGCTTTGCTCAAGCAACCAATGTTACCTGGGCAGATTACAAAAAATCCAGAAAAATTACCCATGCCAGTCGCGAAAACTTTCATCACTCTATCGACTTTATTGGCTGGTACTTCAATAAAACCATTAAGCTACGTAAAATAAGCCGTTACAATACACAGCAACTTTATCTTTACTATCAACTGGGCCTATACCACCGGCGAGTACCAACATCAGCCAAAAAAACGGCCAATAAAGTTGCAGCAATTGCAAAGCGCTATCAACAACAATTAAAACATTGTTAAATAATTTTAATTATAAAAAAATATAATTTTCTTAATTATATTTAAACGTTAATTTAAAATCAAATTATAATATACATGCGAACTCAATAAGTCATATAAATTTAACAAACTATGAACACAGCAGGCTTTATCCCTTACCTAACACTCTATTCCATACATATTCAACTTAATAAAAACATATAAAAATATATTGATCTATTTAATTATTAATGATAATACTGAATTTATTAGCAAAGTCAGATAATAATAAAACATCATTGTAAAATAATAGAATTATCTCTCCGGCTAAACAGATAGGCTTTAAGATAACTTTAAAAATTTAAAATTACGAAGATAGATTATGCGTTTAGATATATATTTTGATGGTACAGGCGTATCTCTGAATGGTTTCAACGAAAAAATTTATGGGAGAAGTGTTGTTGGGCATGCATTTGTCCAAAATAAAGCAGAAGATGTTTTTTTTGACCCCTCTGACTATAGCAATTTACTCAGCAACAGTAATACAGCCCCTTATCAATCTAAACATTGCAAACTCTACTTCTCTGGCCCTGTTTCAGGGGACTCTATTTATGAAGGACGTAATCAGTTTCAGCCCGGCAGAAACTATAACCCAAGCAATATCAGCGAAGCATACCTATCCAGACACCAATCAACGCTGTGGTCCCAAATTCATGGAGGTGGCTGGAAACACAACCTACAACTTGCACTACTCGCAACAGTCAACCTAATTACTGAAAATCTCTCAAAAAGTCCAGACGAAAAAATAATCATAAATATTCCCGCCTCATATAGCCGAGGCGCTGTGACAGCAATTGCGTTTACCAGCACGTTATCTGAAATACTAGCCAACATGGGCTTCACATCAGAGCAGATCTCAATTGGTCAGGTCCACACGATTGACCCCGTAGCAGGCATGGATTACGGCAAACTAAAGCCATCGATTAATCGCCAATCTTATAGAAATCATTTAGCATCAGTGGAACCTATCAGAATTGGCTCTTTTACAGAAGAACTCTTCCTACATTATGCCGTAGAAGAGCCTCGTACTCTTTTTAAGCCCCAATTGCCTTTGCTCTTCGATAAAAACTTCACAAATAACCGGCCTTTACTTATCCCAGATAAAGTTAAAGCCTCTGTGCGATTTAGCCAAGCCTGTCATCAAACAATTGCATATCCAGAATATCACCAAGAAGAACTCTGTTTCCCCGCCGGGCGTAAAACATTTAAAATAATTACGGAAAAAAATTTCCCAACAAAGAAACAAACAGACTCGACATGGCGGCACTTTGGTAATGCGAGCAACCGACTCTTTAAAGAAAAGCGATGCTTTCAAGATATCACGACAATCACCAATCCTGAAGTCAACGTTCCATACAACCATTCTGTGCTCTATGATACTTACCACTACTTTATGCATAATAGCAACGGCAGCGCTACATTCTTACAAGCATTAACAGACCCTAACAATAAATACCATAATCTACTTAATTGGGCGTATCAAAATAGTTATCTTTCCCTGATTACTGGACTCAGTCTTTCTGATTTTCAAGAGCAACTACCCACTCAACAACTATTAGCTCAAGCTCTTCAATGCAAAACCAAACACGAGTTAGTCTTATTAGCACTAGAATATAAACACTATAAGCAGCACAATAGTCAATTTAAAATAATAGATAATCAATTAAATTACCAAGACCTAAATAAGCTCATTAATGCATCAGCAAGCCAACAAAAAGATCATTTAAAGCAACACTATAAATTGCCCGCCACTAATCTTGAGCAATACAAGCAAATAGCACATCATGCAATCAACAATGCAATGCTAAGCTTACGCCCAAGCTCTACCAAGGAAAAGCTTTTTAAACTACAGTCAATAAAAGGTCTGATCGATAAAACAAATAGTGAAGAGCGCTGTAAGCAACTACTTTACCTCGCAGAGCGAGTCTCACAACATAATATGGGATTATTCCACTTTAGACGACTCGGGCATTTCTCAAAAGATTATCATGCAGTAGACTTTGAAGAAGCTAAAAAGAGCTTTATAAAATACCCTAACATAAATCAAGAATATCGCTCTTATAATGGTACCAAAATAACATTTGCTAATTTTTCAAAAATCTATAGAGAAAATAGCAAAGCAGCTATTCCATCCTTATTCCATCAACAACCATGCTGATAAAAAGCCTGATAAACTCATATTTAGCCAGCCTAAAAATAAGTATACTTAAATTTTAATTTTTTAAAAAACACTAGGTTGCCTTATTTATTAAAATTTTTATACCTATTTTAATATCAGGGGTGCAGTTTTTTATGTATAGTAAAAAACTGTCGCGATACTCAAAGTCAAGTAAAGCGGATTTTAAGAGGCATTTACCAAATAAAAATAAATACTTAAAAAATTATCTGAACCAGCTCTACCTTATTTGTTCTTAATTACAGCTAAGAAACGCCCCCTCGAGCTAAAAAATCAATCAATATTAAAGTAGATAAGAGAAAAATATTATGCCAATGACCTTAAAAGAGGAAAAAATTAAAATCTCTAAACTACTTAAATCTTGGCGACATAACAAAAGGAAAAAACCACCTAATTTTGATAAATTAGGACTAAGCAAAGATGCTTTAATTTGGGCGAACGGTGAACTAGACAAACTAGTTTATCAACAAAGCATTGTCAATGTAGATTTAAAACAAAAGCTTGTCAATCTAGGCTACACGGATGATATGCTGAAAATGCTTAATAAGAACTATCGATCTGATCTTTTACTTGAGCTCTTAGATGAATTTGATCATCAACTCACAGTTTTGGGGGCATCTAAAAGTGAAATAATCGACCTAATAATCACATCTAAAAACAAAGGCAATCTGCAGGCATTTTATAATAACCTTGTCAATTTAAAAAACAAAGAATACAAAATTAGTACTTGCATAGAAATCATAAAAAAATCACCTGATGGAAAATCAAT
>LVCQ01000032.1 GCA_001644975.1 Piscirickettsiaceae bacterium NZ-RLO1
ATTATGTCAATTTATAAGGTTTTAGCTATATGCTGATATCTAGGTAAGTTGCCTGACTTTATGTTGGCTTGTTATTTTATTAAAAGTGTTTTTATATGATTTTGTTTATGGAGATTGAGCTATTCAGACGGATGTGGCGAGGTGATTTATTTTATTGTGCCAGCCTAAGATTAATGTAGATTAGTGAGGGTCTTGTGATCTATACTTTTGTTAGATTGGTGTATCATCACTTAGGAAGATACAAAAGGATGCTTTAGATAATGATTAAATGTGTACAAGATTTTAGTCAGCATCATGCTTGGAAGGCGGTAAAGAGTGTTTTTCTTGTTATTTTAACTCTCGCTTTATTGACCTTGTTAACGGGCTGTAAGGCCGAGCTCTGGGATCCAAAGGGCATGGTCGCTGCAGAAGAAAAGCAATTATTTATTATTGCAACGTTGTTAATGCTGGTTGTTGTGATCCCTGTCTTAATTATGACGGCTATTTTCAGTTGGCGTTTTAGAGCATCAAATACTAAAGAAAAATACCGCCCTGACTGGTCCCACAGTACACTTTTAGAAATTATCTGGTGGGGTGTTCCCATCATTTTAATTATTATTTTAGCGGTATTAACATGGGTTTCGAGTTTTCGCTTAGACCCTTATCGACCTTTGGATGTGGCAGGTAAGCCTGTGACGATTCAAGCAATTTCATTGAACTGGAAGTGGTTATTTATTTATCCTGAACAAAATATTGCCACCGTGAACTTTGTACAGTTTCCTGCACACCGACAAATTAGATTTCTAATTACTTCTGATGCGCCGATGAACTCTTTTGCAATTCCGCAGCTTGCGGGGCAAATTTATGCCATGGAAGGGATGCAAACAAAATTACACCTAATTGCTAATGAAACTGGTGAGTTTAATGGTCGTTCGACTAATTATAGTGGCAATGGTTTTTCCGGCATGAAATTTATCGCTAAAGCAAGTACACAAAAGGAGTTTGATCAGTGGGTGCGTAAGGTTAAATCTTCACCAAGCCGGTTAACAATGAAGGCGTATGATCAGCTGATTATGCCAACTAAAAATCATCAAGTTGAGTACTACTCTACGGTGACTAAAGGGCTATTTCATAAAGTAATCATGAAATTTATGTCACCAGAGGCACATAATCTGAAAAATAGCAAAGAAGCTTGGCAAAAAGAAAACGAAAATCTATAAAATACTTTAATAATATTTATAAAATTTAAATTTTATAGTTAAGGGTATAAGGAAATAGTCAATATGTTTGGAAAACTCACAGTCAATGATCTTCCTTTCCTACATGATCCGATTATTGCAGGTGCAGGGCTATTTATGGTGCTTGCAGGAGTCGCAATTATTGGTGCACTAACTTATTTTAAAAAATGGCAGTGGCTATGGACGGAGTGGATTACTTCTGTCGATCATAAGAAAATTGGGGTGATGTACCTTATTTTAGCATTTGTTATGTTATTTCGTGGTTTTGCTGATGCGATTATGATGCGCTTACAGCAAGCTATGGCAGCGGGTAATTCAGGGTATTTGCCCCCAGAGCACTTTGATCAAGTGTTTACTGCGCATGGTGTTATCATGATTTTCTTTATGGCGATGCCCTTTTTATTTGGCCTGTTAAACCTTATTGTGCCGCTGCAAATTGGTGCGCGTGATGTGGCTTATCCATTCTTAAATTCATTAAGTTTTTGGCTGACTGTTGTCGGTGCAATTTTAGTAAATGTTTCGCTAGTCATTGGTGATTTTGCTGCAACGGGTTGGTTGGCATATCCCCCCTTATCTGGCCTTAAATACAGCCCGACGGTTGGTGTGGATTATTATTTGTGGTCATTACAAATTGCAGGGTTAGGTACATTGCTGTCGGGGATTAACTTTTTTGCAACGATTATAAAAATGCGTTGCCCTGGTATGACGATGATGAAGATGCCACCATTTACCTGGTCAGCCTTGGTGACTGTCGTGCTAGTGATTTTAGCGTTTCCAGTATTAACTGTTACTTTTGGTATGTTATTTCTTGATCGTTTTATGGGTATGCACTTTTTTACCTCTGCGTTTGGCGGCAACCCAATGATGTATATTAATCTGATTTGGGCCTGGGGCCACCCAGAAGTCTATATTTTAGTGATTCCGGCATTTGGTATATTTTCAGAGATTGTTGCGACATTTTCACAAAAGCGCTTGTTTGGTTACTACACGATGGTATGGGCGATGGTGATTATTTCCGTATTATCATTCTCGGTGTGGGTGCATCACTTTTTTACTATGGGCGCAGGGCCGGCGGTCAACGCGGTCTTTGGCATTGCGACAATGATTATTGCTGTGCCGACAGGTGTCAAAGTCTTTAATTGGCTTTTTACAATGTATCAAGGTAGGGTTATTTATACAACACCGATGCTCTGGACGATTGGTTTTCTGGTCACATTTACCATTGGTGGCATGACTGGTGTGATTTTATCGATTCCAGCAATTGATTTTCAGCTTCACAATAGTGTGTTTTTAATTGCCCATTTCCATAATACGATTATTGGTGGCGTTGTTTTTGGTTATTTGGCTGGGCTGACTTATTGGTTTCCAAAAATATTTGGTTTTAAGCTGAATGAACGATTGGGTAAGTATGCATTTTGGTGTTGGTTGATTGGATTTTTTGTAGCTTTTATGCCACTTTACATTCTTGGCTTTATGGGAATGACGCGTCGTTTAAATCATTATGATGCCTCTACCGGTTGGCAGCCTTTTTTAATTATTGCTGGAATAGGTGCACTCATAATTGCTGCAGGTATTGGCTTTCAAGTGTTGCAATTATTGGTCAGCATTAAAAATAGAAATAAAGAAGGTTATAAAGATACTACTGGTGACCCTTGGAATGGTCGAACGCTTGAGTGGTCTACACCTTCACCTGTACCGTTTTATAATTTTCCTTTTACCCCTGAAGTACATAGTCGTGATGCTTTTTGGGAAGAGAAACAAGAGAAAATTAAACATTTGCAGCGTGGTGCAGGTCAGCAACGGCCCTATCAAGATATTCATATGCCAAGAAATACCTCCGTCGGTTTTATTGTTGCGGCATTTAGTTTAGCCTTTGGTTTTGGCATGATTTGGGAAATGTATTGGCTGGTATTTTTGGGATTAATTGGTATGTTTACAACAGTTATTAAACACTCATTTAATTATGATATTGATTATTATGTTAAAGCCGAAGAAGTCGCCAAAACGGAAATTGAAACTGCAAATAGGATGAAACTATGACGGTGAACACTGCAGTGGCTCATCATGATGGCCACCATGATGACGATAGTAAGGATATTTTCGGCTTTTGGATCTATATCATGAGCGATTGTATTTTGTTTGCAATTATTTTTGCAACCTATGCGGTGCTTCATAATAATACTTTTGGTGGTCCAAGTGCCGCTGAATTAGCAAGTATTCCTTTTATTTTGACTGAAACTATTTTGCTTTTAGTGAGTAGCTTTACTTATGGTTTGGCGATGCTTGCGCGCAATAAAGGTGATGCTGGTCAGGTATTAATGTGGCTTGTGATTACTTTTACTCTTGGTTTATCTTTTGTTGCTATGGAGTTATATGAATTTGCACATCTAATTCATGAGGGCAACAGTTGGCAGCGCAGCGGCTTTTTATCGGCCTTTTTTACTTTGGTGGGTACTCATGGGTTGCATGTCACTATGGGGCTAATCTGGATGGTGGTAATGATTGTCCAGGTCTATCAAAATGGTATTAATCCATTGATGACAAAACGATTAACGTGTCTTGGCTTATTTTGGCATTTTCTTGATGTCGTTTGGATTTTTGTATTCTCTATTGTTTATTTAATGGGGGCAATTTCATGAGTGAATCACATCACCCGCAAGACATTGCGAATGAAAAGCACGGCTATACGTTAAAGTCGTATATTATTGGTTTTGTTTTATCGTTAGGTATTACTTTTATTGCCTTTGCATTAGTTGCCTATAAAATGCTGCCAGCTACAGGCTTATATATTGCGGTTGCGATACTTGCAATTATTCAGCTGTTTGTTCAGTTAAAATTCTTCTTACATATGACTACCAATCCTAGTGGTCGCTGGGATTTAGTGAGTTTTATTTTTACTATATTTGTTGTTTTGATTTTAGTCGGTGGCACCTTATGGATCATGTATAATCTTGATTATAATATGGCTCATTAATCGGTTGTTTCCTTTATTAATGATATAAATATCGCCCAATAATGGGCGATATGTGTCTCTTACTTTTTTAGAATGATCTAGGCTATTTCAATAATGCGTTGGTAGTCTTCGTTTATTGCTGCTCCTGCTCCTGCACCTGATTCAGGGTCGTCTGGATTATGATCTCTCTTAAGTCTTAAGAATAAGCAGCTTTCATGGGTTAAAAGTTGAGTGCCTTCTGCTAAACTTTCAATGATCTCGCTTTTAGCTTCTTTACCTTCAGAGAGATAATTACCTAAAGCGGTGATGAAGCCTACTGCAGCAGCAGGAATTATTTTTGCGGACAAAGGTAACTTTAAGGCTTGTGCGGCTAAGGCTACAGGCATGGCTCCTTCGATACCATGTAAAAATGCGCTGGGGCCTGGGACAAGGGTGTAAAGTGCTTGAGCTAGCCAGCTTGGCAGAGTTATGGATGGCGGTTCTTGCCCTGTTAAGGCATGGAGAGCTTCTCTGGACTCAAATAAGTAGGTTGTTCCTGCAACGGGGAGGTTGGCGATAGCCAAACCTGTCATAACACCTGCAATTACGCCAGGGTTGCCTGCCATTGCAACTCCGGCGAGTGGTAAGGCTTGAGAGACTAATGGTAGTTGGCCTGCCATATGTTCGGTTACGTGAGTAGCTGTAAAGAACACACGTAGCGCTTGCTGAGCAGCTGACGGCAGATTGGCATTAAAGCTCAAGTTAAATTGTGCAGCGATATCTGTTAGAAGGCTGAAAGGAAGGTTAGCAAGTAGTGTATATGCTGTGGTTCCTAAATACTCTGCCATTGAAAGAGAAGCAAGTACCCTTTCATCACCTTCTTCCCCTATCATTGCTTGCTTACATGCTGCATAGGCAGCCGTTGTGCCCACTAACATAAAAGCAAAACGTAATCCTACATATGCTCCTATGCCTATGCTAGCAGGTATAGATTTCTGCCGCACTGCAACTGCTGAAGAATTTGGTAAAATTAACTGACCTTCTCCAAGTAAAGACTCATCTTCTGCGTGGTTTATTTGGTGGTCGTCAAGTAAAGGCTCATCTTCGTCTAAAGAGGGGGAAGGGGTTTGTGCTTCTGAATCGTCGTCTTCTAAAAATCCTCCTTCAAAAAAGTAAGATGCTAGAGCTTCGAAGGTTCCTCCGACAACGGCAGCAGCAACGATCATGCTTATTCGACTATAGTTGCCGGGAACGTCAAAGTCGTCATGAACATCATCAGCTAACAGTCCGAAGTCTGAGGCGGCAGATGCTGCCGCAGCAGCTGCTAACAAGCCTCGTAGTATCCTATTTCTCCAACGCATAGGCATATTGACACCCTCAATAAAATAAGTAATTTATTTTTATGAAATTATTAATGAACAACAACGCTATTGTATTATTGTTGATAATCATTATCAATCATATTTTTTTTATTTATTGGTTTGATATTAATCTATTGAAATTTAATTTTAATTTATATGATTTTTTATTGACAGTTAGAGACTATGTTTGTCGTGCTGTAGTTGTATAATGTGCTCAAGAAAAAAATAAGGCTGATTCTTAGTAGGTTTTGATCTGCATGGAAAATGAGTTTTTTCTAATTTAACTGTTTAAGTATGGGTTTTGGCTAATTTATAAAGAGTTGTTAATTACTGTGTTTTTTAAAATTAAAAGTGATTGTCTAACGCTGCGAGCCAAGGAGTGCAAAGCACGGGGTGAGTAGGCCGAGGTAGGTGAGGATTTTTAGCAGAGCGGAGTTGCGGAAGACCGTAAGGTCTGTAGCAAGCGTAACGAGTGTCTAAAAATATTTACGAGCCGTAGCGCCATTTGAGAGCAGGGTATGTAGTGGCCGATTCAAGGCACGTAATGCCCTGTGACGAGGGCAGCCGAGGGTTTATAGTCGTCGCGTTTTGCTCGGCGATTTTGCATCATTGGATGTGCAAAATACCTACCGAGGTAGCGACGCTTACGATAAATATAAATATAAATATAAATATATTGATGCTATATAATTGTTTTTTAATTCAATTTAATATTTGGGTGGTTTTGTACTACAACTTAGATATACAGCTAGTAAATGAGAGGCAATGTATAGGCAGTGTATAGTAAGAATAAGTTGTTATTGATAATGCTTATCATTTATATTACTATTATCAATAATGTAGCAAAGAGGAGTCTTTATGTACGTTTGTATTTGTAATCGAGTGACCGATAAGCAGATTTATCAGGCGGTTGAAGATGGTCGAGTCAGTTCCATGCGTGAGCTGTGTCGAGGGTATGGTGTCGCAATGCAATGTGGTCGCTGTGGCTCCTGTGCAAAAGAGATTTTAAAAGGTGCTTTAAGTCAACAGTGTAATGGTAGCTAGATAAAGTTGATTGAATGAGTTTCGATGCAAGATTATAGTTGTTGAAAAATAGCAGTTAGTGTCTTGGCAAAAGACAGCCTTTGCGGTATTGTTCTTGATATTATAATTAATATAGAGGGCTGACCGATGAAAGGCGATAGCAAAGTCATTGAACATCTCAATGCAATTCTCAAAAATGAATTGACCGTGATTAATCAATATTTTTTGCATGCACGTATGTTAAAAGATTGGGGGTTAGTGAAGTTAGGTGAAAAAGAATATCAAGAGTCTTTGGAAGAAATGCGTCATGCTGATGAATTGATTGAGCGTATTTTATTTTTAGAAGGGCTACCTAACTTACAGGACCTAGGCAAGCTATATATTGGTGAAAATGTTGAAGAAATATTAAAATGTGATCGTAAAATGGAGCTGATTGCAATTCCGATGCTACGTGAGGCAATTAAGTGTTGCGAGGAAAAAGCAGACTATATTTCTCGTGATCTTTTGATGAAAATACTCAGTGATGAGGAAGCACATTTAGACTTTCTTGATACTGAGTTGGGTCTTATTGCACGGATAGGCATAGAGAATTACCAGCAGTCGCAAATGGCCTAACCTGTTTTATTAAGAGTGAGTGAAATCGCAAAGTGATCGCTCGCTCCATCATCATTAAATTCTTTTAGATTCGATTGCATAAAGGCCTGTGGACGCTCTAGCGTGTTTTGGTGTTGTTTTTCTATTGTTAGCATTGAAGCTTGCCAGTGTGGGTTGTTCGAAAATTCTTTTGAAGTAAAAGCAAAGTCCAAACTGATAGGTGTTGTACCGGTTGGGCTATGGTGAAAATAAGTGGGTTCTGCAGGAAGGTGAAATAAGGGAGTAAGCCCACAGTCTGTGACTAGATCTTTAAATAGAGCATCACTCGGTTGAGTATTAAAGTCACCAATAATTAAAGCAGGCTCTATACAATGACTTAAGGCAGTTTTCAGACGGTGGGCGGCTTTGATACGATCTGAGGGGTTGTTGCGTTTGGAGGGCCAGTGGTTGATTAGAAGATGAAGTAAGTCCCCTTGCAGAGTTTGAAATTGAATATTTAAAATATCTCGTGTTTTCTTGCTGGCTGGGACAAATAGGCTCTCTTGCTGAGTAATGCTAAATAGCTCAGGGCGGTAAAGTACACCGACATGCATGCGTCTTGGGTCTGCGCTATTTGCCAGATGACTGTGGTAATACAAACCGAGATTAGCGAGTTGCTGGCTTAAGTCGTGCATGGCTTCGGTAGAGTCAACCTCACCAATAGCGAGGATGTCTGGGCCCTGATGCTGGTGAAATTGGCAAATCACTTGCGCAAGGTTATAGAGTTTTTGCTGGTAGCGTTCGTCTGTCCAGTGTTTTAATGTTTTTTTATGGCGTTTTTTAAGCTTACTTGAGCGTTTTGCCGTCTGGGGTAGAAGTAGGTTTTCTAAATTCCACCAGCTGATGTTGTACTTCATAAAGGTCCTTACAGCGAAGGTTAGTACTAAGTTTAGTCTGGCTCAATTTAACATAATTTTAGCTATAATCCTGATTTTTTTCTGATTTTATTTTGTTGAAGTCTTTTGTTTTTATAGCTGATGGTTGTTTTATTACTTTTGGGGCATTGAAAATTGAAAAGTGCGTGTTAGTTTATTAATTTATAGTGTGCTGTTATAAGCAAGGTAATTAAGAGTTAAACATTAGGAATGATGCTGTGACTATAAAAATCATGAATGCCGAGCTAAAGCAGGGACAATGGCGCCGTTATGTGGCTTGGTTGATGGCTTGTATATTTGGTATTTATCAGTTCTCTTTGCAAAGCGTCGGTGGCTTAATGACCCATGAGTTAATGCGTGGCTTTGATTTGAATGCGGTGAGTGTCAGCTACGTTTTATCATCATTTTTCTATGTTTTTTTGATTATGCAGATTCCGGCAGGCCTTATTCTTGATCGTTATGCTAAGTGTTATATTTTACCCACAGCTGCAGCCTTGTGTGCAATAGGTTGCTTTATTTTCGCAAGTGCAGATCATTTATCTTGGTTGATTATAGGGCGCATGTGCACAGGCATTGGTGGTGCCTTTGGCTTTATTGGCATTTTAAGTGCAGCGCGGAGTTATTTTCCGCTGAGATTCTTTGCTGTAATTGTCGGTATTTCTGAGTGTGTTGGTTTTTTAGGTACAGCATTAGGAGAACATAGTTTTGCTACGTTATTACAAAATATTGGTTGGCGAGGAGCGATGAATGCTGTGGGAGTGATCGGGGTGGTTGTTAGTTTTGGATTATTGATTGCCTTACACCCTAAAGTAGCACCTAAATATGATTACAGCCCGCCAACAAAAGGAGAGCCGGTCTGGAGCCACTTAAGGGTGATTGTACATGAGCCCTGTCAGTGGTTGGTTGGAGTAATTAGTTTTTGTCTGTTTTCACTTATTTCTGTATTTGCTGCTTTATGGGGTGCTCCTGCATTGGCGCGTATTTATAACTTGAATATTAGTGATACAGCATTATCGGTATCTGCTATGTTTATCGGTATTGCTATAGGTGCATCCTTGATGGGAAGTGTTGCGCACTCAGCACGTTTGCAGCCTATGGCGATGATGGTCGGCAGCTTTATTGCTGCTATTCTTATGGCGGTGGTTGTTTTTTATCCACATTATTTAAGCTTTAGTGGGCTGCTTGTCTTGTTAGTTTTAACGGGTATTGCCTCGAGTGGTTATGTGATTTGTTTTGCATTTTCAGGGCAAATTGCCGCACCGGGGGCAGGCAGTGCAAGCGTAGGCTTTGTAAATATGATTACGATGAGTGCTGCTTTAATCATGCAGCCGGTGATGGGAAGTTTGATTGGTTTACACGGGCCTTTGAGTGTGGCTGATGGCTCACCTGTTTATGCGATTGCAGATTATCAGAGAGGAGCCAGTGTTATTGTTGCTTTATTTGTGCTTGCTTTTTTTGCTAGTGCGCTTTTGCAAATAGTTTCATCACGCCAATCATTAGGTCGCTTGTTAGTAAAGCTAGACACTGGAGATAAAAGTTAAAAATATTTAACGATATGTTGGATAATGTAAATCAATAACGATAAGTTTGATTTGGCCTTTTTGTAAATATAGTGTTGATTGATGATAGATGAGGCAACAGATTGTTGTTGTATATTATTTATTATTTATATTATTAGTGAGTTAATTTTATTTAATTTTAAATTATATTTTTGTCATGTTTTTTTGTTTTTATATTTTGTTATATTGTTTATTTATAAATAATATAGTTTATAGGTTTGGGTTAATTAAGAGTATGATTTTGCCTTGTTTATGTTGCAGTGCTGTTTGTAATTTTATGTTGATTGCTGTATTACTAGGTGTTTTAAATTGTTAAAGGATCTTAATATTGGAAACAATTAAGAAACTTGAAGAGACTGCTAGGCGTGGCTTTTTCACTCATTTTTTTGATTTAAAACAGCGTCAGGTAAATACCGTCGCAATGATTACCTTTTGGAGTCAGTTTGCTGTTTACACGCTAAATACCATTCTAGTACTTTATTTGACACGCCCCCTTTGGCAAGATGGTTTAGGTTTGTCTGAAGCTGAAGCCTATGCATTTATGGGGGTAAGTCAAGCTATGAACTACTTAGTCCCGATGCTGGGGGGCTTTATGGCCGACAATATTGTTGGTGTTCGTCGGTCTATCTTGATCGGTAGTCTGCTTTTGGCTTTGGCATATGCTTTAGTGATGCTAAGTGGTTTCTTTGTTGCTGAGGTCGGAGCTGCTTTATTTATTGGTGCGTATGCACTTATTCCTGCCATGAATTCTTTATTGATGGGCACAGCGTCGGCGTTAGTCTCCCGTATTTATAGTGATGATGAAGCACGTGCTAAAGGCGGGATGACTTTATATTATATGTCGATTAATATTGGTGCGCTGTTGGCAACGATTATTGCACCGCAATTACTCGACAGCAAATATGGCCCTTTATCTATCTTTGCGGTGGTATTTATTGGCAAGGCGCTGTCTGCACTAAATTTTTCTTGGCGTTATCGCTTGTATAATAATGTGATTGATACGTTAGATAAAAATAAGATGAAGTTGCAGCAAACAGCAAAACTAGTCGGTTATCTTGCTGTTATTTATTTGGTGACGTTATTTGCTTATTTTAATCCGACAGTCTCTAGTTATATTATTGGTATTGGTTGTAGTGGCGGAATTACCTGGTTTTTATGGGTCACTTTGCGTTTGTCAGGAGAAGTGCGGACGAAACAGGTGTTCGCTGTGCTTTTGATTGTAGAAGCGATTGTATTTTTTGTGCTTTATAATCAAATGAACTCGACCTTAGTGGTCTTTGCTGCGCATAATTCTGATTTGCATATGTTTGGTTTAAAGGTCGCGGCGGCTAATTTCCAGGTGGTGAATCCGGTGGTTATTATTATCATGGGATTATTACTGCCTAAATTTTATCGGCGTTTTCCTGGTTTTAATATTCCTTATCAATTTGCTGCTGGTGTGATGCTTGCAGGCACTGCGTTATTGGTCATGTGGTATGGTTGTGTTCATGCTCATCAAAGCATTGTTAGTGGTAATTACCTAGTTTTGGCTTATTTTTTAATGACGGTTGCAGAGCTATTTGTGAGTGCGATTGGTCTAAGTATGATTGGTCTATACTGTGATATGCGGATGATTTCCTTTGCTATGGGGGCCTGGTATTTGGCCTGTGCAATGTCAAATGTGATTTCAGGGCAATTAGCTCAGTTGGTTGCTTTGCCTGCTGAAAAGGCTACGGCTTTAGGAGGCATCGGTTTATATACTCAGTATTACTTAGCAATGGGAGGCATCACCTTATTGATTGGTTTGATTATGCTGATGATTGCCATAATGATCAAAAAATATATGGAAAATAGGCGGATTAAGGTCGTTTAACTGCTATTTGTTTGCAGCAGCGGATGACCTTACTTAGGTCTAATTTCAAGTTCGGTTGCAAAGCTAGTCTTGGTTGGACCTTTTTTTAAAGCATTCATCAATTTTTTTACGTGCTTGATCATCTAATAAATGGTAGCCCATTACGTATTTAGTATGTAGGATAAAGGCATCGTTATTGAATATTTTATCGAAAAAGTTAAGTACTTTATTCATAATACGTCTCCTCGGGTTTTTAGAGTATTGTTAGAGTTAAACAAACTATTTTGATCAGGAGAGGGCATTATTAATGATTTTTTGTATAGCACTGCTGCTGATATGGAAATAGTTTAAACTTTTTTTATTAAGCTAAAAATAAAGAAATATTACAACTTTGTTAAAGATTTCGGTGATATATCCAATTAATTGTATTGATATAATGGCCGGGATTTAGGTATGAGTCACGTGTATATTAAACCTTAATGATAAACAAGAGCTCTACTAAATTAAATTAACAGTGCCATAATAAATTTTTCGTTGGTAATTATTAAAGTTGAATATATTATAGTTAAATTCCTATATAATCTGAAGGCAGTTTTCCCATTAGTCGTTTAAACATGACACTAAATGCACTATTACTGCTAAAGCCTAAGCGATCAGCCGTGATTGTAACTGATTGGGTGCTGGTTAATAGTTCAAGTGCTTGAATAATTTTTAATTGCTGCTGCCATTGATGACAAGTTAAACCCAACTCTTTTTTAAATAAGCGATTAAGGTGGCGGCTACTTGTGCCGACATAGTGGGCAATTGCATCGGAATTTAGAATAACATGAGAATTTGATTTTATATGGTTAATTGCTTTTGAAATAAGCTTATGGGAGCTTAGAGGGAGCTTGTAACTTAAAGGGACTGCGCTGATAATTTGATCCATACAACTTTGTGCAAGACGTAATGTGACCTTAGAATCTAAATTTTTTTCTTCAATAAAACAAAGTTCATTGATCATTTCGCGTAATAAGGGTTTTACTGTAATTAAACTGATGTTCTTGGGTGCGTTAGGAAAATGATTAAGGTCGAAATAAAGACTACGATATTTGACCAGCCCGTGAGTGGTAATTTTATGTGGGACTTTGGCAGGCAACCAAAGTGCTTTATTAGGAATAAGTAAGGTCATGCTATTTTGAGCTATGGCTTGCATACTGCCTGAAATGCCATAGAGTAGTTGCCCTTTGACATGTTGGTGTATTGGATCTTGATGGTTAAAAATATCTGTTGCAATTCCTAGTATTGAATAAGGCTTGTCATCAGGTTCAAAACGTAGGCTGTTTGTTGAATAGTTAGGCATGCTATCTGATCTGTCTTAATCTAAGTTCTAAGTTGAATTTTGTCCAGTATTTGAAAATATTAGTCCATATATAACATATGAAGCAAGGTTTTTTGCCTTATCATAATGTCAAAGTGCTATTTTAAAGATGATAAAGAAGTGATATTCATGAAGTCTCCAAGTAATAGAAAACTGTCATTATGGTTGATTATTCTGCTAGCCGGTTTTCCTCAGTTAAGCGAAACAATATATTCACCTGCATTACCTGCGGTTACTATGAGCTTGCAAACAAGTAACCATCTGGTGCAATGGACCTTAAGTATTTATTTTTTTGGTTTTGCCTTGGGTGTGTTAATTTGGGGCCAGCTATCTGATCATAGCGGTCGCCGTTTTGCCATGTTACTCGGTATTATTGTGTATTTTTTTGGTAGTTTGCTATGTTTGCTTTCGCCATCGATAATTTATTTATTAATTGCTAGGATGTTGCAAGCTTTTGGTGCCAGTGTCGGTTCGGTGATTACGCAGATAATGGTACGTGAATATTTTACGGCAACAGAGCGTGGACGTGTTTTTTCAAGTGTCGCGGTTGCACTGTCGTTTGCTCCGGCAATTGGCCCTGTGATGGGAGGGGTGTTGAGCGACTATTTAGGCTGGCGTAGCAATTTTTTGGCTTTATCGGTCATGGCCATAGTTATTTTGATTTTATCTTTTTGTAGTCTGCCTGAAACATTAAATTTAAATCAGACTAGTAAAAATAAAAAAATATCATTATCACAGGTATTTAAACGCTTAATCACAGATCAACACGTGATAATATCCGCATGCTTTATTGGTATTACAAATGCGTTTACTTTTTGTTTTTATGCTGAAGGCCCCTTTATTTTTATTAATCATATTGGCTTATCGAGTCGTGGTTATGGGCTGTTAGGGTTGTTTATTGCAACAGCAGCTATTTTGGGCGGCGGTGCTTATCGGTCTTTGCAAACACGTTTAACTGATGAGAAAATTATCCATTTAGGCGTATTCATTAGCTTTATTGGCAGCGCATTTATGCTAAGCGCCTTGGCTTTGCATTTAGTTGGTAAAAATAATGCATTAATAAGTATTTTAGCCATTATGTTACCTTTTATGTTGATTAGTTTTGGAAGTTTTGGCTTGATTATTCCTATCGTGTTAAGCAAAGCACTGGTTCAGTATCAAGATTGTTTAGGTCGGGCAGGTGCGTTATTTGGCTTGATGTATTATCTGATTCTATCAGCTTTAACCTGGATTATGGGCTGGTTGCATAATCATACATTATGGCCAATGCCAAGTTACTTTTTAGTTTTAAGTTTTATGATGTTAATCATGTTTAAAATATTTTTAAAGAATAAGGGCAAGAGAGAGTTATGTGTACTTCAAACAGAGTGATTAATCTATAACGGTAAACTCACTTGGCTTATAGATTAGTATTATTTAGGGGCTGACACCTTAAAAAACTCTTTGAGTAACTTTTTAAGTGTCAGTTCTAATAGTTAAGCCATTGTCATCTCTATCGGCGATATAAATTCAAGTACTTCATGATTATATATTTCTCTAGGTAATGGCGGATTACAAACGCTGCGAGCCAAGGAGTGCAAAGCACGGGGTGAGTAGGCCGAGGTAGGTGAGGATTTTTAGCAGAGCGGAGTTGCGGAAGAGCGTAAGGTCTGTAGCAAGCGTAACGAGTGTCTAAAAATCTTTACGAGCCGTAGCGCCATTTGAGAGCAGGGTATGTAGTGGCCGATTCAAGGCACGTAATGCCCTGTGACGAGGGCAGCCGAGGGTTTATAGTCGTCGCGTTTTGCTCGGCGATTTTGCATCATTGGATGTGCAAAATACCTACCGAGGTAGCGACGCTTACGGTTCATCAAAGCATAATAAAGCCACAGCTTTATTACCTCTTCTTTTATGATAATCTATTTCCTCCCGAATTTGACTAACTCTTTCATGCATAGGGGAGAAATCCATGCCGAGACGAAGACTTTTACCCAGTTTATCTAATTCCTCTTCGAAGGATTTCACTATCTCATCAGTAAGGTCGGTTTCTTTCTGAAGGTTCCTGGTCGATTCATTAAGATGATGGAGTCTCACTTTTCCCATTTCTTGATGACGCTTCGCTTCTTCTTGACGCTCGCCCAACTCCTCAATAAGCTCACCGGCCAGTTTAAAATCAGACTTCGCTTGTGGTGATGCCTTTTCCAGGGATTTATTAAAGCCTAGACAGGTACTTTTTATATCAGCAAGAATTTTACCTAATCTTCCCATAGTATTAAATTGGCCTTCGGCAGATTGTATCGACTCTAGTAATCGCGGTACCAGCCTATGCATTGCAAAAGAGTCCATCATATTTAGCATATACTGCCGCTGCCCTCTATATTCAGTTAATAAATAAAAAGATTTTTCATGTTTTTGGCAATCAATTAAAGTATCTGTCAACACATCTTGTAGAGCATTAGCATAGCTACGCCTTGCCGCTCGCAGCTCCGGCGTATCAGAACCTAAAAACTTAAAAAAACTTGGCGAACTATTTTCATATTCTCGCAGTTTCATTATAGTATTTTGCAGAAAATTCCTTACATGCATTTTAAATCCTTCATAATAAATTCTAAGTAAGTCTGTTAAAATATTCATAATAAATGTTATAAACAGATGGTTTACAATTAAATTTCAAAAACAATATCTTTGTTTTTGTTTTATTATCGTACCTAACAGCAAAATATAGAGTTATATATAAAAATTAAAATAATCTAATTTTTATGTAAACTGTTTTAGCCTGTTATTTATTTAAAATAATAATTAACAGAAAAAACAGTTAAGTTGGAGTAATGCCTATGTTCGTTTCTATCGGCTGTATTGCAGGTTAATGAAATACAGGTAATAGATTAAAGGCACTGGCAATTTGTAAGGCAATAATGAGTAAGCCGGCTAGGAATACAATGGTTAGGATGAGTACACTGCCTTTGACTTTGTAAGGTGAGGAGAGGTTAGGTAATACTCGGACTTTGCGGACCATTAGCACAGGTAATAGCACGGCAAGTACCGCCAGAGCAATTGCAGCATAGCCGAGGGCGATAATAAAGCCTTTTGGATAGAACAAAGCGAAGACTAAAGGAGGAATAAAAGTCATTAACGCGCTTTGTAAGCGACCTGTTTTAGTATTGTGACGTTTAGTGGCATCAGCAATAAAGTCAAATAAGCCTAAAGTGACACCTAAAAATGAAGTGGTTACGGCTATATCAGAGAAAATATTAACGAGAGCGGTGATCACCGGGCTATGCACCCATTGGCTAAGGGTATGAATAAATTGACCAACGGAACTGCCTTGCTCGGTAAGTGCAGATAAGCTGTGAGGACCTGTGCGAGGTATAGTACCAAGTGTTGTCAGTTCAAAAATAATATAAAGTATCAGTGGAACCATACTGCCAATGATCAGCACTTTACGTAATTTTTTAGGGGAGATGCCAACGTAATTGACGATGCTTGGAATGCTGCCATGGAAACCGAAGGAAGTGAAAACAATGGGGGCGGCGGCGAGAATGAAGATTTGTGCCGTCGGTTGTGGCTCTAAACGCTGTAGATCAACATGGCCGATTAATAATGCTAACATGGTAATAAACGCAATGATTTTGATAGTGAAGAGAATCCGGTTGGCATAATCCACGGCGCGTGTGCTCCAAAAGACAAAACCGCCGAGAATTATAGTAAAAATAAGGGCGCTAATTTTTTCAGCATGCTGAAAGTGAATATGTAGGTTTTCAGTGATAAGTTGTGAGCCGCCGGTAATGTAAGCTGCGGTTAAGGCATAAAAGAGAATCAGCATGGCGGCGGTGGCAATGATTTTTCCGGGGGTGCCGAGGGTGGCTTTGGCCATGGAACTAAAACTGCTACCGCGCGGGAAGGCTAAATTGACTTCTAAGGTAAGTAAAGCGGTATAGCACATTAAGATCCACAGCATGATCATGAGGATAACAGCATAATAAAAACCAAGACCTGCAGTGGCAAGAGGAAGGGCAAGGACGCCTGCACCAATGGTGGTGCCGATAATAATTAATGTGCTGCCAAGGGTCTTATTGGTGGTCATGACTGCTCCTGTATAAATATAAAATTTGATCTAAAAGATCATATTTAGTCGAATTATTCTAGCTAATAATCATGGATTAATTTATTAAAGCTTAATCTTTATGTAAAAGTAAAAGCCTGTTTGTTTTCTGGTTATAAGTAGTGTATCTATACTTTGAAGTTTAAGAATAGAAATAATAAGATGGGTGATAATCGTGAGCCGCTGTATTATTATGTATATTCATATTATAAATTGTTAAGTTTTTAGTTAGGTTATGTACTAGCATGAGCGTCTCGTATGTTTAAAGCAATACGCTCATGCTAGAGATATCACAGTGAAAAGTCAAGCCAGATGAAATAGCACTGTAAGTAATTAGGCAATATTGCCAATCAGCTTGGCTTCAGCGCGTTCGATATTCTCAGGAGTGCCGTAGAGAACTAAGATGTCCTGAGCCTTTAAACGAGTATCGGGTTCTGGTTGAGCACCACGAATACCGCTACGGCGTATGGAGGTCACTGTGACAGAAAAATCCTCAAGTTTAAGCTCTTTGAGAGTGCGCTCAATGGCAAAGCTGCCTTCAGGAAGAAAGAAGGAGCTTAACTGTTCACGCATACTTTCATCGCTTTCGATGGTCTCGGCTTCTTGGCCTTTAAAAAAGCCGCTGAGTAAGTCATAGCGATTTTTACGAATATTCAACAGCCAGCTCATCACACGATGTTTGGGCACGCCAAGCATGAGCATCAGGTGGGAGCCAAGCATCAGGCTGCTTTCTAAGGCTTCGGAGACCACTTCGGTGGCGCCTTCTTCACGATACTCTTCGAGTAGGGCATCATTTTTTGCACGAACGAGTACATCTAAGTTCGGTGTAATATGCTGAATTAAGCGCAGGGACTTTTTGACACTGCTGGCAGGACTGGTATAGGTGATCACCAGTGCTTTTGCTTGAGCAATCCCTGCATGGCGCAAAGTATCCAGCTGAGTGGCATCACCATAGAAAATATTCTCACCGGCAAGGGCGGCTTGTTCGATGCGTAATGGATCTAGGTCGATAGCAATATAATTGAAGCCTTCAGATTCGACTGCACGGGCGAGGCGTTGGCCAACACGGCTAAAACCACAGATAATGACATGATCTTTGAGCGTTGTTGCCGTATTGGCCGGTTTTTTTGGCAAGCTTGAGGAGTGTGTTGAGCGTTCTGTGAGCTTATGAAATAAATTTAATAATGGCTTTTGGAAGCGGACGAGAATAATGGAGATGACCATGCTGATCATTAAGGCGCCGAGCATAACTTGGGCGATATGGTCATCAATGGTATTAAAGTTGGTTTCTATAGAAATTAAAACAAAGCCAAACTCACCCCCTTGGGATAAGAGTATGCCCGTTTTAAAAGCATCGGTAGAGTTAGCCTGGCGGGTGAGCCTAACTACGGCATAGATAACAATTGCTTTAATAAGCACAATAGCAACTGCAATTAAAATCACCCAAACAGTAAAGCTTGATAATTCATGTAAGTTGACCAAGCTGCCCATACCGATAAAAAATAAGCCCAGCAGGGTATCACGGAAGGGGCGAATGTCAGAGGATACTTGATGATGGTAGGGCGTGCCGCCAAGAATAACACCCGCTAAAAAAGCACCTAACTCCATTGATAATCCCATAAGGTCTGTGACCCAGGCGGCTGCGAGTGCGATGCATAAGGCGGTCAATAAAAAAAGCTCACTGGAACGGGATTTAGAAATTTCGTGAAATAGACGTGAGACAACCCAATGACCGACGAAAACAAGGACAATAAAGGTTGCAACGCCTTTGGCTAATTCAATGCTTGTAGTTTGCAGAATGTGATCGCTACTGCCTTGGCTTAATGAGGTTGCAATGATTAATAAGGGAATGGTGGCAAGATCTTGAAAGATAAGTATCGAGAGTGAAAGTTGTCCTCGTGGCGTATTCACTGCACCAGCTTCGGCGAGCAGTTTACTGGCAATGGCTGTCGAAGAGAGAGCGATTGCACCTGCGGTAATAAAGCTACTAGATAAGGATAAACCGCAGATAATCGCAATAACCCATGCGATAAGAATGCAAATGATTACTTGTAAGCTGCCGGCTTTTAGTAAGGCAGAGCGCATTGCTGCAAGTCTGGGCAAGGAAAGCTCCAGACCAATGGTAAAGAGTAAGAAAACTACACCAAATTTAGCCAAGACATGAAGGTTACTGAAGGTCGAAATCCAGTCAGGACCTGACGGACCGGCTAAAACACCGACACAAAGATAGCCAAGAATAGGCGGAAGTTTAAAACGTCTGAAAATAGCAACGACAGCAACAGATGTAGCTAATAAAATGAGGAGTTGCTGAAATAGGCTGTGTATCATAGATTCTCGCTCAATAAATAAAGGCAGTGATTATAGTATTAAGTGATGAGTTGATAAATTTAAAAATCGCTCGAAATATTCCGATTTTTAAACTAAAAAACTAAAATAGTGAATTAAACTCCTCTGGATTATTTTTTTTACGCTTGATTAACACATGAACCGCACCGGCGCCACCAAATTGCCTAGGTGCTGAGGCAAAAGCAAGTACACGGGGAGAGTGACGCAGCCAATTATTCAGTTTATTTTTAAGCACCGGTGTTTCTTGGCTCATTTTCCCCTTGCCATGTATGATGCGTACGCATTGATACTGGCGATTTTGACAGTAGTCAAAAAAATGTTTGAGCTGTAGCTTTGCTGTGTGGATATTATAGCCATGTAAATCAAGCTCGTCTTCTGCAAAAATTTTACCCCGTTTTAATTTAGAGAGGATACTATGTTGTACACCTTCTTGGTAATAGTCAATAAGGTCATTGGCTTGAACCGGAGAACAGAGCGTATAATCTGAAAATTCATCCTTTTCTAGGATGTTGCTGGAGTCACTAAAACTAGGTTGTACTATTTTTTGAGGAAGGGGTCTTTTTTTATTTATTACCGCTTGCGTTTGTTGTAATGGCTTAATCCCTTGCATTTCCTCTTGAAGTAGCGCCTGTTCTTGTGCGGACAAGTGATGATTGTTATTATTTTTCTTCTTCGAGTTGCTCATCGTTACTTCAGGGCATTGTTATGTCATAATAAAGGATCAGTTTAGCATGTATAAGTGAAAGAGTGAATGAAACGAGAGTTCGTCTTAAATGGCGCTGTGCAAACAGACTTACATACGATTGGAGATTGGTTGCGTTGGATGGTTAGTAGTTTTCAACGTGCTGACTTATTCTATGGCCATGGAACGGATAATCCTTGGGATGATGCAGTACAGTTATTAAATTATGCGCTAAGTTGGCCTGGAGAAATACCCCGTGAGATGATGAAGGCACGTTTGACTCAGGATGAAAAGCAACAGCTCCTCGCATTAATCGAAGAGCGGGTAAGCATGCGCAAACCCGTCCCTTATATTACTCAACAAGCATGGTTTCACGGTTTAGAATTTTATGTTGATGAAAATGTACTAATTCCACGGTCACCAATTGCGGAGTTGATTGAACAGCACTTTGAGCCATGGATTGATTCAACTCACGTTCATAGAGTGCTGGATTTATGCACTGGCAGTGGTTGTATTGGTATCGCTTGTGCTGTTGAGCTAGCTGATATATTGGTAGATTGTGTTGATATTTCGCCTGAAGCGTTGCAAGTGGCTCGGCGTAATGTTAGTTATCATCGCTTAGATGAGCGAGTTAATTTAATTGAGTCAGACTTGTTTAATCAAGTACAGGGTAAGTATGATGTGATTGTGAGTAATCCGCCTTATGTGGATGCTAACGATATGGCAAGCCTTCCCGATGAATATCGGCATGAGCCCGTGTTGGCATTAGCCGCTGGTGATGATGGACTGGATTTAGTGCGGCAGATGCTTAAAGAAGCCAAGCATTATTTAAACCCACAGGGAGTAATGATTGTTGAAGTGGGTAACAGTGCTTTGGCATTAGAAGCAAGCTTGCCTACGCTGCCTTTTACTTGGTTGGAGTTTGAGCGCGGCGGTAATGGCGTGTTTGTGATTAGTTATGAAGAACTCGTGCGTTATCAGAGTTTGTTTTAAATCAAGGAGGAAAGAGTAAAATGAAACTCTTGTTTGTGTGTACAGGGAATATTTGTCGCTCACCTACAGCAGAAGCGGTGTGTCAAAAGAAGCTTGAAGAGATGGGGTTAATTAGCCATGTTGAAATTGATTCAGCGGGTACCCATGCTTTTCATGAAGGAGTGGCTCCAGATGCGCGTTCTCAGGAAGTTGCTGCTAAGCACGGTGTTGATCTGGGGGATTTGCGTGCGCGTGTTGTGACCGTGGATGATTTTGAGCGCTTTGATCATATTATCTGTATGGATAAAAATAATATTGATTATCTAAGGCGTTCCGTTCCTGCACATGCACAGCATAAATTATCGTTATTGCTTGATCATGTTGATGGTGCGAGCCATCAGGATATCTCTGATCCTTATTATGGGGGTGAACGTGGCTTTGATTTGGTCTTTGCTGAAATTAATTTAGGCGTGGATGCATTACTAAAAAAGCTCTGCACGCAATAATTAGTATGATAATTACATTAATTTTTTATTCAAGATTAAGATTTAAAATAAAATGATTAAAATAAAAATAGCAGGAGAGCTGAAATGAAAAAATACTCAGTTGCCATTGTGGGAGCGACTGGTGCTGTTGGTGAAACTTTACTCGAACTATTGGCTGAACGTAAATTCCCTATTGCTCGGATTTATCCATTGGCAAGTGAGCGTTCTGCAGGAACAACAGCGACATTTGGCCATCAGTCCTTGATTATTGAAAATTTAGCTGAATTTGATTTTTCTCAGGTTGATATTGCTTTTTTTTCTGCCGGTACTGATATTTCTCATGACTATGTTCCGAAGGCCACCGCTGTGGGGGCGATTGTAATTGATAATAGCTCATGTTTTCGTTATGAAAATGATGTGCCTTTGGTGGTTCCTGAAGTCAATGCTGATGCAATTAAGCAATATAAACTGCGCCATATTATCGCAAATCCAAATTGTTCAACGATACAAATGGTCGTTGCGTTAAAGCCGCTATATGATGCGGTGGGTATAGAGCGTATTAATGTTGCAACTTATCAGGCTGTGTCTGGAACAGGGAGACAGGCCTTAGAAGAGCTTGTTCACCAAACTGCAAATTTATTAAATGCAAAGCCTGTGAAGAGCAAGGTTTATCCAAAGCAGATTGCATTTAATGTTCTTCCACAGATTGATCGACTTGAAGAGAATGGTTATACCTTTGAAGAAATGAAAATGGTGCGAGAGACGCAAAAAATATTGGCCGATAGCGATATAAAAATTAATCCAACCGCTGTGCGTGTGCCGGTTTTCTATGGGCATGCAGAAGCAATAAATATTGAAACAAAAGAAAAGATTACAGCAGCTGGAGCCATAGAGATCTTGAATCACGCGATGGGTGTGAAAGTGGTTGAGGGTAAAGATGAAAACTTTGATTATCCAACGCCAGTGACCGATGCGTCTGGCAAAGATGCGGTGTATGTTGGGCGTATTCGTGAAGATATTTCCTGTGAGCGAGGCATTAACCTTTGGGTGGTTGCAGATAATGTACGCAAAGGGGCTGCCTTAAATGCCATTCAAATTGCTGAATATTTAATTAAGCATGAACTTAATCAATAAAATGATAGAATCAATGTTAGCTTAAATGCTTGTTGTTGTGATGAGTTGTAAAATAATTAAATAACGAAAAATTTAAAGAGGAATTTATGAAATTTCTTCATACTATGCTTCGCGTCACTGATTTAGAGCGGTCGATACAGTTCTATACTGAAATCCTTGGCATGAAGTTATTAAGGCGTACTGATAATGAGCAGTATCGTTATACTTTGGCTTTTGTCGGTTATGGTGAGGAAAGTGAGCACACTGTACTAGAGCTGACTTACAATTGGGATGAGCCTAGTTATGATCTGGGTAGCGCATTTGGTCATTTAGCGTTTGAAGTTAATGATATTCAGTCTTTTTGTCAGCAAGTTGCTTTTGTGGGTGGCAAAGTTACTCGTGAGCCGGGTCCTGTTAAGGGAGGCACGACTGTAATTGCATTTATTGAGGACCCGGATGGTTATAAAATTGAGCTGATTGAAAGATAAAAAATAATATAAAAATTGTGAGGTATATTATGATTGAAGATACACTCAATAAAATCGAGACTCAGCTAAGAACGGCAAAACTCTCTGATGAGAAAAGGTCTGAATTGCTGGCTTTAGCTGAAACTTTGCGTACAGAGCTGGTGGACCTAGAAAAAACACAAAAAGAGGGCGCGCACAGCATCGCTAATTTTGCTCAGGCATCAACACATGAATTGCTAAAAGATGACAAAGATGAAGACTTGTTGGATTTATCTGCTAAAGCATTAGAGCGCTCAGTGGTTGACTTTGAAAACTCACATCCGCGTTTAGCGCAGACAGTGCGAGGTATTATTATTTCGTTAGGAAATATGGGTATATAATAAAAGTTAAGGGCAGCGCTGCCCTTTTCTATTTTTTAGCTTGAAATCTTATAGTTTTAATAAATATATAATTTTTATTTATTTACAATAAAAATATATCTATGTTTTAGATTTTTTTATCTGTATGGTGGTTTGTTATTGGAAGAATATTATCTTATATTTATCTGATAGTGGGGCAAATGACTAGAGAAAATTTAAATTCCTCTTAATAATTTCATATTATATATAGAAAAATCAACGTTTTCTCTATATGTGACTAATAAAAACTGGTATAAGATTACTTCGATTGCTAGCTAATCTATATGTTTACATTGTTTTTATAAGGTTAATTTTAACTTAAATGTTGTCGTTATTATATTGAATTAATACAACAATTAACCTTAGGATATGTATATTTTAGAGTAGAATGAAATAGAAATAATCGAAATTTTGGAGGTGTCGGTTTGGATAAGCAAGGGGTCAAAAAAATCCAATATCAGGTGGATGGTCAGCAAGTTGTACGTGTTTCATCATCAGAACTTCAGCAAAACTTGAAGCAAGTGATGCAGCTGTTGTCAGAAGGTTACTTTATTGAAGTAACTAAGCATCGTACTAAGGTTGGGATGATTGTTCCTTATTAAAAACAGGCATAATTTGTATTTACCCTTCACTTATTTAATTTTATATTTTAAGTGAAGGGGTGTGGTCGGGAGAAAGGGAATTAAGATTCTTCTGGGGGGGGTATATTGTTAAACCAGATACGTTGCTTTTCTCTAAGTAGTGGGTTATTGTTTTGCGATTCTGCAGAGACTTTTTGCAGTTTATAATGGTTTTGGACAATAGTATCGCTTGGATCGATAGCAAATGCAAAAGATAAAGCAGGCAGTAGTACAGTTAAGTTGATAGGGATTAAAGCTAGCCATTGCATCATAAGTTCCTTCTTTTGGTCAGTGATATAGTTACTTTACATTTTATTTATACCTAAAGCCTAGGAGATGATATTTAAAGATGCGAGCGTGCTTTGCAAAGTTTTATGTAAATATTATTTTTAAATGCTACTAATCTTCTTTTCTTATTTGTGGAGTGCTTAGCTGAACAGTAATATATAGCTAAAACCTTATAAATTGACATAAT
>LVCQ01000033.1 GCA_001644975.1 Piscirickettsiaceae bacterium NZ-RLO1
ATTATGTCAATTTATAAGGTTTTAGCTATAGATATTTAACCTAATCTTTAAACTATTCATGCAAGGCAATGGATCTTACCTAGTATTCTTCTACATTTATTATTAAATTAATATTTTTTAATGTTTATTGTTTAGAAAAAAGGAAGTCAACGGTTTGAAATATATGTTTAAGACGGGGATGTTAATCTGCGGTTAAAGTTAACTTTTCAGTGACAAGCAATCATTATATACTAATAATGTAAATTTACTTTTTCTTTTTAAACAGCTCATCCCATACAGCCGCACAAACGACAATAGAGCCAAAAATAACAAATAGACCCGTTACGAAAATAATAAAACCCAAAATACCCCACTCAAGCAAACTTAGCAAAGAGCTAAATATTTTCAAAAAGCCATTCGCACCACCGGCAATAAAAGAGATCATAAAGCAGCTAAATAGCGCAATAATCACTAGAATAATAACAAATGATTTTTTCAAACTGCCTCACTTAGAGAGCGCTGTTTTCTCCCACCAAGAAAGACAGACTGATTGATATTAAAACTATTTTTTTTTAAAATCCAGCTCAACCTAAATACCATCACCACTAAACTGTCAATATCTTAGGAAAAATCATATAATTTTAACTTAAGGCATTCCAATTGTACTTGAAAGCCGATAAACTAACAAGAAATTAATGATGATATATTTCACTTACGTTGGCACCTTAATAATGATAAAAATCAAAAAATTACCTTGCATATTAACACTTACGCCACTGCTTTTAAGTAGCTTAAGCGGCTGTAGTATTTATCCTGTCAATCTGGGCACAGATGCAACTTATAAAAACCCAGTGACAGCCTCCGCCCTCGCTTTTCCTATCCAAGTCGCTCCCATTAAGCTCACAAAAGCAGGCTTATATAAGCACTATCGATTTTACTCTACAGAGCGCTTTCCAGCAGCTTTACGCTTAACAGTACAAAACATGCTCACTCAAGCAAACTTAGGCTCCCCTTTAAATAACAATGCTCATCTTAAAAAAGCGAGCACACTCAAAATTAAGCTCTACCCGATCACAATCAACGATAACAGTCAAAATACGGTTATAGGCACGTTTAACTTCCTTACAACGCTTGAAAATAACCAACACATACTATGGAGTAAAAAACTCTCTGCGACCATCACTGGCTCATCCCTTGATAATCTTTTCAACCAGGCCGCACAAGAAATCGCCTATGCGATTAATTATACCTTAACCCAAGAATGTCGCTTTAATATCAATACAGTTCAATGCAAGGGGGAACGCTTTAAAATTACATAATCAAAAATAACTATTGCCAATAGCACTAAAACTAACCCTGCAACTACATCAAAAATATAATGCCAACCTAATAATACTGTAGAGAACCACAGAGTAATATTTAAAGTCAACAACGGCCAAAACAAATATCGCTTCTTTTTAAACAAGTAAGTAAAAAGTGCCGACCAAATAACATGAAACGATGGGAAGCTAATCAGTCCAGCACCAATCACGCTCGGTTGAATTCCCTCATGAAGCTGCTTAAACTGCAGAACAATATCAAGCTGACCTTGCGTAAAATAAGGTGAGTTAACTAAGCTTGCTGGCGAAACTGTTGGCCAAAAATAGTAGATTAAGCAACCAATTAAATTTAAAAAAGCAAATTTCGCTAAAAATAATTCAACATCCTGCTGATCAACTAAAAAACAAGCGACAATAGGCAAAACAAACGCCTGGTACTCGAGTGAATCATAAATATAAAGTAAACTTTGGTGAATATAAGGGTGTTGATGCAACCATTGCATCCATAAACCTAAATCAAAGCCTAAAGCCGAATCAATACGGTATAAATAATCATCAAGCGGATCAAAGGGCGTAAACTGCATATTATAGGCAAGCAGCATCGCCACCCAAGCAATTAAATAAAGACCAATCAATTTAAATACCAAGCTCATTTTAGGCAACGCTTGGCGTAACGGCAATGCCAGCAAAGTCAGCATAATAGCCAAGACGATTAAAATACTACCAATAAATAATGGCGGTGTAACACTACTTAAATAATGAGTATATTTAAGATTAATATAAGCGAATAAAAAAGACAGCAGTATTAAAGTAGTAGAAAGTAAAATAGTCGCTTTATCTAGATAAGAAAGATTTTTATTAAGATAAGAAATAGACGCTATTAATACGTTATTTCTCTTGCAAGTCGCAGTTTTATCCCCGGTTACTTCCATAGACTGTCGTACCACTCTTTTAGAGTGATTCCAAGCTGGCCGACTTTAATCTGGGTCAACCAAAAATGGTACTTAAAAGCGAGGGATAAGCAAGCTAAAGAAGCAGCAATGCCTATAATTGCCGTCATCAATGAATGATTTACAATATTCACCAAAGTATAGGTAAAAATAATAATGAAGAAAATAAAATAAATCCACATTAAAAACCTAAAAACACTTTTCGCTTTTTTTATTTCATAACTCGAAATTTCTAATTCAGTAATCTGGATCTTTTCTCCATTCTTAGTATCAGGAGAAACTGTCATAATTTTCTTAGACGTTGAAAATATAAAAGAAAAACTTTCTTTAAGAAAAGAGTAGGAAGCGGCAGATTTAAAACTAGAGACTATCTTTTTAAACATAACACATCACTTAATATAGTTATCCAAATAAACATCATCTCCAGATTTTATTACCGCCTCTTCCATAATATCAATCACAATTAAAAGAAGGATAAAGGCAGTCTCTTTATCTGAATTAATGTGAATACTTTCTTGACTCTGACCTTCCAAACGTTTGCGACTATAAGAAATCTTACTGTCGAACAAGAAGCTATATGTCAAGTTTACCTTTCTCAATAAGGTTTCAATGATATTTCCAGATAAAGATAGCACGTCTTCATGACTAATTTCATCTCCTTTCCAAAAAAAACGATGCCCCACATAGAGCCGCATGACTTTAGCAAACGTAGAGTTGTAATCCATCTAAGTCTCATCACCTTTTTGAATAATCTGGGCGATTCCAAACAAGCTATCAGCATGCTCATTGCTACGTTGAATCAATACGGTCCAAATCACATTTTGAGTATCTCGCGAAGCGCCTTGCTGGTAAGTAATAATAATCGGCACTTGCAAACGCCAGCTGTATACCCCATCGATATTACCTTTCTGAACGACAACCGGCACATCAGATACGACAGCACGTGCTACATATTTATTATCACGTATTTTCTCAACAATCGGCCGAAATGCCTTCAAATACTGCTCCCAGCCATATGAAGTAAAGTATTTCCTTTTTTCACGAATTTGCGTACGGTAATTTAAGAAATCCAGCGAATTAATATTTGGCACAATATCAGACAGCCAGCTAATCACCGCAGAATCATTCATAACAGGAAAGGATAAGGAGTGCAGCTTAATTAATTGACCATTGGATGTCGTTGCAAAATATTTAGGTTCCGGCCGCGAGCTTAAAGACACAATAAAAGCAGCCAGCAAGGCCACATTGATTAATATCGAAATGAGTAAAATCAAAGAAACCCGTCGAAAATTATCTCTATAAAAATCATTTCTAAGCTTTACTTGAGTCAATGCAGAGTCAGCCAACTTTAAACCCTAACCTAAAATTAACACAAAGGAAAAACAACTAAAAAATTATAAATCAGAAAACAGACAAAAACAATATTAAAAAGATAAATTCTATCTATTTAATTTTTAAAAAAATAAAATAAAAACCGTTTATTTATCAATATAAATCAATGAAATATTCATTTAAAATATACCTAACAAAACATCTACTACAAGGTGACTGTCCTTGTCATCACTTTAGCCATTTAAGCCATTACATTGCCAACTCTTTTGCAGCTTCCTCAAGCTTTTGACGGCGTTTCTTATCGTCATCGTTATCATCGTCGTCTTCATCATCAGCACATTTAGGCCCCGTACCGCCTGGCTTAGGTCCATCAGCCCCCGCAGTATTATACTCACTAAGTTCACTATCAAACTTCTGTTTTAACTCTTCAGCTTGGTCCTTGATTGCCTCCAGCTGAAAATCAACTTTGTATTCCCTATCCCAAGCAACAAACTTTTGAAAAATTGACACTAATGTCCCTAAAAAACCCGCTCTTAATGGCACCCTCTCCTTATCACTCATCGCCAATCGATTGGTTTCCTCGCCTAATGCTCTTAGCTCACTGAGAAACTCAGCCTTTTCTCCATCAGTCACATTTTTTGGATCAATTTCGCCAAGCTTTTCCATGCGTTGCATCAGCTCATTCCCTGTATCTCTGTGCTGCTTAGAAATAGAGCGCCCTCTTTCAGGCTGCTTGTCCATATCCTCATAGTTTTTTCCTAGCGCATCACGCATTTCAGTTAAGCGCTTTTTCTTCTCTTCCTTCTCTTTTTCTTCCCTCTCCTTATCCGCGGCAGCAGTCGCTGCAGCCTGCTCTTGATCTGCTGCAACCTCAGCCTCTGCTTGCTCCTGTGCTGGCGAACCTTCTAGCTCTGAGCCATCATCGCCAGCCTGAGCATCTGCACCCGGTATAGGCACAGGCTGGCCATCGACCATTTCAAACTCTGGCTGCGGACCTTCACCAGCCTGATCACCTAAGTCCTGCACAGGCACAGGCTGACCATCGACCATCTCAAACTCTTCTTGCTGCTGTCCTAATGGATTAGTATCTAAATCACCTGGCTTTGGCATAAACACCTCCAAATCGCATATTAGTTATTATCATCATTATGTCGCCATCTCTGCAGCACTCCTCACTTCGCTTCCTGCCGCTTCCCCTGCTTTCTCTGCGACTTGAATATCTTGTGACTGTGCTTGTACACTGGACTGGGTTTCTGTTTGCTTAGCTTGAATACCTTGCTGCACACCCGATCCCATGGACTGTCCTGCCTGACTGCCCATACCTTCGGTCTTACCTTGTAGTTGTTGAACCTCTTCAGCACCGGCTCTATGACCAGCAGAGGCACCAATCCAGTCAAAGACTTTGTCTGGAATTAAGTAAATAACAGAAAAGCATTTACTAAAGGCCATCATCATAAATGACGCATAAATAAAGATTAAGAAGCAAGAAACAATGCCATTGACCATCCCAGATGCGGAGAAATTATTTAATATTAATGGAGCAACCAAATGAAACCCTTGTGCAGAATAAGTAATCAACACATACGTTAAGGCCATGGCTGCGATCACTCCGATAACCATTAATACCGGCCTGAAAATAATATTCAAGGCTATTTTTATCGCCGGTGAGCCATGCCCTAAAATCTCATGACCTTCAGGATAAACCAATGCAAGCGCCACCAATGGTGCTGCTACTAAGCCCTCAAGAATGCTCAGCGCCCAAACAATCGTCCCCGCCCAGAATAAAAAGTAAGGAATTAACGGCATCATCACAACAAAGCTAATCGCCGCAGTAAATAGTGACCCGAGAACAACTAAAGCAATCGGTAACCAAGCTAACGACATGGATAAATTACCAATTTGTGTCGCCATATATAGCTGCACTGCAGTTTGCCCCAAAATAGCTGCAGCGGTACCAATACTTCCCGCACCAAATAAACCGCCCAATGCACCAGCAATACCTGCGCCCCATGACCAATCTGAAATCATCGACTCAGCTGTGCTTTGAATATCTTTAAATTGCTCTTGGTAGTTTTCAAAGATATTCGTAAAGCTATCGATAACCGCTTGAACAACATCTGCACCGACTTGCTGAGCTTGCATAATTTTGCTAAATAAGTTGCTCGATGGCATCCCCAAATTATAAAACTCATTCATAACCGCAGTCATATCCGAAGATAAGCCATTACCACCAACCTGATCGAAAATCCGACCAATCACAGCATAAACAGGGACAGCGGTTGTTGTTGTCGGTTGATAAATGCCATTTTGCTTTAAAAAGTAAAAGACATTATTTAAAAAAGTGACGTCTTTAGGGCTATCTGAGATGCTTTTTATCACCGATTTAGAGCCACTTTTTACAAGATTGAACAAGTAAATAAACGGCGGCCGCCACTCATTCGGTAAATTAATCAATTGAGTTTGTAAAGTAATAATATCCTTACACGCTTGTGAGCCACTATCTTCAATACAAGCGGGAACCGCATGGTAAACGTTGCTGGCCCAACTACTTGAAACCATACTCAAACCATCTGGAATGGTATTCGTCACGGAGGTCACTCCAGCATTGGCCGAGACAATCGTCGTCTTCACATCAGAAGCATACTCAGTATTACCCTCACTGTTTTGATAACGCGGAGGATGACCATCAATCAAAGGATAATAATTAACTGATAGCGGAATTTCATAATGAACCGTAGAAACAATGTTCATACCTGGATAAGAAATTTCTTGATCCAGCTTATTTTTCACCATTTCTAAATTATAATTCATGATTTTATCAACGGCTAAATAGCTACCCCCACCAATCCACCAACTTTTAATATAATTTTCAAATGGGTAGTCTTTATTACTGACATCATACATACTAAATGTCTGTCCAGAATCTTTTAGCTGCAAACATTCAAGATATCTCAAGCTTAGATTGCCATTGATTAAATAATTATTACAATTAACCGAATGTGTGACAATATCCGTCCCTTGCCGCACACTTATATCCGTTGGCACATTAGTATTTTTTACCAAGCGGTCGGTAGAGTCTCCTGCGACATTGAGCAGGTTTTTATTTAACTCACTTAGATAATCATTTAAAGAACTATGTGCTTGTTTCACATCACTTTTATATAAATCATTAACAATAGCACGAGTAAACTCATCTGCACTCTTAGAATAATCACTGGGTTTACCCGAGCTATAATTTTGATTTTCGAAGTTAAACGCGATATGGCCAACCGCATTGACATAACGCTCTTTATTCTCATTATTATCATGTGAATATGCATCACCTAAATTTGCCTTCAATGCAATCACTTGATTTTTTCCAGCAACAGAAAAGTTATAGTTATACACTTTTTCCATAGAGGAAGAACTACCAGTGAGCAATGAATCTACCGCATCGACACATTGTTGGGCGAGAGTGCCACTGGATAAGCCAGGCACACCTGCCGGTTTAATTGTCATGCCATTATCGTTATATGGGTCTTGATAAAACCAGCGCATTGCTGCAATAAAATTATCAAATTTATTCGGTTGGCATAACTGACTCGTATAAGACGTTAGCTTAGGTAATAGGCTGGTTGGAATCAATGATTGCGAATTAGCACAAAACGTCGGTGTATTACCTATATTATAAAATTGGTTTGCCCCTTGAACCTCATCACAGGCATAACTACTCTTTAACCGCGTCGAAGGCAGATCTGTTGTCTTCAAGCCTAAACTATCAGACACTTTTTGCACTGAACGATAGAGTACCGCTCGCCCCACATTTTCTTTAACACTATTTAATAAACTCACCGGCACCGAAGGGATTGCCGTGCCATCCAAATCCGTCTCTAAACTATTCCAAACATAATTAGCCAGCTGAACACCAACTAAAACACCATAGAGTAAAACCACCTGTGCCAAACAAAAGCCATATTTAACCGGCACAACACAAAGCGGGCCAAAAATAGCACGTATTGGCATCCATAATGAAGACCAATTTCTACCTAGAAACTCCCCTTGGTGCGCAGTATTTAAGGTGCCAATAAAAATAACAAGGGCATAAATCACTAATAATAAAGAAAGTAAGCCAGAGTTAAACGCTGAGATAACATAGTGGATAATAGTTAAATCACTCTCAGATGTCTCTTGCCCTGACACCCAATAAATAATATTTCCAAAAATTTGCCATAAGAAATAAACAGATTGGTCATTTCCCGGGCCCGGAACTAAAGATAGCATACGGTTTACCTTTATTAATTATTTTATGCTTAGTTACTAGACTTCTTAAAATGACGATTCATTATATCTAGTTGTCGATTAACCTCACTTAATTGCTTACCTATGCGTATCGCTTTGCTATTGATTTCAGTCAATTGACCAAGCAGCGCACCATGATCCATTAATCCTGCCAACTGCAATAAAGCTATTAATTCTTGGGTCCGTAATTGCTGATATTGACTTAAATTACTGACAGACAGCTGTAGTGAAATCATCCGTAATAATTGATCACGCGTAGACACTCTTAAGCCATCCTGCCAGTTTTTACTCAATTGTGCCTGCACGGCTTTTAATAATTGGCCATTTGTCTTTTCATTGAGATTCATTTGTGAAAGCACAGCAGTTGCCAAAACAACCGCTTGAGGTGATGCGCCAGCATTTAATAAATTCTCTTTTGCTTCTTTATCATAATATTGGCCCCGCACTAGACTCATCAGATAATTATTATTTTGCAGACTTTTAATCTGTGACTTCACACTGTTATTATCTTTACTCTTGCTATTACTATGACTAACGTCTTGCATATACTCACTAAATTTAGAGAGCGATGACTGCGGAGATAAATTTTCAAAACTCTTTAAAATCTCAGGAGGAAAGCCTGAGTTTAATGCACTATTGGCCTTCTCCAATTCTTTATTACCGGCCTTTTGGTTATTTTCAATAGAACCTAACTCTTTTAATAAAACAGCCAATGAAACAGCATCGGCATAAACCACCTGAATGCTATTTAAGCTCACGCTTGAAATCACAGCAAAGACTATGAATGTTTTTTTTATAATATTCATCAGATCACTCCTCATCCTCTTGTACATCATGGAGCAATTGCTTTAAGACCAAATCACAGGCACCTGCCACACTTAAATCATGGTTTTCTTCAATTAATGCCTCAATTTCCTTCGTCGCACTACCTCGCGGATATTTTGACGCCAAACGCTTTCTCGCCTCTTCAGGGCCAATTACCTTATATAATGACTCGCGAATATAGACATCTTCAGTCGTGGTATTAAATGCCCACAACTCAACCGCACTAACCGTGCTCGTCAATAATTGAGTATTCACCCCTTGTTTGGTCACAAACTGGGCAATAAACGTTGACCCTGAACTTTTTGGACCATGCACCCGGGTGGCTAAGGCGTATTTTTCAGTTTCATTTAAGCCAAAGGTTTTGCAGGTTTCTTCAATACCTTGTGTCGATCCAGAATCAAGAATAAAAACACCTGTTGCAAAATCAACCATTAACTTATCAAAGTCTTGCAAAGCCTGAGAGGCCAAAGAAATTTGAATTTTCCACTTGCGCCCTTCACGCATATCTTGAATAACTTGATCGCGCACTGATGGACTATTTGCAGTTCGATGAAACTCATCGTAGACAATACGTTTAGGCTCTTCTAAAATTTCCCGGATACGCTCTTCATGATATGCCTGATAATTTTTAGGAAAAGCACGAATATCATCATGTCGCAGAAAATAGTGCTGGGCCATCGCATGGCGCGATAGCATGTACATCACTGCAGTTTGCTTCTCAGCCGCTGCACTCCCAGACCGCGCAACATCTTCTAGATCTAAAGCGATAATCCGCGCTTTTTCTAAATTAAGTTGTGTTGGTGTTGTTAAGGTCGGATAATTACGAATCACCGCAGACATCGTCCGACAAAATGCAGAAACAAAATCCTCCTGACTATTTGGTAAAGAGACTTTCGCATAAATATCTCTAATACCATGAAAGTGCGCGGTTGAAATCGTATCTGCTAAGGTCGGCATCGCATATTTTTGTGCACGTAATGCTAAATCAGAGCAACCTTTTTCAAACAGTAAGTCCGTCACTGCCCACCAACTGCTGCCCGGCTTAATCTCTATATTAACTTCATTTATTTTCTTTTCTAAATAACTATCCATATGCGGAATATATGGTTTAGGCTGCTCATAATCGCTAAATTGCCGATACAGCTCATCCACCAACAAGCTGAGCATCCCTGACATGCCATTTGGAATATCATCCTGCGCACGCTCAACATACAATAAACTTAATAAATTAATTAAAAAAGAGCGATGTAATTTAGTTGGATAACGCGCCCCTAGCTGCGTATCAAACGGATTAATCGCATGACCATTTTCAAGCTTTAAACGATGGTAGAGTACGGTATTTTTGTCATCCGCCGCTAAACCTTCTTTTAATAAAGAAATAAACCCCTTACTTGAAGGCCCAATATCAATAATCGCAATACGAGGTAATTGTGATAAACCCGGAGATAAGCACAAACCTAAGTTTAAACTATTTAACAATACCGACTTACCCGACCCGGAGCGAGCATAAATAATATCAATCCAGCTGACCTGGTGGTTAGAACCTGGCTGATAGGGCCACAGCTTACCATCAGGCGTTCTAAATAATAAAGCCCCTTTTTTCCAAGGTGATGCCGGCCGTGTAATCGGTAACATCTTCACAACATCAGACAAGGGTGCGCCAGAGGTCACCGCTGCGCTTTTATTACGTACCGCCACCGCACTGGACAGCACCTCTGCATACGGATCGCCATAAAACTCTTTAACTTCACAGCCTCCCCAGGCCTGAGTGAGCTGTGCAAGCTTTGCTGAGCGCTGTTTTAATAAGTTCATTTGCCCAACCGGCGCCCAAGTTAATAACACTACTTTCAGTTTAATAATGGGATCATCGCCACGCTCATCGAGATATTTTAATAATTTATGTGACTCAACAATCAATTTATTATGATAAGAGCTGAATGTTAAAAACTGCGCTAACCAATTTTTAGATTGAGTGACCTTAATGCCATTACCCGCGATCTGAAATGACACCCGCCAAGGCAAGTCAGCCAAAGCAGCACGACGAAATAAATCATAAAAAGGCCGAATACTTTTTGGAAATAGCTCAATATACAGGGGATAATACATCATCCCACCAATTCTAGCGATTTTAAGCTCAAGGTTTTCACCTTCTCGTGGAATCACCTGTGATGATAAAGGTGGCCATAAAATATCGGAAATATCACAACGCTTATCATTTTCATATTCTTTTAAGCGCACAGGCACCGTATCGCCAGGCAATGATGGCGTCCACTCTGGCGCGGTAAAGCCAGGGTCAATCGACTTACGTGTCTCATACAGCGCTGTATGGACATCAAGCAGCTTAATATAAAAGCCAATTTGCTGTAAATCTTCGACCACAGTGCTAATTAACGAGTCATGCAAATTTCTCAGTTCAGGCAAGCCTAAAAATAAATTTGCTGCCCGCCGAGCTAAGGGCAAATTATAAGAATTAATCTTATCGGCTTGCTCTTTAAAGGCATGTTTAACATGCTTGGCTGATAGTGCTGAAGGCTCTGTCCACACCACTAAAAAGCAGTCCTCATGAGAGCACACACGGCTTAGCACTTTTCTTTTTGATGAAAAAATATCACTGATATTTAAATTAATTCGGGCGGCAGTCTCTTCTGCAGAGTGTAAAGCTTGGTCAATATGATAGCCCACACCTTCAGGACTATAATTAAAATAAAATTGAATAAAGTGACCTTCAGAGGAAAAAGAACCTTGAATTGATTCAACAAATTGGTCACAAAGCTGTTGAAATTCGGCCTTACCAACAAAGCGGCGAAAACCATCAATTCGAATGACTGAAATAAGTGATGCATTTTTTGTCACCAAGACATGGCGACTATCTGCAGTTTCTAAATCGCAATATGCCGCATGTGATTGCTTAAGTAATAGACCTACCCAAGCAAAAAAGCCTTCCACATTATTAAATAGCCCGTCAACTAATGCCATAATAACTATTCACTTAACGCCTGAATCAACTTATTTACCCGATCTGATGAAAAGATCCGAGCAACAATTTGAAGTTTTTCAAACAACATATTTCTATCATAAAAATTCTTATAATTTTCTTGCTTATCTTTAAGTTCATTAGATTTATCAATCAAATTAGCAACATACTCTGAGTGATATTTATTCAATTGATGCAGCAAATAAAACATATAAGCCGCAGGCAATGAATTCATTAACCTTAATATTAAATCATGGCTTAAATGGCTTAAATCTTGATCGCTTGCATACTCTAATACCTCGGCAACCTTTGTTGCATCACTTTCATTAATTAAATAAATTTCTTTTTCAATCAATTCAAAGTTAATCAAGGCATGATTAATATTACTATTTTTATAAGATTTCCAGTAATCTGCAACTTCTTCAGCAAGATCTATCATTACTACAACTCAGCCTAACTTAAATAAATGACTCAAATTATAATCAGCTCTAATCACAACATATACCATCTAAATCACTAAATGAAAACATTAATCTTATCCCTGATACAAGTTCATGATTATTATCTTTATTTGAATTAATAAATAAAAAAACACTCGGATGACTCAAATCAGAGCTGCAGATATTTTTTAAAAAATCAGCTCGACCACTTAGGCTAGAATATAAGGTCTTCGCCGCTAACGTATACTCTTTGCTTCCTCCTGATTTCACCATTCTTGCCATCGCCACTGCGGCAAGGTTAAGCTCTGCTTGACTAACTTCTGGCAGAAAAATAAGTTTATTCTCCCCGATATAATTCACTGTATATTGATCCATTAATAAGCAACCGGCACATAATTTACACGCAACTGCCAAATTACTGTGTCGGTTATTATTATAATCACCATCAATATTCACCGCTGTATGCCACCCCTGGCAAAAGATACCGCAATATTGACAATGATAATTCGCAGCCAAAGCAATCTCTTCGGCAATTTTTTTAAATAACAGATTATTTTTACGGCGTTCGAATTTAATGTTACTCCCAGGCAAGGCTTGAAGTGCTAAATTTAACATTATTCAATCTCTACTGTTTTAAATACTGCGTTAAGACCATGGATTGCCCGATCTACCATCGGCATCGCAACCGGCCCAGCCAGCGCTTTTTCTACAAGCCAGTGCGATCTTACCGCAGCAGCCTCAACAAAAACGGCTTGACGACCGACATTATTTAAACAATACCAAAGCAAACGATGCTTGGCTTTTAACCATAAAAACGCGGCTGTAGAGACCGTACCACTTTTTCTAGCCGACTCAAGTAATGATGAAAATATCGTATAGACATAATGATGCGACTGGATAATTTTTTCGATCTTTTCTTCTGCTTTATATTTTTCAAATAGCTGTAAAGCTAAAGTAAAATTTAAACTGTCTTTTTGTGCAGAAAAAGAAACCTCATTCGCGGCCTTGTCCGCTTCACTACGATCATAGCATGCATATGCAGCTAAAATACCAAAGACTGCTTTTTCCATAGTGCTGAGCTTCTCTTCACCAACCCAAACCGCACCGAGCTGCTTAATGAACACCTCAATGGCTAAACCTTGATCAATGGTTTTATTCGCTTTTAGCAAATGATGCTCCTTCATAAATTCGACCGGAGTGGATGCCATGCGCCATAACCCTTTATTAATTTCCTCAGCATCTAACTGTTTACCAACAATTGGCTGCGTTTCAGGGAACACCGTTTGCATACTTTGCAATAAGCTATTCATGTCATGGGTCGTCGATAATTTATTCGCAGGGTGAAATCTCCATAACAATACGATTGTAATCAATGCCACCGGCACGCTCAGCCAACGCAAGGTCAAACCAATAATATTCGATAATGTATATAAGTCCTGAGCAGTCACGGCAATCGTCGGCGTATGTTTAGCCCAATGACTTAAATAATTTAACTGATTGGTCGTAAAACCCACTATTTTTAACTCGAACAATTTAAAGGGCAAAATAATACGCACTACCGCATCGTGAAAATAAATAAAAATAGCACAGGCTAAGATTGCAACCGCAATCGTATAATAAATAACATGAGGCACACCGCCACCTTGATCATTTTGCATTGCCACTACCCTAATGTCACTCCGCTATCTTTAGATTTTTTATCACTCGCTGCTTTATTATTTCCTTTATTTTCTTTTAATAACCTCTCTGATACGCTCATCACCATAGGAACTGCCTTATCAGACACTTTAATACCCAATCGCTTTGAATGATTGCGAATAACGTCTTCAGCCGATTCGTAAGAACAAATAAATTCAATAAAAATAGACATTGCTCGCCGTGGGTTAATTAAATAAAGCACACTAATCATCGAGTAAGGTGAAACTATATCTCCTCTGATGCTAATGCCGCCATCACCCTCGCCCTCATCATCACCGTCACCCGATTTAACATCGAACTGGCATACGTGATCACAAATCTTATGTAAGGTCCTCACACGATATAGCCTTTCGCAATAAAGCTCTTCTACCTTTTCAACAAGTAATTTAAAATCTGGTAAAATATACGGATTTCCTAACCGTTGGGCTAATTCTTTTACTTGTTCTTTTTCTGTTGAAATCGCATCAGTCATATTCATCTACACTATAAAACCAAACCACTATGTCCAATGATTAATAATTTCATCAGCAACCGGCCCCACACTTTCTAATAAATTAGAATCACTTTCATAAAGTGTAATTGCCGATATTCTTTCAGCAATCCTATTTGCAATACCTTTAACTTCTTTTTTCGGCAAGTCATTTAAAATAGCTAGTTTTTCCACGGCCAATCTAATTTTTTTATAATCAATTAAACAGTCTTCTAAGCTTGAAACCTCAAAATCAAAGTAAATACTCTCAACTCTTTTTTCCAGTGGAATATTTAAAAATATATCATTCTTAGGTATAAAATCATCACATTCAATGTCTTCAACGCCTTCACTATTAATTTCATTAACTTCTTTAATAATTAAAGAAATTTTATCTAAATCCAGCGGTTGACTCATATTAATTTTTTTAATAAATGAATTTAACAACGGATCATCATCTATATAGCAATTTAGTTTCTCTTCAAAGTCAATCTCTATTTCTTTAATCTCATTAATAGACCGCAATCTTTTAAGTTCATCTTGAGAAGGTGATTCTACTTTTAAAAACTGGTTAATTTTTAATGCTTTTACTTTCGGCGGATTAGCATAAAATGCTCTCATACGAATAATGCTCGATTTAAAAAAGACATGCGCCTCACCTTCACGTTGATCTTTTAAATCAAGCAAGTCAACACGGCCACGCTTATCTAAATTCGCCTCCATGGTATCTTGATAGCTCATTGTGGTTGAGTTTTGATTCACATTGTAACTTTTCGCCACAGAAACATAGGCTTCGCCTGCCGTTTTTTGAAAAAACTCCCAAGTTTCCTGAGGGTCTTCTAATTTCATACAAATTTTAATATTGGTATTTGCACAAATCGATGCAGCCTCTTCCTTTGACGCCTTTTGAAACGCCGGTAAGTCCTGACCTGCGAAGACAACAGAAAAGCCTAAAGAACGCGCCTGAGCAGGAACCACGGCAAAACCTTCTACTGCATAATAGCCATACTCATCAAGCACACATAAAAAAGGCGTATTTGAGTTCGTCGGCTTAGTTTCAATCACATCCTTATAATCCCCTTCGACCTTATCTCCCAAGCCTGCAGCAAGCATTGCCTTCAATGATGCAATAATTAATTTACCTAAATTAGCCAACTCATCTGGCGACTTTTCAAGCGCAGGTAATAATACGACTAATATTCGTCGATTTAATACAACATCACGAAAATCAACCTCGGCCAAATTTGTCCTGATAATATGCGCATAAACATCAGCGAGTGAGCCAAATATTCGTGTTAATTGCATAATAATATAGCCATGTTGCTCATAGACTTTATCTGACTGCTCACCTTTTTTATCCATTTTATAGCCAGGCAAGCTCACTAAATAACTAGACAATGGGTCTTTTACATCAAAAGGGATATCCTCATGATAAGTCGTCTCATTGCCTAATTGATCGAGTATTTTTCTATCATGATATAAGCCTTCTAAGGCTTCTAACGTAAAATAACGACGTACCGTTCCTGCATCCAGTAATAGCACTTCTTTATCACGAAGATACACCAAGATTCGCATTAACGCTTCAATAAAGGAAATCGCCCGACCTTTCCACATATCAGCGTCACCCCCCTGCGCTCCTGAGGAGTCCATCATGCTCACTACAAGTTGCGATAACATACTTGAAGAGCCAACGGCAAACGGGTTCATTGTATTTGAAATAATATCTTTTTGTGGACCAATAATGTCGCGTGCGCCAGTCATAAAGTTAATAACAAGCAAGTCATCTTCCCTGCCCACAGACCTAACCATCGAAAAAACTTTAGCAAAAAGTGAGTTATCACCCTTACCATCGACATAAATAAAACCACTGCCTTGAACCAAGGCATTATAAGAAATAGAAAGTAAAGCCTCTGTTTTACCACTTCCGGTTGAACCAAATATTAAACAATGCGTTCTCATATCTGAGTTATTAAACCAAAGCTCACTATCTGAATTAAATTCATTGCCAAAATAATAGATTCCCTCGGCTTTTCCAGCCGAGTTACTGCCTGGCTTAGGATTATTCGCGTCTGTTTCTTTACTATACAATGGCTTTTTAAATGGCAATGCCGGCGATGACCACATTGAAAACCAAAAAATAGCAATCATCATCGAAATAAAAATATCCGCTAAATATGGAAAAATAAAGCTAAGTACAGATAAAAGCCCAATGCAAACACAAGCTCCTTGGCGACTTGCTAGTAAATCACCAAAACGCCGGTGAAAAGCACGCAAATCTCGCACTGCATGAATTTGTGCTTGCTCTTGATTTTTAATAACACCACGAAATGCTTTCATAATTATAATCTAATCTATCTTTAATCTAGCCTATCTTTTTTTACTACCAGCAATTGTTTCACGAAGGACAACAAAAAAAGCCCTTAATGTTAAATTAAATTTATTTAAAATTGCTAAGAAAATAACAGCAACAAACGATATTAATAATGTACTCAAACGCATATGCAGAAAAAATAATAAAAAAGGAAAACAGACACGTGCATCAAGCATATAAAACTTAGGATAAAAAGCAGAATCACGCCAATGTGTCGACAGCTCATTATATTTCATGTTATATCTCCATTTCTTGACCGTTTCGAGTTAAAATATATTTTCTTGCTGTATGCTCAGTAATCACACCGGCATCTAGTTTTAACTGAATATCTTCATATAAAGGTCGACCAAATTTAATTAAAATATCTTTTAATGCAACTGTCATATTCTCAGCCGTCGAACGATACAATTGATCTTTAATATCATCCGTAATCACTAAATATTCACGGATTACCGTTCGCGTTCCTGCAATCGTCGGCACTAATGCCTGCCAAATAATCACTCGAACGGTTTCAATCAGGTCATATAAGCGCGATTGTCGCTCTTCTGCTGCAAATAAATTCACCATACGACGAAAACTATCAACAACACCATTACTGTGCACTGTGGTATACACCGGATGCCCTGTTAACGACGCTTCGATAACCGCCTCAAGTGTTGGTTTATCGCGCGCCTCACCGACTAAAATTAACCCCGGCTTTCTCCGTAAGGCATTTCTAACACCAGCTGCAAAACTCGGTAAGTGCCTGGGGATTTCACTTTGGCTCACGACTGAGCTCACCTTATCGACATTATCATAGGTATATTCAATCGGTGATTCGTAAGTTAATATTTTTAAATGACTATCTGGATTTTTTAAAAAGCTTGCGATCAAAGATGCTAATAACGTACTTTTTCCAGAACCTGTGGCACCACTGATCACAACCACACCTTGCGGCACTTTCAAGCTTTCATATAAACTTTGATCAAGATCCATTGTTTCAAGCTCTGGCGGTGTTGCCGTAATGGTTCTTAAAGTAACTTGCAGGCCATTATAACTTTGAAATTGACAAGCAGTAATATTAACACGATAGCGAAAAATCCCTTCTTCCGTTGTCAGCTGATAGCCTGTGTCTAAGTCAGTACCACTTTGTACCTGAGCCGTTGCATTTGGTCCATAGATATGATTAATTAAATCAGAAACTTCCTGTTGGGTAAGCTTACGTGTTGTCACCCGATATAATAAGCCTTGAATATCTGCAATAACATTTTCACCTGATTGAATGGTAATATCCGATGTACCCAAACCATGCAAAAACATCAGTAAACGGTCAAACTCTGCGGGTACAAAGTAAGCCGGCTCAGCCTGCATCATAAAGTTATTCATCATGGTTTTTTCCCTACCACAGGCTGCCATAACTGGCTCTTAATTTGCAAGCCCGGCTTATCTTTAATCGCCCAAGTCCAGTCGTCAATTGTTACTTTATTTTTATCACCAGTAACCCCCTGGTATTTCTTCGCCACATAAACTGGACTGACCAGCCCTTCGGTCAATAGTTTTTTATATAAAACCATACCAGTATAATCACGAACCAAACGATTTAAATTAATTTTATAAATCGACACCGCTTGGCGAATACCTTGTTGCCACCCTTGGGTAACACTTTCTTTCCATAGGGTTTCTTCCTCTGTATTTTGTGGCAGTAGAATTTTATTTGGTAGCTCTGGCTTGCTATAATTTAGGTATAAATAATCGCGCCAGGTCGGTGGCGCAGTTACAAACCTCACCTGGCTGATAATTTTATAGCTGCGTCCAGCAACCCGAATAGACTGAGCACCTTGTTCAATATTAACGGAATTGCTCGAATCAGAAATAACCGGGGGTAAGACGTTACTTTGTAAAAGTAATTGATTAAAATTAAATACCTTATCAAGCTTGTCGCTATAACTTACCAAAAAAGAATCAATAATTTTTGCTTCAGCAGCTAAACCTGCTTGAGCCCCCAAAGATAAAGCAGTTTCTTTAACCGCACGCAGCCGTATCGTTAAATGTTGCTCTTGCTGCTGATAATATGCGGATTGATTAGATGCATTTAAATTACTGAGCTGCTCAAGTGAGTATAATGCTTGGTCAATCATCAGTTAAATACCGTAAACTAATAATTTTTTGCTGAGGCAATATTTTTATCGCTGCTTTATTATTCGCTTGCAATTCAATATTCTGTAATACAACTAATGCCGATGCCGATGGATAATTAATATTCACCAGCACAGGCAATTCTGGTGGCTTACCAAACTCTTGATAATGAAACCCCACGGCCTTTGCAATATCGTTTACTATCGAGCTAATAGGGCCATACCAATGAATAGAAATCGTTTTACTTAATGCCTTATCATGAATATCAAGAAAAGGCATAACCTCTTGTTTTGGATATTGTGCACGACGAATTTCAGATAAACTTTCTAATGCAGTCCCTGTTTGTTGAACCGCAGCAAATAACGCCTGTTGAATTTGCTGATTATTTTTAAGTTGCTCACCTGCAATCATTTGCTGATCAACCCGAGCTGGCTGTGAAGAGCAACCCTGTAACAATACAGTAATCACTGCTGGTAACACCGAAATTAAGACTCTCTTCACGATGAGCTCCTCTAGCAAAGCAGATTAAGGGGTATCTGTAAAAGTAAAAGCACTCAGTGTTGTCGCAACATCTGCAGTAACTCCAGATTTTGCACTATTACCAAGCACACCAGCGATAGTGCCAACAACGAGCAATGCTGCACCTAAAATCATATAGATAAAGCCAGACTTTGTCTGAACTTGCTGGCCACCACCTTGGGCTCCGTGCCCACTACGCAGCTGAAATAAGCCCATAACGACTAAGATCACACCACCAAAACCACTAACAAACTCAATAAAAATCAGAGCATGCATCAATGTCCCTTTCCAGCTCGTAAATAAATTAGTGACTGTTTGGACATCGCCTGCAGCGTAAGCCGAGGTTATCATTATGATAAATAATAATAACCCTAATAATATTTTTTTCCTACGAACTTTAAGTAAAATAGCCATCACTTATCAACCCTATTAAAATTAAATCTAAGTTTTCAGCCCAATAATAATATTATAAGTATTCCTTAATATTTCAACAAAAACATTCGCATTAATTGCACACATACCGGCAATAATATGCACAGCAACTTTTGACGCACTTGCATCTGGGCCTCCCATATGTTCACCTAAACGAGTTAATAAGAAAATTCCGCGTAAAAAAGAAATAAAGCCAGCTACAAATAAAATAGCATAGGCAAGCTTTAATAAATTATCACTCGTGCTTGTAGCAGAAACCGGAACACATTGAAATACGCCATTAGAAAATGTCACCGTAGTATTATTTTGCAATGTACTAAAATAAGAAAGAAATTTCTCTCCACTAACATCACCACAATACTGACTTAATATTTGTGGCGTTTTAAACATAGAACCACTAAGCGCCTTAATTAAGTAAAAAGGGAATAACAGCACAGAGCCAACAAAAAAATAAAACCCTGTTGCCATTGGTGACCGACGATACATTGACATGATCTGAGGGTTAGAGTGATAGCGCAAGCGGTGAACACCAACACACAATGTGATCAGACCAACAACAGGCCCTATGACATTAATTAAATGCAAAAACGGCATCAATACATAATAAATAACCCCATCATAAAGATTAGTCGGTTTACTTATATGTGCATTGTGCAAAATATCAACACCTGCATTAATATCTGCAGAATTTACCGAGTTAGAAAGAACAATAATAACGCTACCAAGAGCTAAGAGAAAACCACCAATAATAAGATAAGAAATACCAACTTTTGCAGTTTGCTGTTGCTGTCCACCTTGACCAGAATGACCTTGCCTAAGCTGAATCAGCCCAAAAATAATAAGAATAACCCCTGATAGAGCAGCCATAAATTCAATAAAAATGGCAATATGCACCAATGTTGACTGCCAGCCTCTTGACACTTGAATAAAGCTTGTTGCAACATCACCACTGGATGCATATGTACACTGAGTGAATACCTGGATTAAAATAATCACAAATAAAACACTAGATGACATCAATTTACGTTTATTCACTTTACTCTACTTACTCTGCTCTACTTTTAATCTACTTAAATCAATTAAAAATATAACCGGAACTCATTGTAACCTGCGTCTGCTTATCATCGACTTTAATAACATGGCCATAACCAGGAATATCGGTATTTTTCGTCACAGTCAACGTAATTCCTTCATCATTTACTAACCAAGCACGCCCAGAAACAATTGCCCTTAACCTTAGTTTTTCACGATGGCTATATTGATTTGCAAGCATTAAATTAATGTTTTTATTATTTTTCAAAGAAATATTTTCTAATTTTGATAGTTTTTTATCAATCAAATCTATATTGTTCGTAAGTGATTTAACATGACTTTCAATCTTATTTTGACTTACAGAAACTTTCTCAGCTAATTTTTTTGCTTCTTCGTTATAACTATAAGACTGACTTTGACTCTCAAGCATCTTCTGAACTTGACGATTCAAGTAATCCACTTTTTCTGCTAGTTTTTTTATCTGATCCGTGATTTTCTTACCACTAATTCCAGCGACCTCACCTGTTGGGGAACTATAACTAGCAGCCGGTTTTACCTCTTCTTTTTTTCCAATCCTATTTTTATTTTTGACCTGACTTTCTTGAGACTGAGTCAGAGGAGAAAAGCCTTTCGCTGGTTTATTACCAGTTTCAACCTGATTATTAAAGCTTAAATGGTTAGCCTCAGCCTGCTGCGCTGGCTGCTTTGGGTATAAAGTTCGGTATGCGTTATACATCATATAACCCGCTACAACGAATGCAATAATAGCAATGATATAATAATGCAACATCGGCTTTATTTTATCCCACAGTGAAGTCCCTTGCCAAACAGCATCTGCATTATTTCTTTTAACTGCTGGCTCATTATCGACCGCAATGTCTTCTTTATCCTCATTAATGTCTTGATCATCATCAAAATTATAATTTTTATCTGTGTGATTATTACTCATTTTAACTTACACCTTTACATCCGACATAAATAAAATCCCCATACCAACACCTTGATTTAAAGTAACCGTTGGAGGGCGATCAAATGCAGCACTTGCTTTACCAGCTAAAGTTGTTCCAACTTGACCTAAACCAGAATATAGGGCTTTTCTCGTTGTACGATTTTGTTCTGCAGTTGATTGAGTGCCTGTAATAATACAGGTTGTCGCACCACCACATAAGCTTGATGAAGTTTGGGAAAAATAATCGCCAAAACCTTGCAAAAACGCAGCAGCAAAGAGCCCACCATAACGTAATAAATAGTGATTATCTACATCTGAAGACAGTGCATTTTGCGCTGTTGTCGCATTAATTGCATACGCCTTAATAGAAATACTGTGATCAAGTTCAGGTAAGGACATGCGGTCAAAAGAAATAACTAGTTTTTCATCCTCCCTTTTAAAGCTACCCAATAATTTGGCATTTTTAAATTTACCCTGAACAATCGTTGCCATTACTGGAGTGCCAGGTTGGTCACTATTTAACTGTGTATCGAGTACCGCAAATACAATAGCACCTGCTTTTTCAATAATATTTTCATTATTATTTTTACCTGACTGACCATTATCTCCGGCATTATTAACTGTACTAACCTTGGCAACCATCACTTTTTGAGCAGAAACATTCTCCCATTTTGCCAATATTCCTTGAATTTTATTTTGCATTTTGTTTTCTTTTTCAGATACTTTTAATTGATATTGGTCAACTTCTTGTTGTTCCTTTTCTTCTTTAAGGTTTTGATGATTTTTTTGTATTGCTTCTCTTTGCACCATTTCTTTAAAAATATGAGAACCTGTCAATTCTTGAATACGACGATCGGCCTGACTTAACTCTGGCGTCCCTGCTGCTTTGGGTGAAATATCTTGCGTTGATGACGCAACCAATGTTTTTCCTTGGTTTTCAGCTCGATTAACCTCTTCATCCTCATTGGCTTTATGGATTTTCTTATAGGCTGTATTCGTATACTTTGTTGTTTTCTGACTCATCGCCCCATTAGGGCTAGCAACATAAGACCCACCCACTTCCTCTGCTGATTTTGGCTGTGACAAATTATTTACAATAAAAATAATTACAAGCATAATTATTGCAAATATAATCAGTACACGTAGCCGTGGATGCTCAGATAAAAATTCTTTCGTTTTCGTAATTGCCTTTAATTTCATTGCCAGCTATCCGATACTGTCACCTGCCGCAGCACACCATTCATAGAAACTAATAAAGAAGGTGTTGCTGTCAACTGATAAGCATTTAAAACCGCAGGACCCGTGCTACTCTGACGCCCCTGCCACTGTGGAGAAATTAACGTTCCAGCGGTTAACATCAAATATTTTCCCTGATAAGACCAGACCTGCACTGCTCCGTCATCCACACTTAACTCTTTCGCCCCTTGCGGAGGTATTCCATTTAACAACTGAATCAACATCGCCGGTGCATGCTGAGTTTGCAACGCATTGATCTCACTTTCAGACTGATAACCTTGCACTCGAATATAATCTAAATAATCCCATTTTTTTTGACCCAGAACTAAAGAAAGCATCACCGGAACCTCTAAGCCTTTTAATAAAATACCAATATTAGCCTGACCATAATCTTTTAGGCCTTGCACCATTAGCACACCACTGGCTTGATTCCATTGAACATTAAAAGCAGCAGGGTCACCTAGACTATACGAACTAATGGGCCACACTCTGCCAGATTGATCTGTCATCACAATAGACGTAATCATCCCTTTGGCAATACGCACAATAGGCTGCACTCCCCCTGGCTTTAACCCTACAGGGATAATCGATGATGAGCTTTCGCTAGGCGCACTTCCTGCAGGTGCTGCTTCTGCTTTTTTTTGTGCATCATATAAGTCTTTATACTGATGTATCTGTTCTGGAGATAAAGGAAAGTTATTATTTTTCAAGCTATTAAATGCATCCTGGCCAGGACTAGGGTTAAGGTTATGACTAGGATTAGGGCTAGAAGCAGGACTAGCATTAAGATTAGTGCTAGCGCTCTGACCTGCCTCAGAAAACTTAAAAATAAAAAATACAGTCAATAAGACAATTAAAAGTTTTTTCATAAATTTCAAATATCTAAACTAGAATTTCACTTACCTAAAAAATCAATAAAAATTTAACATCATTCAACACTAAACTTACAATAAAGAGCCGCTCGACCAGCCCATCAAATTCAAATATAAATTTTAAGAAATATAAAATCAACTTTTATTAATACCAAAACAAAGTAAAATTTAAATTTAAAATTAAAATTTAAAAAATTAACAAAATAAAACTGCAAATATTATTTTTTTTTAAAATCTATACTCTCTATAGCTTATCTATAATCAGCATAAGTAAATTTACACCTGACCACCTTGATAAATCCTAATATAAACTTAATACAATCAACACCTAACCAAAGCAGCTGGCGAAATTTATCATTAGTCCAAAACAGGGTCAATCTAAAAAAATAAATAAAATCTACAATATAAAACACAGCAGCTGTTTCGCACTTATTTACAGCCCACATCCATCCTAATAATAAATAAAACTTTAGATTACGTAAGCGTCGCTACC
>LVCQ01000034.1 GCA_001644975.1 Piscirickettsiaceae bacterium NZ-RLO1
TTGACACAATAATTTTCTACCATCACTATAGCTAAGCCCAAAACCAATAAATAATATAATAACTTTATTTATTGAATATTTATCAGCATATAATAAACTAAACCACCTATTTACAAGCATTTAATAATAGCTTAGAGTAGGGCGTTTACAATTTAAAAGGTATTTTTATAAGGCGGTCAGACTTTAAAATAACAGTCTGTTCTATATCAAGCACTGCTTCAAAAAAACACAGGGATAAAGCTCTAGCTTCACTTAGGCATCGATGAGAATGACAATAGCAAAAAGGACATCAATTTGGATCAGCAGCAGTATTATACTTATAGTTACTGTAGTTGCTGCGCTTATCACTTATTACGTATTCAATACTTCAGCCACTCCCATGATGAACTCGCCTAAAGCAGTCTCCGTTACCTTAGAAACAGTTAAAGAGCGTGTTATTCCCATCCAATTTAGCACCATCGGCACAATTATTTCGCCTAGAACAGTCATGCTAAAAGCGCAACAAGCTGGTTTAGTCACACACATCTATTTTCAAAGTGGTGAACAAGTCACTAAAGGCCAACGCCTACTACAAATTGACAATCACAAACAGCAAGCCGCGCTGGCCAAAGCCAAAGCCAACCTATTTAGCCTTAAGACAGATTACCAACGTAATTTACAAATGACTCAAAAAGACCATATGGCCGTTTCAGCCAACACCCTCGATCAAAAGTTAGGGGCAGTAAGAGCCGCTCAAGCAGTGGTCGCCAGTGCAAGAGAGAGCCTCACCGAGACCACAGTCCGCGCCCCCTTTGCCGGACAAATTGGAGCACTAGAACCCATTAATAATAGTACCAACGTATCAGAGAGCCCATTTAAGCAAAGCAGCCAGGTCACTCTAGGCAGTTATTTAGCCGAAGGGGATAGCATCGTTATACTCACTGATCCAAACGCTTTACTCATTCAATATCAGCTGCCACAAGAATACAGCACTCAAATGGCTGTCAATCAACAGGTTCATATCACTATAGCCCAACACACTTGGGCAGAAAAAACAGATAAATCACCCGTAATAACAGGCACAGTAAGCTATATCTCACCCACTTTAATTACAAATAGCCATGCCTACCTTGCCCATGCTAGGATAAATACCCTAAACAAGACAGTGAGACTAAAACCTGGCATGACGGTTTTACTAACGCAAACCCTGCAAGAAGACAACAAAGCACTTGTCGTCCCAGGGTTAAGCTTAGTCCCTACCTTCAACGGCTTTAGTGTCTATACGGTAGATCATCATAAGGCCAAAGCGGTCCCCATAGAAATAGGCAACCGTTATAACACCTGGGTCATCATCAACCATGGCTTAAAGCCAGGCGACCAAATTATCACTAATAAGTTAAATGATATTCATCCAGGCTCTTGGGTCACAACCAGCCAAACGATTTAAACCTTAAAAGGCAATTTTCGTGAAACTTCCTGAACTTTGCATCAAACGCCCAGTACTTGCTGTCGTTATCAGCCTGATCTTTATTTTGCTTGGCATACTAGGTTATCTACAGTTAACTTTACGTGATCAGCCGAAAGTCTTTAAACCCGGCATAGCAATTCGCGTTAGCGCCCCCGGCAGCAGTCCTCAGTATATCGAGCAAAATATTATTATTCCCTTGGAAAACAACTTGCAAGCAGTCTCTTACTTATCTTATACCCACTCAGAGTCTGATCAAGATTATGCTCAAATCGATCTAAACTTTAAAGATATCACCCCCGCACAATTTTTAACCGCTCAATCCCAGGTACAACAAGCGGTCAATGCCACAGATCTTCCCGATAATGCCAACACCCCAGTAATCGACTTGCGAGGAAGTAACGCTGAGCAGGCCCTTCTTATCAGCCTCTCTGACCCCAATATGAAACAACATGCACTTGTTGATTATGTGGCCAACCATGTTGTCAAACGCTTGCAACAAGTACCAGGGGTCGGCCAAGTGCAACAGATGTCAGCAATAGATGCGCTACGGATCAACCTCTCACCCAATAACATGGCACTTTTAGGGGTAAGTGTAGAAGAAGTCATTGCTGCCCTTAAAAATAATAATAGCGCGATACAAGCTGGCCAAGTGACTAACAACGATCAAACAATTTCTATTAATCTAGATGCTAGGCTAACAAGTATTGACCAATTTAAAACGATTATCGTCAAACACCAAGGTAATCATTTTATTTATTTAAAAGATGTTGCTACCCTCAGTATTGATAATGTTTCTTATACTGGTGCCTATACATTTTATAATGGCATGCAAGGCGTGGCAGTACGCGTCAGAACCGCCGATGGTGCCAATCCTATTGCCCTTGGTAAACACCTCCACACTGCATTAAAGCATTTACAAAACCAACTACCCCCAGGTATGCAGCTGCATATTCTCTGGAACCAATCCAAACTCATTCAGCATGCTGTCAGTGAAGTCTTTTATACGTTGATTGAATCGATGATCCTCGTCGCCTTGGTGACTTTATTATTTTTAGGGAACTGGCGTTTTGCCATCATTCCGATTGTAACCATTCCTGTCTGTATGATTGCAAGCTTTGCAATCATGTGGTTATTTGGGTTTAGCATTAATCTGATGACTCTACTGGCCCTCGTGCTTGCCATTGGCCTGGTCATCGATGACGCCATCATTGTCCTCGAAAATAGTCACCGTTATGTTGAACGTGGTGACAAGCCAATGACAGCAACACTAACAAGCATACAACAAATCGTCTTTCCGGTGATTGGCATGACTCTATCGATTATTGCCGTTTATATTCCAACCGCGTTTTTAAGCGGCAAAACGGCTGTTTATTTTCAACAATTTGCATTTACCCTAGCCGGAGCAACGTTAATCTCTGGCGTGATCGCCTTAACACTCACACCGATGATGTGCGCACGGTTACTCAAAGCCAATACAAAAGGCAGCTATACTGACAAACTGGAGCATGTCTTCTTAACACTTACGCATTATTATAAACAAAGCTTAAGCTGGGTGCTCTCTCATCGTTGGCTACCGATCAGCCTGTTTATTACCCTCCTAATATCAGGTGCAATCATTTTTAAAAACTTACCAAGCACCATGATTCCAAAAGAATATGCAGGCTATGTGTTTATTGGCATACAAGCACCTGATTCTGCCAGTGTTGCTTATACGGAACGGGCAGCTAAACCCATTATTGCCAAAATTGCCAACATGCCAGAAGTCGCAGCAATTATGTCATTTGGTGGTGGCACTGGAAGTTCAGGTAATTTTGGCTTTAACTTTGCTAAGCTTAAACCCGCTTATAGCAGCAGCATAGAAAATGCCAAAGTCGCTACTAGAATCACCACCATGTTCAAACATCTTAAAAACGTTACAGTCTTTAGCTCTCCGATCAATGTAATGAGTCATAAGAATGGCAATTCACCCGGTGAAATTAATTTTTATATCACTGGCTATGCCAACTACAATCAAATTGTTACAGCAAGCCAATCATTTGAAAAAGCACTAAAAGAATTACCAATGTTCGAAAAAGTTAATAATAATAGTCGCTATTCTAATCAGCAATATAATATTAAAGTCAAACGCCAATTAGCCAGTGAGCTAGGTATTTCTATTGATACAATCAATACTGCAATTAGTACGTATTTAGGCGGCTACAAATTCTCACATGGCTACCAATTTGATGGTGTGGAATACCCGCTGTATTTACAACTGGCGAAAAATGGCCTGCATGACTTAAATGTATTAAAGCATATTTTTCTAACGAATAGTCAAGGCAGTCCCATTGCTTTAAGTCGCTTAGTTACCATTGATTATACAACAAGCTTACCACAGTATATTCATATCGACTCTATGCGTGCAGGAGCGATGTCGGTCGTCCCTAAAAGTAACTATACCAACGGCCAGGTAATTAACCAGATTGAAGCTGTTGCAAAACAGGTTTTACCTAAAGATATGAGTCTTCAATACGATCAACACACACGTGAAATGCTTTCAGGTAATCATACTATAATTTTAATCTTTAGCTTGGGGTTAATCTTTATTTATCTAGTTTTAGCCGCACTATTTGAAAGCTTTATTGATCCACTTATTATTTTATTAACCGTGCCTTTATGTATCGTCGGCGCGCTGACTTTACTCAAGCTCATTGGTGGCTCATTAAATATTTATACCTCAATTGGCCTCATTACTTTAATTGGCCTCATCGCTAAACATGGTGTTTTAATCACTCACTTTGCTAATGAACTGTATAAACAGCAGGGTACATCAATAACCACAGCGATTATAACAGCTGCCAGCATGCGCCTGCGACCTATTTTAATGACAACCGCAACCATGATATTAGGCGCTGTGCCATTAATCTTCTCCAGTGGTGTTGGCGCAAATAGTCGTATTCAATTAGGCACCGTAATCATTGCAGGATTAGCCATTGGCACAATTTTTTCATTATTTATCGTCCCTATTGCTTATATACTCTTTGCTTCATTAAAAATAAAAATAAATCAAAATAGAAATAAGAATAGAAATAAAGCCACTCAAACAACGGTTATTTCAGACCTTTAAATCACTCACTCTGACGTCGATCCAAGCTACGATAGGCCAAGCTTTCTTGCACATGCTGCAGTTTAATGTCTGTACTTTGCTCAAGGTCAGCAATGGTCCGTGCAACTTTTAACAAGCGATGGTATACCCGCGCAGATAAGCCAAACTTTTCTATCGCCCGTGTCAGCAAACTCGACTCTTGCTGTCCCAGTGAACAAAATACATCGACTTGCCTAGGCATTAACCCAGCATTTGGGCACTGCTGGCGTTTTAATTGTAATTGACGTGCAGCCTCGACCCGCTGTCGTATCGCTGTACTGCTCTCGGCCTCTTGTGTACTGCTTAGTTCATGTTGCAATAACCGTGGTACTTCAATTTGCAGGTCAATACGCTCAAGTAATGGCCCAGAGAGTTTATTTAAATAACGCTTGATCTGTAACTGACTGCAGCGACAACGTTGCTCTTGTGAGCCTAAATGGCCACATGGACACGGATTCATTGCTGCAATAAGTTGAAACGAGGCCGGAAAAGACGCCCGGTGACTTGCGCGAATAATATCAACTTGCCCCGACTCTAATGGTTCCCGTAACACTTCTAAGACCTTACGGTCAAATTCAGGCAACTCATCTAAAAATAATACCCCGTGATGGGCCCGAGAAATTTCTCCCGGTTTTGGTACTGAGCCACCCCCAACCATGGCAATACTCGATGCGGTATGATGAGGGCTGGCAAACTTAGGGATAAACCAACATGATAAATCAATTTCGGCACTCGTTAAGCTGTGCACTGCTGCTGATTCTAGTGCTTCTTGATTGGATAAGGCTGGCAAAACACCAGGTAAGCGTGAGGCAAGCATGGTTTTTCCTGTTCCCGGAGGACCGACAAACAGTAAATGATGACGACCTGCCGCGGCAATTTCTAACGCGCGCTTAGCATGCGCCTGGCCTTTGACATCCGCCATATCGAGGTAGTGTGTTTGTCGTGTATCAACTTGAAAAGTTGCCTGTTCTAAATCGCCTTCGCCTTTTAAAAAAGCACTAATGCTCGCTAAATTATTCGCCCGATATACAGACAATCCTTCGACTAAGGCCGCTAAATTGGCATTATCATCAGCAATGATTAATTTACGCTGACATTCTTTAACCGCTTTAGCACTCGTTAAGGCGCCGGTGACAGAACGTACTGCACCAGATAGGGCAAGTTCACCAATAAATTCATAACCGTTTAAGATATCGGCATCGATTTGGCCCGACGATGCCAAAATGCCAATAGCAATCGCTAAATCAAAGCGCCCACCATCTTTCGGTAAGTCTGCAGGCGCAAGGTTCACAGTAACGTAAGCGTCGCTACCTCGGTAGGTATTTTGCACATCCAATGATGCAAAATCGCCGAGCAAAACGCGACGACTATAAACCCTCGGCTGCCCTCGTCACAGGGCATTACGTGCCTTGAATCGGCCACTACATACCCTGCTCTCAAATGGCGCTACGGCTCGTAAAGATTTTTAGACACTCGTTACGCTTGCTACAGACCTTACGCTCTTCCGCAACTCCGCTCTGCTAAAAATCCTCACCTACCTCGGCCTACTCACCCCGTGCTTTGCACTCCTTGGCTCGCAGCGTACGTCGCTGTGGGAAATTAAAGCCAGAATTTTGAATCGCGCTGCGCACACGCTCACGACTTTCTTTTACTGCCGCATCCGGTAATCCAACAATGGTAAAGCCCGGTAGGCCATTAGAAATATGCACCTCAACAGTCACTTGTGGGGCAGCCACCGCAACCTGAGCACGCGAGTAAACAATTGCTAATTTCATGCATCCCTGCCTTGTTTTATTTAAACGTTATTCACTATTTTTTAGTTCTTTTTGCGGTTGATCTATTGGTAGCTGTGCTTCTAGTTCATCCACACGCCTCTCCAACGCTTCAACCATTAAGCGTGTTTTAGCCAAAACAGCAGACTGAATATCAAATTCTTCCCGCGTAACCAAATCCATTTTTTGAAAAGAGGACTGTAATACCGTTTTCATATTCCGTTCAAGGTCTTCCTGCATACTTTTAAGACCACTCGGCATCGCCTCAGCGATTTTTTTTGCCATATCATCAAATAATTTAGGGTCAAACATTGCCGCTCCTGTCTCTAATATTCACTTTATACTTCCCTTATTTGACATCAACTATCATCAAAAAACAAATGTCAATGTCTTAATGTATTTACACATTGTATTTCACGGTGCTTTAAAGGATACTAGCTGCCAAAAGGGAGGGTAAATTATGAAACTGATTACCGCAATCATCAAGCCATTTAAACTCGACGACGTCAGAGAAGCACTGGATCAAACCGGCATCTCCGGTATGACAGTCACTGAAGTCAAAGGCTTTGGTCGCCAAAAAGGCCATACTGAGCTCTATCGGGGTGCTGAATATGTTGTTGACTTTATGCCTAAAGTAAAAATAGAAATCGCCGTCAGTGCGAATATGGCTGAAGCGGTCATCAATACAATTCTAAAGCATGCATATAGTGGCAAAATGGGTGATGGTAAAATATTTGTACAAGCCCTTGAGCAAGTGATTCGTATCCGCAGCCAAGAAATGGATCATGATGCCCTACAATAAATAATCACTAACCACAACGATATACTTTACGGGTGTAATTATGGTTTTAAATTTAACTTTATATTTCACCTTAAATTAAATATTTAAGCTTAGTAATATCACGGAGAACCCTTGTGACTTGGTCGATCCAGCAATCAAAAGAACTCTATAACATCTCTGAATGGGGCAACGGTTACTTTAATATCGATGATCAAGGTCAGCTGATAGTCCAACCACAAGGCAGCCACAGTAAAAAATCAATTCGTCTGGATGACCTAGTCAGCGAGCTTGCAGCACAAGGCCAAGAACTGCCATTATTGATCCGTTTTACCAATATCCTCCGCCATCGCGCCCAGTTGCTTGCCAATGCCTTTACTAAGGCGATTAGCCATTACGACTATCTAGGGCATTACACACCTGTGTATCCAATTAAAGTCAATCAGCAACGTGCTGTAGTAGAGTCTTTACTCTCAGCACATAAGGCCAGTGTCGGCCTTGAAGCCGGTAGTAAGCCTGAATTGATGGCCATTATTGCTCTTGCCAATAAAAATTCAATTATTATCTGTAATGGCTATAAAGACCGTGCCTATATACGCCTCGCCCTTATCGCACAAAAGCTTGGTAACGATACATTTATTGTCATCGAAAAGCTCTCTGAGCTTAGTCTTATTCTGGATGAAGCCAAACAACTGAATGTCACTCCCAATATTGGCGTACGTATTCGCTTAGCTTCTCTGGGTAAAGGCAAATGGCAAAACACCGGCGGTGAAAAAGCAAAGTTTGGCCTCTACGCTGGACAAGTCATCGAACTGATTAATACTCTAAAAAAGCATAAACAACTCAACTGTCTACGCTTATTACACTGTCACCTGGGCTCACAGCTGGCTAACATTCGCGATATTCAACGCGGCGTTAATGAATTAACGCGTATTTATATCGAATTAAAGCAACTCAACGCACCTTTAGACTACGTTGATCTCGGCGGTGGCTTAGGTATAGATTACGAAGGCACTGGCTCTCGCAGTTTTTGTTCAATGAACTATAGCTTAGATGAATACGCTAGTAATATTGTCAGTGCCTTTAAAACACACTGCCAGCAAGCAAAGATCACTGAGCCGAATTTAATTACTGAATCCGGCCGTGCCCTCACTGCACATCATGCCGTTTTAATCACAAATATTATTGATTGTGAAAAACCAGTCGGCACAACACCTGCCCCAACACTTAACAAGCATGATCATGAAATTTTGCACCAGCTCGCCACCACTCAAAGTAATATCACCACACGCAATGCCATCGAACGTTTTCATGATGCAGCTCACGCACTGAGTGAAGCTCAATCAATGTTTAATCATGGCATACTAAACCTACAACAGCGCGCTCAAGCAGAGCATTTATATTCAGCAATTTGTTTACAAATTAAAAACTGCTTAAATCCCAGTCATCGCGGCCATCGTGAATTACTCGATGACTTAAACGAGCGCTTAGCCGATAAAATTTTTTGTAATTTATCTATTTTTCAATCTCTGCCAGATATTTGGGCCATCGATCAAATTTTCCCGATTATGCCAACCTCAAGACTCAATGAAGAACCTAGCCGCCGTGGTATCTTGCAAGATATTACCTGCGACTCGGATGGCACCATTAAGCACTATGTCGATGGCTTTGGTTTAGAGTCTAGCTTACCTTTACCCATTGATCATCCAGAAAAACCTTATAACATTGCAATTTTTCTTGTCGGCGCATATCAAGAAACCTTGGGCGATTTACATAATTTATTTGGTGATACCAATGCTGTCCATATCGAGGTCAATAGCGATGGCAGCATAGAAATTTGTGAGATGGTAAAAGGTGATACCGTTGCCGATGTATTAAGTTATGTGCAATTTAACCCAGAAGACCTAACTAAAGCTTATTCAACGCGAATCAATAATAGCGCACTCAGTAACGCAGATAAACGCGACTATTTTAATGAGCTGGTTAATCACTTTAAAAGCTCGACTTATTTAATTTAGCACCAGGCGCAAAGCTATCAAAAACTTAAAGTGTTATAATAAGGCCAAGAGCTTATTAAATATACGAACCATTAAGCATCACTTGCCCTGTTAAAATAAAGCTTACCTTAATCACGCAGATATAGATTATATATACCTATATTCTGCGCATAGTGATAGTGATGCCAAATTTTTTTAAAGCTGCTATTTTCCAAGAAAAAATTCAGAAAATCTATTGCACTTTCTTGCCTAATAATAACTAAATCTGGTTTATTTTTATTAAAATCCTGAACCACAGCCTGTTGAATAAAAAATATAGACTTATTTATCTTTTCATTATCAATCACACTTAATTTTTGCTGGTTTTTTCTAAGTTTAATAATTTTCGGAAACATCCAAAAAGAAGGAAACCGTGAGGCATTTTTTACCTTTGAATAATATGAAAGAGTCGATGTTTCCAGATGACTTGAAAAAAAATAAACTGACGTTATCTGTTGATGTTTTTTTACGTACTTTATCAATGCATTATAATAAGCAGCAGTACTATGCTTTGTTGATTCTAACATTACTCCATCAGAGGAAGTAATTGCACGACTTTCTTCTAATCCTGCCAGCACATTTGCTCCAATTATAGACACCAAAAAAAATAAAGTTAATACACCAATAAAAAGACTCAATAAAAATAGTATATATTTTTTCAATGGAAAAGTATTATACATATTTTTAGCCATCAATAGAAAGCATAAAACCGCAGAAAAAGCAGCAACTGAATACATAGGTAGCAAATGATAATACCAAGGTTGGCCTGGAATAAAATAAGCTAAAAATAATCCAGCAATAGACAATAATAAAATTAGTATAAAATGACTATAACTTTTAAATAAAAAGCATACAAAAATTGCATTAATAAAAATCACAATAGACACAGCAACAAAAGGACTACTAAAGAGACTTAATTTTGAAACAGACTCAAAACCAGCGTAAAAATTAATATCATAAGGAATAATAACAGAAAAATAACTCGGCGTAACAAAGTAAACAGATACAACATAAATCATTGAGGTTACAACTAAAAAAATTAATTCATATCGAAATAATAACTTTCTATTTCTGTATTTAATTAAAAATAAAGTCTCGATAAATAAGGGCGTAAAAATAAAATAGGGTTTAATACAAAACCCCAAGGCAGCACTGATACCAATAAAAGCTCTAACTGATTTTTTAACACAAACCTGATCATGTGCTGCAGATAATAAAATATAAGGCATTACCAACATAAGCATCAAATGCTCACGCTCAGCAAAGCTATACATAGGTAATACAAAATAAATAATTAAAAGAGACGTTATCAATAAATTAACTATCAATTTATTTTCAATAAATATAATTTTTATAACTAAATAAGATAGTAATAAAGACATTATGCCAATAAAAAATGTTAAACTATAAATGGCAACACCAATTGTGATATGAGTATATTTAGCCAACAATACAGCGGGAGTATAAAGATATAAAATTAGTGGTGGATTTGTTTCAAAAAAATTATTAGCATATGAGCCACCTGCTAATAATCGCTGTGTTGCTGTAGCTAGCCAAAGTACATCTTCATTCAAAATAATATGAGCCTGTATTAAAACAGAGATAATCAGTAATAATAAAATCAATAATTTTGATTGGAAAAACAACTTCATCATCTCTAACTATCTCGTCATTACTTAGTAGATACACGCCAAATTAATCTTGAAAATAAAAAATAATTAATAACTGAACCTAAAACAATACTAATAAAAATAAATAAATCCATTACTATAAGCGATGAGCCATTGATACTGTGAAGCCAATGCACCATAATAATTTGAATAAGTACGGATAAACAAGAAAAAGCATTAAATCTAATAAATTTAAAAAGAACTCCTTCTCTATTATAATTTTTATCTTTAAAAACTATAAAATTATTCAAAATAAAATTCATTACTATAGCACATTCAATACTAATAAAATTCGCCAAATCAAACGAGGCAAACTCACTTAATATATTATATAGCGTAATCTGCAGGATCATTGACGCACAACCTGCCACACTCATTTTAATATAACGTTTTATCTCCAGCAACCGTAATAATGCAACAACCCTTAATGAATCCTTAATATTTCCTTTCGGTGATTTACTCACTCCTTTAGCTCGATCAATAAAATGAATCGGATATTCAATAATTTTTGCCTGCATTTTGTGCAACTGCCAAAATAGCTGTAATTTATATGCATAGTCTTTTGATAGTAACCGCTTTGCTAAAAATTTCCTCAAATATAAAGCACGTGTTCCACGAAAACCACTCGTCAAATCTTTATAGCGAAAGGTTAAAAATAAACCAGCAATAAAATTGCCTAATTTTGATACTAAACGCCTCTGCCAAGGCCAGCTAGAATCAACTGAACCGCCTTGAGTATAACGACTACCCACCACAACATCAGCCCCCTGATCAAATAGTGCAATCATTTTAACCAGATAACATGGCTGGTGAGAGCCATCAGCATCATACTCAAATACAATCTCAGCCTGTAGATGATCAAGTGCATAGCGCATCGCCTGAACATAAGCACTGCCTAGCCCCGTTTTACTAGGCTCCGTCAATAAATCGATATTATTATATTTTTTTTGTAAAACTTGTGAAATTTTGTCTGTGCCATCCGTTGATGCACTATCAAAAATAATAATCTGTATATCCCAGTGGGTTATTTTAGCGATCTCATTTTGCAATTGCCTTACCGTTCTTGCCAGGCATAAACATTCATTATGCACAGGAATAATAATAACAATTTTTTTCACTTTTTCTTATGCTACCTTTATTAAGAATTAATGAAATTAAGAAAATTTTAGGAGATAAATAAAACGAATGTGCTTAAGTCAACAATTAACTCTCACTCAGCACATTCGATAGGCTAAAATTAACCTTTAATGACATGATATAAATATTGTAACTCTTGAGCTAGCTGATTAAAATCAGCCGTACTAATCGTCTGTTGCGCGTCTGTCAATGCTTGATCAGGGTAGGGATGAGATTCGATCAATAATCCATCCGCACCCGCAGCGACCGCCGCTTTTGCCATCGGTGCAACGAGTGAGCGCTTACCAGTACCATGGCTTGGATCAATAATCACCGGCAGATGAGATAGCTCTTTTAAAACTGGCACCGCAGCAATATCTAAGGTATTACGCGTATAAGTCTCAAAACTACGAATGCCACGCTCACATAAAATCACCTCAAAATTACCGCCACTCATGATATATTCTGCCGCATGCAAAAACTCATGATAGGTTGCCGATAACCCTCGCTTTAGTAGCACGGGCTGACGTGTTTTACCGACGGCTTTCAATAAACTGAAATTTTGCATATTGCGTGCGCCAATTTGCAAAATATCAGTATACCGGCCGACTAATTCTAACTCTTGTACATCCATCACTTCAGTGACAACCAGTAAGCCATAGGCATCTGCCGCTTCGCGCAAATAAACCAAGCCTTCTTCCCCTAAACCTTGAAAGTCATAGGGAGAAGTACGCGGCTTAAATGCACCACCACGCAGTATTTTCGCACCACTTTGGCTGATTGCTTCTGCGGTTGCAAATATCTGTTCACGTGACTCCACAGAGCAAGAGCCACTAATCAGTGTTAACTCATCACCACCAATGATGACATCTTTAACTTTAATTTGTGTGCCTGCAGGCTTAAAACTTCGGCAGGCCAATTTGTATTTACCCGTCAATTGCTTCACCTCAAACACACCCGGCAAACGAACAAACTGCTTATAATCAACCTGCTCATCGACGCCATGAATAACAATTAAGTTTTGCCCTTGCTCGACGACAGAAAATCCCATTTGTTCTAAGCGTGTCATCAGGTGTTGTTTGTCTTGTTGGGATACTTCCTCTTGGAGCTTTAAATGCATTATTTACCTCGGGTCAATGTTCTTAACTAATGTTTCTATTTGTTCTGGATGCAGTGCTTGTTCAATTAAATTAACAATATAAGAACCTACCACAAAGCCATCAGCAACAGCGAGCGCTTCTTTAGCTGTTTTCTTACAACCTATACCAAAACCAATGGCGACCGGCTTTTGTGCGACTTCTTTCACCTTAGCAAGATGAGCTTTGGTTGTGACAATAGTTGACTGCGCCTGCACACCCGTGACACCTTTACGACTTACATAATAAAGGAAAGGACTATCTAATGCAGCAGATTCTTTAACTCGTGACAGTGCCATTGTATTGGTAATTAACGGAATGATCTGTAGATTATAACGCTGACAGAGCTGAATATGCTCAGCCATTTCCTCTAATGGCAAATCAACCACCAAGATCGCATCTACACCCGCTTGCTGACTGCGCTGATAAAAATGCTCACCATGCTTTAAGATTGGATTGTAATAACTAAATAAAACCAGCGGAATCGCCGAATGCTCACGCACTTTCTCGATGATATAAATCACATCATCAAAGGTTATTTGTTGCTTTAAGGCGCGTGTCATTGCCTGCTGAATCACTGGCCCATCCGCTACGGGGTCAGAAAAAGGCACCCCTAACTCGATAATATCCACCCCCGCACGCTCTAAGCTTAAAATTGACTCTATCGTTTGCTCCACAGAAATATGGCCTGCGGTAATATAAGCAATAAACGGCTGCTTATTATTAAATACGCTTGTAATACTCAATTTATTCACCCTCCTGGCTCAAATATTGCTCAACTTGACCAAGATCTTTATCACCACGTCCAGATAAATTAATCACCACCTGCTGACCGGCTAATTGCTCTTTCTCGCGCATCACATAAGCCAAGGCATGTGAAGACTCCAAGGCAGGAATAATCCCTTCAAGGCGCGCTAAATTTTGCATGGCGGCTAAAGCCTCATCATCATTGGCAAACGAGTATTGAGCACGGCCACTGTCTTGTAAATAGGCATGCTGTGGAGCGATCGATGGATAATCTAAGCCGGCAGAAATCGAATGTGTTTCACTGATTTGCCCATCATTATCCTGCAATACATAGCTTTTTACACCATGCAACACACCGACTTGCTTATCAAAAAAGCGTGCTGCATGCTCACCGGCTAACTTGCCCACTCCACCAGCTTCCACACCAATGAGCGTTACCTCATCATAAGGGATAAATTCAGAAAAGATACCAATAGCATTCGAACCACCACCAACACAGGCGACAATCGCATCTGGGCGCCGGCCCAACACCTTCAATGCTTGCTCATGGACTTCTTGACCAATAATCGCTTGAAAAGTCGCCACCATTTCAGGAAAAGGTGCCGGCCCTAATGCTGAGCCTAAGCAATAGTGCGTATGATCAAAGCTTGCTGCCCAGTCCCTAAGTGCCGCATTCACTGCATCTTTCAGTGTTTTCGTCCCAGTCTCTACCCCAATGACAGTCGCCCCTAGGAGCTTCATCCGCTGCACATTCGGCGCTTGGCGCACCATATCAACAACACCCATATAAATAATGCACTCAAGCCCTAAACGTGCACAGGCGGTTGCCGTTGCCACCCCATGTTGACCAGCACCAGTTTCTGCAATAATTCGTTTTTTACCTAACTTTTTAGCAAATAAACACTGGCCTAGCGCATTATTAAGCTTATGTGCTCCAGTATGTAATAAATCTTCACGTTTTAAGTAAATCTGAAGATTATGCCCTAAAAATTCACTAAAACGTCCAGCATAAGTTAATGGCGTCGGCCGCCCAGCGTATTCACGTAACATCTGTAATAAATCATTCGTAAATACGCTATCACTCATCACCTGATTAAATAAATCATTAATTTCATTCACAGGATCAACAAGAATTTCTGGAATAAACTGTCCACCAAATTCACCAAAATAATGATCAACAGCCTTAAGCGTTCGCAGCATGAGCCTCTCCTTGAAACTGAGCTAAATAAATAAATTGCTTGATTAAAGTCTGCGATTTCACACCCCGTACTGATTCAACGCCACTGGCAACATCAACTCCATAAGGTTGATATTCACAAATCTTATCTTGAATATTATTAATATTTAAACCACCAGCAATAAAACAACGAAAGCCATTTGTTTTAGTTAAATTATTTTTTTTATTTATATTTACTTCTTGCCCTGTACCAGGCAATGTCGAATCAAATAATAAATAATCTCTGTTTTTATCTAATTTTTTTAAGCGCTCACCAATCTCTTGATCAGCACCAACGTGAATATTGCCAGCCTGATCAAACTCTACCACATAAATTCTTTTTAAATCGACAGCTAAGTCATCACAAGCAAGACGAGCAGGCTCACCATGCAATTGCACAACTGTTAAATTACAAGCACGAGCAATATCAACAATTTGTCCAGCATGATGGTGTGTAAAAACACCCACAGGAACCGCATTTTCACTAATAATAAACGAGCTAATATCAGCTGCCTCTTGCACAGTTAAATAACGCGGTGATTTTTCTTCAAAATTTAAACCAATATAACGTGCACCTGCAACAATCGCTGTTTTGGCATCTTTCATTGTCTTAATGCCACAAATTTTTACCTGAACCATACAATTAACCTAATTAAATTATCAGCTTTTTAACATAGCTTGAATTAAAGCAGCAGGATCATTACTTTTAACAAGCAATTCACCAATTAAAGTCGCAGTAAAACCAGATTTTTTCATCGCTTGCACCTGCTCAATAGAATGTATGCCAGACTCTGCAACTACCTTAATATCGGTACGAGTCGCCACATGGTCGATCATCCGCAAGCAATGCTCAGGATCAACGTCTAATGTATGCAAATTGCGATTATTAATCCCTAATATGTTCGCCCCCGCATCTTCAGCGCATTTAATATCATCAAGACTGTGTGTTTCCACAAAAGGTTGTAAACCCACTTCAAGTGCAACTTTAATTAAATGGGCTAACTGACCTTTAACCATTGAAGTAATCAGTAATACCGCACTGGCACCAAACGCTGCCGCTTGATAAATTTGCAACTCATCGATGATAAAGTCTTTGCGTAATACTGCAATATTCGTATCAATCAGGCCATCTGAGACTTGCTTTAAATCCTCTAATGAGCCATTAAAGTATTTTTCTTCGGTCAAAACAGAGATCGCTTGCACACCCCCTTGAACATATTGATGAGCTAATGCAATCGGGTCATTAATTTTAGCTAAATGACCTTTAGAAGGCGAACTACGCTTGATTTCAGCAATAATATTAAATTGATCAGGCAAAAACTCTTTTTTTAACGACTTAGCTCCACTCATATTTTCTAAACGCTGAAAAACATCCTTAGCATCTATTTCGATGATTTCTTCTTTTTTAATCGCTATCATTTTATCAATAAAATTCATAACTTAATTTTGCTCCTGAATTAGTCCTGCTAATGTTGTTAGCGCCTTACCTTCGGCGATGGAGTCACGTACCAGATCAATAGCTAAAGATAGTGAGTTAGTAATACCATAAAGTTCAACAGCCGCGGCTGCATTTAAGATTATTGTATCGGCAAGTGGGCTTTGCTGCCCCTCGAAAATATCCAGAATTTTACGCGAATTAAAATTTTTATCGCCACCAGCTAAATCACTTAATTGGCATTTTTTAAAGCCTAGCTCTTCAGGGTTAATTACTTTTTCCTGAATTTTACCATTTATTACCTCTAAGCACTCTGTAACTGCATGTGTTGTCAGCTCATCAATACCATTACCACAGACAAGCAACGCTTTTTTAATACTCATTTTAGCTAACACATTAGCAAGCAAAACTAAACGCTCTTTATTAGCAACACCAATAATTAAGTAATCCGCCTGTACCGGATTTAATAGTGGCCCCATTAAATTAAAGCAGGTTGGAATACCCAGCGCTTTACGTGTACTTTTAATATAAGCAAAACTGGGGTGAAACATTTGGGCGAAAAAAAAGCCAATATTATATTTAGCAAGTGCAGACTGAATTTTAGCTTCATCCGCATACAAATTAACACCGAACGCTTCTAATACATCAGCTGAACCACATGCAGAGGTCGATGCTCGGTTGCCATGCTTTACAACTTTAACACCACAACTTGCTGCTAAAATAGCTGCAGCTGTTGAAATATTGACTGTATTCGCACCGTCACCACCGGTACCAACAATATCAAGCGCAGGCTGAATCACCGCAATTGGCATTTGCTGCTCTTTTGCAACTTTAATAATGCCTAAAAACTCATCAACAGTTTCACCTTTAGCTGCCAGCAAACTTAAAAATGCGGCGGATAAGGCAACATTATCAGTTGTAAATAGTTCTTTTGCAGCATGATAACTTTCAGTTAAAGTTAAATTTTCTTGATAGAGCAACTTTTTTACAGCCTGCTGTAACATTTTAGTGAAGCTCCACTGCTGCATTTAAAAAATTCTTGACGATGTTCTGACCATTCGGCGTTAAAATAGATTCAGGGTGAAACTGCACACCATACAACGGCAAATTTTTATGGGAAATTGCCATCACTGTTTCATCAGCAACCTCACCATGAATATTAAAACTCTCTCTGATTGACTCTTTGTCAACGATTAAAGAGTGATAGCGCGCTGCTGGAAAGGGTAGCTTTAAGCCAGAAAATAACATACTGCGATCATGATAAATATAATCATCTTTACCATGAACAATCTCATCTGAGCTGATAATATCACCACCAAAAGCACTAGCAATAATTTGGTGCCCCAAGCACACCCCTAAAATCGGGATAGTTTTCGAACACTCTCTAACGATATCCAGGCAATTTCCCGCATCATCAGGCCGACCAGGCCCTGGAGAAATAATAATTGCTTGTGGTGCTAAAGCGCTGACCTCACTTGCTGTAATTTCATCATTTTTGACAATTTTAACGTCCTGATCCAGCTCAATCAGCTGCTGATAAAGGTTAAAGGTAAAGCTATCATAATTATCAATTAATAAGATCATTGGCTTTTCTCCGCAGCTAAAATTGCTTCTAATAACATTCTGGCTTTATTTCGTCTTTCATTCACTTCATCTTCAATATCAGAATCATGGACAATTCCCCCACCAGCACGAATAGTGCCAATGCCATCTTTAATCGATAACATCCGAATAGCAATTGCACTCGTTAAATTTTGTTCAGCGTCAACCATACAAAAACAGCCACCATAGTAGCCCCGCGGACTATTTTCTAATTGATTAATCAGCTGCATTGCACGAATTTTAGGTGCGCCCGATAAGGTTCCAGCAGGTAGCGTTGCAGAAATTGCATCAAAGAAATCACAATCATCCTTTAGTTCACCAACGACAGTCGATGATAAATGCATCACATGAGAGAGCTTAAGTATTTCTTTTAAAGCCGTGACTTTAACAGAGCCAGCTTTTGCAACTTTACCTAAATCATTACGACCCAAATCAACCAACATCATATGTTCCGCACCATCTTTGGCTGAACTTTGCAGTTGAGCAGCCAATTGCTCATCATCAGCACCAGATTGAAGACGTACCGTACCTGCAAGCGGCCGTGTTTCAATCAATTGATTATGAACATTGACCAGTACTTCCGGAGATGCCACCATCACATCTTGACCGCTAACTTGGCTAAAACATAAATAAGGTGCACAACTCAATACTCTCAACTGTTGGTAAACTGCCAAGGCTTCTGATTTAATTTTCACTTTAAAATCAGCAGATGGGACCATCTGAAAAATATCACCTGATAAAATATAAGGCTTCGCTTTCGCGACCATCTCCGCATAATGATCATCCTGAGTGATCACGTCTAGGTGCTGGTAAACATCTGCCCCACTTGAGCTTATTTTAGCATCAACCGGTTTTTCACAAGCAACCTGTGTTGTTAATATTTCTATACGGTCTAACGCCTGATAATAGCCGTCAGCTTCATTATCAAGATCAACGACAGTAGCAAATATTAATTTACACTGTTGATAATCATAGTGAATTTGGTCTTGATAAAAACGAAAAATATAATCTGGGTTATCACTTTGCTGTAAGTCTTTAATCCCAGGTAAGTACTTGACTGACTCATAACTAATAAAGCCAAAAGAGCCACCAATCACTCCGGGCAACACTTGGCTTGAAACTGCTTGATATTGCTGCAAAGCGGCTCTTAATACAGTAAATGGTTCAATCTCTAGCTCACGCTGCGTATTGTTATCGGCACTATGTTCACACTGATTATTTTTAATAGACAATTCTGCAACTACGCGCGAGGCAATTGTTGTGCTTAGAAAACGTTTATGCTCAGGGTCAGCACTTTCAAGCAACAGCGCTTTTTCGTCAATTGCTTGAATATTCCTAAATGATTCAACCGCACCAAAGTCGTCAAAGCTTGCTTCTTTAAAGACGATAATGCGTGTTTGCTGTTTAGCAAGTGCCAAAAATTCTTGGTGCGATAATGATGCTAGCATGCTTTACTCCTGGTACTAAGGCCGTAGCACCAGGAAGACAAATTTACTGGATGAGAGCTTCTTCCAGCATTGCCCTTAAGTGACTATCGACTCGCTTTAATTCATTTGACCCACGGGTAATTTTTGTAATGCTGATAGCAAGATCGGCGGCAATCTGTCTCTGTGTTTTTTTACCAGCCAATAGTTCACCCACCAATAGTGTGCGCATTGACACATCATCCACCTCTGCAGCAGTTAGAAAAATCTTCAGCACTTGGCTCAACTGGTCTTTTTCTAAACCGGCACATAAGTCAATGAAACGCCACCAACCTTCTTCTGTTGCTTGATTCATCAAATTACCTCTCTAGGTCTTGTGTATTTATATAACGGTACAAAGGAACTGTCAAGTTTTATCTGATTATTATATCTTAGGGCGCCTAAGTAAAGAAGCAGCCACGCTCATTGAGATAACTATTTTTATTTAGTCCATTATAGCCAAAACGAGCTATGCTAGAATAACAGCTCATCGATTCAACTAAGCTTAATTTTATTTATGAAACAAAATACCTTTTTATCGATTATCTTCTTAGTTCTTGCCCAATTGATGACCGGTGTGAATATCACTACATCTAAATACCTCGTTACTCACTTGCCGATACTCTTACTCATGCAAGTACGCTTTAGCCTAGGCGCACTGATCTTACTATTTTGTTTATGCTTACCTAAAAAATCAACATCCATATACACCCCACTGACTAAGCTCAAACACAAAGATTGGCTTATTATCTTCGCTCAAGCCTGCTGTGCTGGCGTATTTTTTAATCTGCTCATGCTATGGGGCGTACGCTATACTTCAGCCAGCATAGCCGGAATCATCACCAGTGCTTTACCTGCGCTAATCACAGTATTTTCACTGCTGTTACTCAAAGAAATACTAAATAAATTTAAATTACTCTGTATTAGTTTTGCTACCGCAGGCTTATTAGTCATCAACATGCAAGGCTTGCACTTTAATCAACACTCCCACCTTGCCCTGTGGGGCGATTTTTTAATCATTCTCTCGCTTGTTCCTGAAGCTTTATACTATATCTTAACTAAGTCAAGCCACAGTAACGTCTCCCCTACCACCTTAGCCTTTTTGATGAACATGACCAATGCGATACTTTTACTGCCACTAACGCTCTTACTTCACAAGCCGACTCATTTGACCATAACAGATAATTACATATTACTATTGTCAGGCCTTTCCTCTGCACTTTTCTATTTATTTTGGTTTAAGGGCGCCTCTGCTGTTGATGGTACAACCTCTGGCTTAATGACTGCATTAATGCCGATTTTTACCTTGATTTTATCCTGGGCTTTTTTAAGTGAAAAAATTAGTCCTCTACAGGGATTTGCCATGCTACTTATATTACTTTCAATATTTTTTAGTAGCCAGTCGAAAACTGGCTTAGCTAAAAATAGCAGAAGATAAAAAACTAAAGAACAGGCACACGGCCTTTGTTTTAGATAAAAAACACACACTTATATTATGATTAAGGGTATATAATATTTTTTAGGAAATTTTCATGATATTCTCAGCAAGGCAGCTTACATTAATAACCAATCTATTAAAAAAACAATTAACAGAGGATGAAGATTACCTATTAAATGCGATACAACTAACAGTATCTCAAAGTCAACATGAAGAGCTTGAAATCACCATTCAACAAAACAAGCCTGTAACGATAAACATAACTCATTTATCTATCCAAAACACGATGGGAATCGACCTTCATGACTATACAATCTCCAAGTGGGATGAGTATAATAACAATTATTATAAAAAGCCTAAAAAACGCACCTTTCCAGAAAGATGCAGAGAAACAATTGTTTATACTCCTGCATACTCTAAAAAAATAATGGCTAAATATCACGCGCTTTTTTTGCAACAAGACAATCATATGCATAGCTTACTTCAGCCAACACCACTGCCTTTGGAGCTAGAGCATGAAGTAGTAGAGTTTTTAGTCGGACCAGGCTCCTGCCAACAACTTGGCAAATGCTCTGACCTTCTTTACCAACATGCCACTAATCCAGAGCCAGAACCAATAGCCACGACAGCTTGCTGTGCAGTTCTTTAGAAGAAAAACACTGATTTTTATACTTAAAATATAAGATAAATATAAACTTAAATATTGCAATATATAATTTTTTACTATAAATTAAAATGATTTATTATATAAATATTTAAATAAAAAATGAATTCAATAATAAATTTTTTTAATGGTCAGCATCAGGATCACCAAAAAATATTGACCTGCCTTACCAGCATAAAAGAAGATGTTATCAATGCAGTTGATAGAGAAAAGTTAACAATCCCCCCTGAGAATCAATATGAATTCTCTCTTATTAAAACAAACGAGCTATTCTTAGAAAAAATTCGTGCACTAAATTTATTTGACAATATAGAAGACCACCTTAGTGCCTATAATAACATCGTAGAATGGGACCCAAAGCCTACTGAAAGTTTTAGCTCGCCATACCTAGTAGCAATACAAGGCGCATTTTTAGAGTGTTGCCATGAAAGCTTCAAGAAAAAACTAAACATTTCAAAAGAACACAGCAAAGAAATACTAGCAAATAAAGAACTTTATACTGCAATTATGACAGTACAGCAACAAAGCACTGCCATTGAAGAAAACTATGTAGCTATAAAACAGATTGCAGCGAATATCTTAAGATTACATCATTTACATTCAACCCAAACAGCAGAAAAGCAAACCATTATTAACAATTATTCAGCAACAGTCTTCACCCTTTTTGGTGAGTACTGTTCAAAAAAAATAGACAAAAGCACTTGCACAGCAAAGATTGAGCAAGCAAAAGAACAGTGCTATAGCAAATTATGCACGGTTGTTCGACATTCCTTGTTTTTCTTTACATACAAAACCAAAAACCAGCGACTAGAAGAAGCCCTAAATGCCTTAGCAGAAGAAGATCCCATCTTATTTCCATAGAAAAATAGAAACAAGCTCCCCCCTAACAAACAAGAATGGCTCATATATTAAGACACGACCTTTTACTTACACATTAACTGCTCACCTTTAATCCAGCTTAATAGATTTAATCTATCAAGATTATAAAAAATAACAATTTCACATACCAATACAATTCAACGATACTAGGCTTATCGATAAGACATTAACCTTATGAATTAACAAATTGAGGATTTTCAAGATGATTAGCGTCGGTCAACAATTGCCAGAATTTAATGTTAAAGCAACAGTTTCTAATACACTCAATGATAATGCCTTTACTGAAATTACTGAAAAATCATATGCAGGAAAATGGAAGGTTTTATTCTTTTGGCCAAAAGACTTCACTTTTGTTTGCCCAACAGAGATCGCTGCATTTAATGACCTGTACAGCGATTTTGACGACCGTGACACAGTTTTATTAGGTGGCAGCACCGATAGTGAATTTGTCCACCTAGCATGGCGCCAAAACAAAGAAGAGTTACATAATTTACGCTTCCCAATGCTTGCTGATGTTAAGCGTGAACTCTCCACAAAGCTCGGCATTTTAGACTCTGAAGAAGGTGTCTCACAACGCGCCACATTGATTGTTGACCCTGAGAATATCGTCCGCTTTGTTATGGTTACAGACCTCAATGTTGGTCGTAACCCACAAGAAGTTATTCGAGTACTCGATGCCTTACAAACTGACGAGCTTTGCCCATGCAACTGGCAAGCAGGGGATCAAACAATCAAAGTTTAAGCTTAAATTTAAGTTTAAAACGATTCGGCTGGGGCAACCCAGCCAGTATCTTTGTCTTTTATTACTAGGAAAAAACTATGAATATCGATACATTGAAACAGTTAATGCCTTCTTATGCGAAAGATATTAAATTAAACCTTTCGGCGGTATTATCAGAACAAGGTGCCCCTGGATTAACACTGAATCAGATTGCCAGCATTAGTCTTGCCTCAGCCTTTGCAACCAAAGATAATACAATTATTGCTGAAATTTTAGCTGCTGCTCGCGAACATATATCAGACAATGAGCTTGAAGCAAGTAAACTTGCGGCCACATTAATGGCCATGAATAATATTTATTATCGCTATATCCACCTAGCTTCTAATAAAGAAGTCACCAGTCTACCGGCAAAATTACGCATGCAAGGTATCATGAACCCTGGTGTAGATAGCGTTGACTTTGAATTATACTCTTTAGCAGTATCTGCCATTAATGGCTGTGGCATGTGTATGGATTCACATACCAAACAATTACTCAAACATAGTGTAAAGCCTGAAGCAATTCAATCAAGCATTCGTATTGCCAGTGTTATTCATGCTGCAAGCCAAGCTATTAGCATAGAGAAATTCTTGTGATATCCAACCATCTAAATAGCAAACTATTCATATTAAAAGGAGGCCACGCTCTTCTTTTGTTATTACGATGATACTAATAAAAATTAATACGAGTAAAAATAATTTATTTATTTTAAAGTCAGAGATTAGCAACTATAATTTTCATATTGATTGACAAGGAGAGTCTTATGCAGCAGCTTTCTATCATTAAAAAAACTCACACAATTTCTTAGCAGTTTTTTCGATAATCATTCAAATAAAATTTTTTTAATTACAAAAAACTTTCAAACATTAACTACCCAAGAAAAAAAAGGAAGCTTGCAACCATATTAATCAATTGAATAAAAAATCAAAATTAAGTTTAGGGTTGAAATATGACATGCAATAAGATTACGTAAGCG